>DYNJ01000002.1:0-2816 GCA_020721085.1 Sulfurovum sp. | reverse complement strand
AGCTGGATCACAGGGCATACTTTGGTCGTCGATGGCGGAACGACATTTAGATAAATAACAACACGGTTTTCGCGAAGTGTGGCAATCCGGCTCTCCGGTCATTCCCGATCAGGCATGATGACGGTATGTGCGAAAGTTAAGATGATAATATAAAAAGGGGGGCAGATGCGACAGTCAAATATATGGAACATCCCCAATATCTTGGCATTGATCCGTCTTGCGCTAGCACCGGTGATGTTTGCACTTCTTGTGGATCGAGACAATGCTATTTTCCAAGGCATACACTATTCATGGCTTGATTATTTTGCTGCATTTCTATTTGTCTTGGCAAGCGCGACAGACTTTTTCGACGGCTATATCGCCCGCACATTTGATCAGATCACCACACTGGGAGAGATACTCGATCCATTGGCTGACAAGATGCTGACATTGGCTGGATTTTTGGGCATCATGGTGCTTGGCCGCGCCAATGAGTGGGCTATTTTTCTGATACTTACCAGAGAGCTTTTCATCACCGGCATGCGTGTATCTGCCGTAAGTCAAGGGTTTGACATATCTGCTTCATGGATGGGCAAGGTCAAAACTGTAGCACAGATGATCGCGATCGGATTTTTACTGATGGAGTGGCCGTTTGGGGAGCTACTTTTGTGGGTAGCTGTTGTGCTTACACTCTATTCGGGCTATGAATATGTGAGAGACTATCTGCGCAAAGCCAAGTGATCTGTTTTTATGCTATACCACAAAATCAATCACTTTAAGAAATATTCAAAGATAAATGTTTTATACTATATAATGGATTGGGGTTTGGCTGGGTCTTCGATAGAGAGTGGATATTTTATGGCAGTGTGAAATTCACGGTAAACCTCAAAGAGGATGAGATGAAAACGATAACTTTGCAGATCGAAGATAGCAAATTTGAGCAGTTCATGACAGTTATACATTCGTTAAAAAGCGATTTGATCAATAAACTTCAAATAGAAAAAGAAGATGATGAGTTCAAGATCGATGAAAAGCACTGCTTAGAGGTTTTGGATAAGATCAATCGAGGTGATTTTAGCGGTTTTGAGCCTATGGGCGATATTGACGAGCATATCCAGGAGCTGAAAAATGCGATTGGATAAAGAAAAAAGCTATCTCAAAAGAGAGATAAAGTTCTTTAAAAAGCATCTAGAAGAGTTGATCGAGATGTGGGAAACGCAAAATTTCCACCGAATCCAACCTTTGGAGTAAATGATGAAATTAAAAACATTTGAACAAAAACATGGATTTGAGTTTGTATTTATTTTTGAGAATGGTGAGTGTAAAGAAGCCAATATTGAGTCTTTGGTGGCAAAATATTTAAAACCAGATGAGTTGGGTACCGCAGTAATCAATGACGAATGGGGATGTTTGGAGTTTAAAGACGGCGCGGTGGATATTGAGCCCAACACTTTGTATAAATATTGTGAATCACACAATCAATCCCAAGGAGGATGAGATGAAAACCATAGTGTTAGAAATCGAAGATGGGAAATTTGAGCAGTTTATGACAATGATAAGTTTATTGAAAAGTGATGTGATCAAAAAGTTTGAAGTTCAAAAAAAAGAGGATGGATCGGTTATGGAAAGCGAACTTCTTGAGGATTTGGAGCTTTACAAAACAGGCAAGCTTGAAACTGTTGATATTGGTGATATCGATAGTTATATTGCGGAATTGAAACATGAAATTGCGTAAGACAGAGCGATATGCTTCAAAAGAGAAAAAGTTTTTCAAAAAACATCCCGATTTGATCAGTAAATATGGGGATGTTTTGAAGAAGCTCTCTTTTGATGTTTTTGAGCCATCGTTAAAACTGCATCGATTGAAAGGTGATTTGTCTGAATATCATGCGGTCAGCTTGACATATGAGTACAGGATCGTATTGATCGTACAAATAGTAGAAGACGAGATAGTTCTTTTTAACATCGGCACACACGATGATGTGTATTAAATCACCAAGGAGGATGAGATGAAAGCAATACCACTATCTGTTGAGTTGCAGCATCAAATTGTAAGTACATTGCAATCATTACATCCTTATAAAATTATCCTTTTTGGTTCGTATGCATATGGACAACCTAATAGTAATAGTGATATTGATCTCGTATTTGTAAATAAAGAGGAAGGGTATAAAAGTTTCCAAGAGCGGATTGAGATCAAGATGGAAATTCTAAAAAAACTGGATCAAATAAAACAGCCGATCGATGTTTTAGCATATACAAAAAAAGAGTGGGAAGAGTTGGTGGCAAAAAACAGTTCATTCATCCGGGAGATCAACGAGAAGGGGGTCTTGCTTGAAATCGCAGCATAACGAATGGTTTGAGTTTGCAAAGCAAGACTATTATGCACTCAAAAAACTTGATGGTGATGAATATCTGACCAATATCGTATTGTTTCATTCTCAGCAGTGTGTTGAGAAGCTTTTCAAGGGGATACTCGAAGCAAATGGTAAGGATGTACCTAGAATACACAATACGAAAAAATTATATGAGCTAGTAGCGGATTTGATAGACAATCCTGTTGAAGTGGATGATTTGCTTTTTATAGATAGCGTGTATATAGAGTCTCGTTATCCTGCCAGTCTTGGACTGTTGCCAAATGGTCATCCGACATTTAAAGAGTCTAAAAAAGCTATAGAGATAGTACAAAAAGTGTTATCGGCACTTTCGTTAGATTTTGACATTATGAATATATCCCAAGGAGGATGAGATGAAAACTATAACCAATCAACCTGACAGAGAGTGCCGCGCTGCGCTCGCAGTGACGGCTTCCGTCATCGCGAGGAGTGAAACGACGC
>DYNJ01000001.1:5312-40728 GCA_020721085.1 Sulfurovum sp. | reverse complement strand
AAGCCAAAATGTCAGAAGAATTATAAGGCAAATTTTTGAAGGAGCAGCTGAAGCTGATTTGAAAAAAAATTTAATGTATTGCCATTTTTTATAAAGCATATTTTGAAGTTTAAGCCAAGAATCGGATAAAATACTCATAACACTTTATAAGGTTATTAGAAATACTCTTATAGTATTATAGCGCCAATCCACATAAAAGCAATATTTCAATGATCAAAATAACCAATCTTGCCAAAAGTTTCCATGGAGTCAAGCTCTTCGAAAATCTCAATTTTGCCCTGGCGTCAGGCGACAAGATAGGATTGGTGGGGCGCAACGGTTCCGGCAAATCCACACTCTTCAAGATCATTTTGGGCGAGGAGAACTGTGAAGAGGGTGATATAAATATTCCCAAAGGATACAAGATCGGCGCGCTGGGACAGCATATTCATTTTACTCAACCCAATATCGTTGATGAGTGCGCGCAGGCTCTAGGCGAAGATGAGCAGCACCGCCGCTATGAGATCGAAAAGATGCTTTTCGGGCTGGGATTTGACAAGGATGACCTTGGCCGGCATCCTGCCAGCTTCTCGGGAGGATATCAGATACGCATCAATCTCGTCAAGCTTTTGGTGACACAGCCCGATCTGCTGCTGCTCGATGAGCCTACCAACTATCTTGATATCGTCTCGATGCGTTGGCTCAAGGAATTTTTACGAAGATTTGACGGCGAGGTGATACTGATAACTCATGACCGTGATTTTATGGATTTTGTGACCACTCATACGATGGGCATACAGCGCAGAAAACTCAAGATTATAGAAGGCGATACTAAAAAATATTACACACAATTGGCCGATGATGATCTGCACTATGACAAGATGCGTATCAATCAGGAAAGAAAGATAGCAGAGCTTGAGGAGTTCATCGCACGCAACAAAGTACGCGCTTCCACTGCAGCATTGGCTCAGGCGAAGGTCAAAGAGTTGGATAAGATCAAAGTGCTTGAAAAGCTTACGGTAGAATCTGATCTGAATTTCAGATTTAGCTTCAGTCCAACCCCTGCCAAGCTTCTTTTGGAAGCAAAAGAGCTGGGATTTGGGTATGATCCGTGCAAACCTCTCTTCGATCATCTCTCGTTTGCTTTGCAAAACAAAAAGCGTATCGCTATCATCGGCAAAAACGGCAAAGGTAAATCCACCCTTCTAAACTATATAGCCCATGAACTGCCAAAGCAGCAAGGAGAGATATACTCCCATCCAGAAACACTGTTTGCGCACTTTGGACAGAGCAATATCGAAAGGCTGTCTATGGAGCATACGATCATCGAAGAGATCCAGGGTGTTGATCCGAAACTCGGCATCGCTTCAGTGCGCTCTGTCTGCGGTACGATGATGTTCAGCGGCGCCACGGCAGACAAAAAGATCAAAGTCCTCTCAGGTGGAGAACGAAGCAGGGTGATGCTGGGCAAAATCATCGCTACTCCTGCCAATCTTCTGTTGCTGGACGAACCCACCAACCACCTCGATATGCAGTCGATAGAATCCCTTTGTGACGCGATCGAACTCTTCTGTGGGTCAGTCATCATGGTTACTCACTCAGAGATGCTTTTGCGCCGGCTGGCGGATCAATTGATTATATTTCATCGTGGCCGTGCAGAATTTTTTGACGGGACATATGATGAATTTCTCGAAAAGATAGGGTGGGAAGAGGAAGATGGCAGTCAAAAACCTCAACCGTCCGTGACATCTTCGGGATTATCAAAAAAAGAGATCAAGACGCAACGATCCTATCTCATCACAGAACGGGGCAAACGGCTCAATCCCATAGGCAAGACCATCGAGGGGTGCGAAACGCGCATCATGGCGCTTGAAGAGCAGATCAAATACAATACAACACTCCTGTCAAATGCCACTGATACCGGAGAAACAGGTGCAATCCGATCACTCTCACAGGAGATCGCAGATGACCACAATGAGATTGAATTGCTATTTGAAAAACTTGGATATGCCCAAGAGGAGTTTGATCTCATTTCGGATGACTTTGAGAAGAGGCTGGAGGCATTGTTGTGACTTCGCCGTATTTAACTCTCCTTTTCTTGATCAAAGATCAATCGTCATTCCAGACTTGTAGCAGTCAATGCTGATCCCATCTGTCTTGCACCACAGTGCCTCTTGTGTCACGCATGATCCTTTTGTGCCTGATGAGTTTGGAGTACTTTGCTGGAATGTGCACAAAAACAACTTCAAACATGCCGGTTTCAAGCCATTTGTCCAAAGGTTTGTCAAAGAGAAGAGCGTGGACTTTGTACTATTTCAAGAGGCCGGCTTTCAAGACAAAAAACCTTTTTTTCTACATGAATTCGGCTTTGATGCTGTTGCAAATCTTGAGCACAAGAGACTTTTTTGGGGTGTCTTGACCGCAAGCAGATGCAAGGCAGACAGAGCGCTTCCGTTTCTGTCAAAAGATAAAGAGCTATTCATCGCCACCCACAAAAGTATGTTGATCAGCCATTATACTTTCAAGGATGAGAGTGTACTATGGATACTCAATCTTCATGCGATCAACTTCCGAGGAAGCAGGAGCTACCAAAGGGAACTTGACCGGATATCGGAATGTATCCGAGAATACCAAGGGGCGCTGATCGTAGCGGGTGACTTCAACAGCTGGAACAGACAACGCATGAAACAACTAGAAAAGATGGCTGAAACACTCATGCTTCAGAGTGTCATTTTTGAGACGAAGGCGAAATCTGTCATGGGCAATCCTTTAGATTTTATCTTTTACCGCGGCTTGGAATTGACCGATACAGGAATAGCGCATGATCATGGACTCTCAGACCATCATCCGCTATATGCCATGTTTAGAAGGAAACAAAACAAATTGACTCAGGGGGCGCCCTAAGTCAATCCTTGTGGCTGCTAACCTGATATTTTTTAATATTTGGATGAAGTTTTAGGCAGTCTCCCGCAAGCCCGGCCTTCATGCAAAGCGAGGCAAAAAAGTTTTCAAAGTCAGGAAGCTGTTCCCAAACCTGAGGCAGATAGGTCGCTCTATAGTTGCCATACTCCAGCACAATCCCGTCAACACAGGGGCGAATCTTGGCTTTGAGATCATCTTTGTCTTTGTATTCCAGCGGTTTTGGCTCCGAAAGGATCGATACCTCTATCTTAACTTCTTTGAACTCATCGACGCTAAGCGGCCGAAATCTAGGATCATGCAACGCGGCAGAGCGGGCATTGGAGATAATGTCTTGATAAAGCGGCCGATATGCCGATAGGGAACCTATGCATCCTCTAAGTTGTTCATGCGGTTCTTTGGTCAATGTCACAAAAGCAGCGCCGCTTTGGCGCAGTGAAGGATTATCGCGAAGCATTGCCTCTAGATCAATAGAGCTTTTGCCTCCCAGCGCCTCTATGATAGCCGCTCTTGCCAGACTGATAACATTATGTTCCATTTATTACACCTTTGTATTTGAATGTATATCACTTTAATACTTTTTTAATTAAACTTATCTTAACATTATTTTTATGGAAAATATAAAAATATTATCACTTTTTAGGCCATTTTATCTGCATATCAGGAAAGAGAATTTCAAAAAACTCTTAGATCAGCTTCATTATAATGCACAAAAAAGTATGGCAATATTGGTTATTCTTTCTTTGATAATCTATATCTTTCTAAAGGATAGTGTGCCGGGATATATTATCAATACATGGTTTGTGGCGACTGTTTCGCTTAGTCTTGTCAGACTGTATGACAGCTATCACTATTTTAAGGTTCGTTCCTGTATCGAACATATCAAATGCTACAAAAATTTTGCCAACAAGGCCTTTTTGACTGCATTTTTATGGGGCTGTACAGCTATTGTGTTTATTCCTTATCTAAAAAACAGCAATGAACTTCTATTGGTCGATATAATTCTGTTGGGACTGAGTGGAGGTGCACTCAATTCACTTGCGCCTGATATGCGCATCTCGACCATCTATAACCTTTTGTTGCTTATTCCTTTGATTGTTTCATTTTTGATGTTTGGTTCACCTATCGGTTATGCATTGGCACTGATGGGATTGGTCTTTATATATATGATTATCTCGATCAATCTCAAAGCCAAAGAGGCGATCATGGAGGCCTGCAAACATGAGATGGAGCTGCGCAAGATGCAAAGCGATCTCCTTGTAAAGCAAGATGAGCTCAAGTCTCTTTTCAAGCAGGCGCCTATCGGGATTTTTTATTTTAATACCGATTATAAGGTCATTGATCACAATCAAGCCTTTGGTGAACTTTTCCATGTCGGCAATGATGGGTTGATAGGGCTTGACCTCAGCTCTATTCCTGATCAAAGACCTTTGGCTTCGATCAGAGATGCTTTGAATAAATTGAGTACCCAATACTATGCGGGTCCTTATCGATCGATCAAAGGTTTGGATCTTTGGATAGAAGCAAAGATTTCTCCTGTCGTCAATCCCAAGGGAGAGATATTGGGCGGTATTGCTCTTATAGAAAATAAAACAAATGAAAAACAGGCGCATGACGAGCTGGAATATTTTGCAGTGCATGATCCGTTGACATCTCTTGCCAACAGAAGAGCTTTGATCCGATATATGAACGATTTGATACTTCAACAAAGGCATAAAGATCATTTTTCGGTACTCTTTTTTCTTGATCTCAACCGCTTCAAACATATCAATGATACAATGGGACACCATGCGGGAGATGATCTTCTCATCCAAGTTGCCGAACGGCTTGATTCATTAGCAGAAGAGGATTATAGTCTCAATAGAATAGGCGGAGATGAATTTGTCTTTGTGGTGCCTTTAGTCTCCAAGGATATGGAGCAAACATATAAGACAAGCCAAATATTTGCAGGGCAGATAAAAGAGCTGTTTGCAGATACATTTGTCATTCAAGGTATGCACCTGAGTGTGACTTGCAGTTTGGGAATCGTGATCATTGAGCCTGATCAAAGCGACATAGAAGAGATCATTCGCCATGCGGATATCTCTATGTATCAGGCCAAACACAATGGAGGAGATGCGCCATGCTACTACAGCGCTGAGATGGATATAAAAAGAAAAGAGCACTTTTTGCTGCAGCATGACTTCGGGTTTGCCGTCGCCAATGATCAGTTGGAGCTATATTTTCAGCCGATTGCCAGATATCATGATGATGGTGTCGTGGCTGCAGAATCACTATTGCGCTGGAATCATCCTCAAAGAGGAATGCTTTATCCGGATCAGTTTATGTATTTGGCTGCCGAATCAGGTATGGCTGACTGGATCGGGTGGTGGGTGGTCGAACATGTATGCCGTCAAATCTCACAGTGGAAGAGTCAAAAAATCTATAATATCCAATATGTTTCGATCAATATCGATATTCTACAACTGGAAAATTCTCATTTTTTGCAGATATTTCTCTCCAAAATAAAATTCTATGGTATTGAGCCGTCAGAAATACGGCTTGAGTTTTCAGAACACTCTTTATTTAAAGATTACAATAAGATCGAAAAGGCTATCTTTGCCCTCCAAGAGCATGGTATTGACTGTGCTATTGACAATTTTGGTACCAAATACTCTTCTTTGTCACAGTTAAAAGATCTCTCATTTTCTACGCTCAAAATCGATAGTAGATTTGTCAAAGATATAGACCAAAGCAGTGACGATCTTTATCTATTGCAAAGTATGATCAACACTGGCAAAAAACTAGACTATGAGATCGTACTCAAAGGGATCGAAACAACAAAACAAAAAGACAGTCTTGACAAGAGTGACACTAAGTTATATTATCAGGGCTGGCTCTTTGGTCCTGCGATGACGGTCAAAGAGTTTGAGGATAAGTTTCTCACAAAAACTTAGACTCCAAATCCGGCAAGCTCGGTGTTGACCTTGTCTATCTTTGTCTTGGCATCTGCGAGTAATCGTCTATTTTCTTCAAGTACGGCTTGAGGGGCATTGGCAACAAATCGTTCATTCTCCAGCATGCTTGAGAGCTTGATGATCTCTTTTTCAAGTTTTTCTTTTTGTTTGGTCAGCTTGGTGATGATTGCCGAGAGGTCGATCTCGTCTGTGGAGATCATCGTCTCAAGCGAATCACTTACATCCGTCACACAATGAGCAAGCTTTTCTTCTACGAAATTGATCTCGCCTACTTTGCCCAATCTCTCAATAAAAGGTTTTAACAGCTCTTTATCAGCCGGTTTGCCAAATCTGATAGATGCCTTTTCTATGGTCTGGTTGCCTTTGTCTATCAGCGTCTTGCACCTTCTGACCGATACGATCGCTTCGATCGCCAATCCAAACTGCTCTGAGACAGCTTCATCTATATGACTCACGCGCGGATAAGGAAGCACCATGATCGAATTATTATCTTCAAGTGTTGTATCGGAAAGCCGCTGATATAGATTTTCTGTGATAAACGGCATGAAAGGATGCAAAAGCTTCATCGCCTCTTTAAAGATCGATCCAAGCTCGGCAACGCTCTCTTTGGAAGCTTTGCTCAGCTCGATCCCCCAATCGCAAAATTCACCCCACAAAAAGCGGTAAAGTGTCGTTGCGGCATCGTTGAAGCGGTAAATATCCATAAACTCCCGTGTCTCTTTGACTGCGAGATTGAAACGGGAAAGCATATAGCTTCCCAAAGGTGTATTGATATTTTCAGACGAGAGGTCTTCAAAACTATCATGATTGAGCAGCAGAAAGTTGGCTGCGTTGAAGAGCTTGTTGGTGAAGTTACGGCTCTGTTCCAGCTTCTCGACACTGAGCTTGATGTCGCGACCCTGCACCGCCAATACAGCAAGCGTAAATCGAAGCGCATCAGCGCTGTACCTGTCGATCATCACCAAAGGATCGATCACATTGCCTTTGGATTTGCTCATCTTTTCGCCGTTTTCGTCTTTGACAAGCGCATGCAGATAGATATCTCTGAATGGCAGCTCTCCGGTCAATTTTTCGCCCATCATCAGCATCCTGGCGACCCAAAAAAGTAAAATATCAAAACCGGTGATCAGCAGAGAGTTGGGATAAAACTCTTTCATGTCATCCGGGTTGTATTGTACACTCTTGCTGCCGTTACCCCAGCCCAGCGTCGAAAAGGGCCAAAGACCGGATGAAAACCATGTATCAAGCACATCGGGGTCTTGGTGTATATGCGCTGTACCGCATTTGGGGCAACTTGTAGGCAGATCACTCTCAAATGCCCACTCATGACCGCACTCATCGCAATAAAATACCGGAATTTGATGACCCCACCAAAGCTGGCGCGAGATACACCAATCACGGATATCATTCATCCATGCGTTGTAGCTGTTGATCCAGTGCGCAGGAAAAAAGCGAGACTCACCGCCGTTGACCCGTTCTATGGCGCCTCTGGCGAACTCTTTGGACACAAACCACTGCTTCGAGATGTATGGCTCTACGATATTGTTGCATCTGTAGCAATGTCCCACCTGATGGATATGCTCATCGATCTTTTCTATATATCCCTCTTGCTGAAGTTTGGCTACGATAGCATCTCTTGATGCGAGTCTTTCCATTCCTTTGAACTCGCCGCAATACTCATTGAGTATGCCGTTTTCATCAAAAATGGTGATAAACTCCAAATGATGTCTTTTACCTACCTCGTAGTCGTTGGGATCATGCGCAGGTGTGACCTTGACAAATCCTGTGCCGAACTCCATATCGACATGCTCATCGGCGATGATCTCCACTTCACGATTGATCAGCGGCAGTCTGACTTTTTTGCCGATCAGATGATTGTGTCTGGTATCCTCGGGATGTATCATCACGGCACTGTCCCCGAAGTAGGTCTCAGGTCTTGTGGTCGCTACCACAACTTCGCCTGAACCGTCACTCAGCGGGTATCTGATGTGATAGAGTTTGCCTTGATGTTCTTCGTATTCAACTTCGATATCCGAAAGCGCGCCGTCATGGGTACACCAGTTGATCATGTAGTTTCCGCGGACGATATAGCCCTCATCATACATCGACTTGAAGGCTTTTTTGACTGCATTGGCAAGTCCGTCATCCATCGTAAACCGCTCACGGCTCCACGCCGGCGAGACTCCGAGCTGGCGCAACTGGTGGGTGATAGCATTGCCTGAGCTCTCTTTTTGCTGCCACGCTCTTTGCAAAAACGCTTCTCGGCCGATCTCTTCTTTGGTCGTCCCTTCTGCCAGCAGCTGTTTTTCGACGACATTCTGCGTCGCGATGCCGGCATGATCGGTTCCGGGCTGCCACAGCGTCTTATAGCCGTCCATCCGCTTGTAGCGAGTAATGATGTCCTGCAGAGTAAAGGTGAGGGCGTGGCCGATATGCAGATGACCGGTGACATTGGGAGGAGGCATCATGATACAGAAGTTTTTGCCGGCTTCCTGTATCTTTGCATTGCCGTCTATCTCAAAATAACCGCGCTCTTCCCACACCCGGTAGTAGCTCTTTTCGATCTCTTTGGGATTGTAAAATTTACTCTCTTTTTCACTCATTGCGTTCTCTCGCTATATTATATGATGGATGATTATAGCGAAATGGTACTTATGGGCACCTACTCCCCAAATGTGATGATCTTTTTGAGCGTATTGGCGAGCTTGCTTGACTCTTTGATCTGATCAAGCTCTTTGCCCGGCTCGGTTGTCGTTACAACGGTACGGGCAAGCACATGCTTGCTGCCATCCGTCAGACGCGTCCCCCAATATGTGTGCATGATCACCGGTTCACCTTTGTACTGCCCCAGATAAAGCACGATATGACCCGGCACAAAAAGAAGCGAACGAAACGGTTTGGCATTGCCGATGATCATCTGTTTTTTGGCATTTTTGTTCAAACTTCCGATCGGAGTGACACACCCGTCCATCGCCTGTTCGCTTGAGTTTCTGCGCAGATAGATGCCAAATACGGCAAAATAGTCTTTGGTCGTCGAAGAGCAGTCGCGAGTCTGGAGCAGTCCGCCCCATCCGTATGGTTCATTGTAAAACTGCCTGGCGATCATAGCCACATTTTTCGGAGTGAAAGCCAAAGGTTTTTTTACTAATAGACCGGACTTTGCGACAGATGCACTCTGCAAGATTGCTTTGCCGTCAAGATTTCGCTGGGCTATCAGATAGCCCAGGGCGGTACTGTTATTGTCCGATGTCTTGACATTTGTCTTGATCATGGGGAAAATTGCCCCGATCTTGACGATAGTAAGCGCTTTGCCGTCTTGATACAATTTGATATTGTCTCTGATCACGACAGCATAATGGCCGTTCTCAAATCGTTCCATAAAGCTTTTGTCCACGACAGCGATACCTGAAGCCTCTACCCATCCATAGGCGGTAGAGCCGCGCACAAACACCCATCTTCTGTCTTTGGAATAGTGTGAGATATAAAGCGGTGTGTTGATATGATAAGAGCTGTTTTGGTTGTAGTCAAACGGGAATCCCTCGCCGGTTTTGCTTGCATCCCGATAAAAGGGCCTAGCAGTCGGCAACGCGCGGACATCGACATGACGGGTGGTGATCCCCTGTCGGTGTACGGTATCAAGCAGTTCAAACTGTGCATTGTCGATCCATTGCTCATAAACAAAGGAGGGGATAACAGTGCCTGCTCCGTCAAAAATCTTCTCTTTTCTGACAGAACGAAACGGCCATTCCAGCTCATCCAAAGGCTTTTCGATCCTGTTAAGCTTCCAGGGCTTGAAAAACTTCTCATCATACTCCTTGTCCAGCTCCAGTTGGCGGCTCATAGGTAGCGCTTCTAGCTGATTGGCGTAAAAAGCAGGGTCTTGCGGAATTTTGGACATATCGGCGATCTTGTTTTTGGGCATCTCATCGATCTTACTCCATGCCCGCTTGCCCTCTGTCAAGATATATTCACTTCCTGAGAGTATCTGGAGAGCACACAGCACCATCAAAACATTTCGCATTTTGAGCCTTTTTATTTTATAATATCACGAAATAGTTAATATATGGCAAATAAAGATATCAATATTGGTATAATTGGAGCACTGCAAGAAATGAAATAAATCTTGTAGCTTTTCGATTATGCCCCATTCCCTCTTGAGGGATAAAGAGGTGTGACTATAAGCAGTTAGTCTTCATATTCACTGACTCTGTGTTGCACTTATGGGTTGAATTGGCGAATGATGGAGCCAGCGGCATCGGAGTGTACTATCACAT
Organism: Sulfurovum sp.; assembly: GCA_020721085.1. GTDB lineage: Bacteria > Campylobacterota > Campylobacteria > Campylobacterales > Sulfurovaceae > SZUA-451. Next base: position 30,599 of record DYNJ01000001.1, on the reverse strand, counting down.
ATAAATCTAGAAAAGGTTGCAGATGATCGAAAACGGTTTTGCATATTTGTCGGTATTGGTGATGATCGCTTCATTTGTCGTCTATCTCGACAGAGGATTGCGGCTGCAATTTTTTGATTATCTGCCGGCCATTGTGGTCATCTACTTTGTGGTGATGGTGCTCTCGACATTCGGTTTGTGGCAGAAAAACAGTGAAATCAATCATATTTATACGGGTGTCAAATCCAATATACTTCCTGCAATGATCTTTTTGATGCTTTTGAGTGCCGATCTGCGCAAGATCAAAGATCTAGGCGGCAAAATGCTGCTGACATTTTTTCTCGCATCTTTTAGTATTGCGATGGGATTTGTGGTTATGTTCTTGTCTTTACACAGTTATTTTGAAGCCGGTACATGGGGAGCTTTTGCCGCGCTCTGCGGAAGCTGGATGGGCGGTACTGCCAATATGATCGCTATCCAGGGCGCACTGAATGTGCCGGACAGCAAAATGGGGTATATCCTCTTGATCGATTCGATCGATTATGCCATTTGGGTGATGGTGCTTCTGGCACTTGTGCCGTTTGCAGCTAAATTTAACCAATGGAGCAGGGCAGACACCTCCTTGATCGACGAAACTGTCAAGAAGCTTAATGATACACAAAACAAAGCACGGATGAGCTTTCATTCGCTCTTTTTGCTTTTGGGGATCGCGCTTGTCGTTTCAGCCTTGAGCCAATATAGCGCATCTTTGATGCCTGTTGCTGATTTCGTCACTGAGGACGCATGGGTGGTCATTATCGCGACTCTGTTTGGTATCTTTTGCGCCGTCACACCCATAAGCCGTTTGGGTGGATCCGATGTGTTGGGCAGTATCTTTCTCTATATGATCGTCTCTTTGATCGCTTCAAGGGCAGATTTCTCGGAGCTGGGACAAGCGCCGCTTTATGTCTTCTCGGGCGCTGTGGTCATTGCGATCCATGCGGTTTTGATGACAGTTTTTGCCAGGCTGTTCAGACTCGATCTTTTCAGTATCGCTGTTGCCTCCCTGGCCAATATCGGAGGGATCGCCTCGGCGCCGATCCTGGCCGGCGCATATTCGCAGGCGCTGATCCCAATAGGGGTGTTGATGGCGATGATGGGGTATATCATAGGCACATTCGGAGGTCTGATGGTGGGCAAAATCCTGATGATAATAGGCGGATAATATGAAAATTATAGATATCAAAACCAAACTGCTCAAAGCGCCGCTTAAGACACCTTTTCAGACTGCGCTCAGAAGAGTCGAAGCGCTTGAAGATTTGGTTGTCCTTATCCAAACTGACAGCGGTTTGACAGGCTACGGGGAGGGCGCTCCTACGCCCGTCATCACCGGAGAGACGATCGGCACTATGCTCGCCGTGATAGAGTACCTGAAGCCTTTTTTGATCGGTCAAAACTTGGATGATTTCGATAGTTTGATCCGGATCGTCGGGCACAAAATACTCAAAAACACCACAGCCAAATCAGCGCTGGAGATAGCACTGTATGATCTCAAAGCGCAACAGGCCAACCTTCCGTTATATAGGCTTTTGGGAGGAGAAAAGCAGGAGTTTCGCACAGATATCACCATCAGTCTCAATCCGACAGAAGTTATGGTGCAAGACGCGCTTGAGATGGTGAGGCGTGGCTATACTACCCTCAAGATCAAAGTGGGAGAGGGGGGTCAAATTGATATCGATAGGATAGAAGAGATATACTGGGCGGTAGGAAAAGGTGTCGCTTTGCGACTCGATGCCAACCAAGGATGGAGTGCACAGCAGAGTGTGGAGATACTGACTGCGCTTGAGCACAAAGGTATCCTGCCGAAACTCATCGAACAGCCTGTCAAGGCTGATGATTGGGAGGGATTGCGGTATATCAAAGAGCGGGTTGCCACTCCTATCCTTGCGGATGAATCGGTCTTTACCCTGCGCGATGCGCGAATGCTGCTAGAGCTTCAAGCGATCGATATGATCAACATCAAGCTTTCCAAATGCGGCGGTATAAGCAATGCGCTGAAGCTTGCAGACTTGGCCGGCGAATACGGCGTCAAATGTATGCTGGGATGTATGCTCGAAGGACCCATCAGCGTCGGCGCAGCGGTGCATGTCGCTTCAGCCAAATCCGATGTGATCACGATGCTTGATCTTGATGCTGTGAGTTTGTGCAAATACAATCCCGTCAAAGGCGGGGTGTGCTTTGATGAGTCCAAGATCACGATACCGGACGATCTTATTGGTCTCGGGGTTGCATATTAAATCCTGAAGCACTTTTCGTCATCAGTGAATCACATAACTCGTATCAAAAAATATCAAAATTCATATTTTTTTATATTATTTTAATGTTATTCTAGATAAAATTCGAAATATTAGATAATATATAACATATCTAAAAAATATTAAGAAATGGGTTGGAGGAAGATAGTGAGTAGCTTGGACAAACTCAAGGCATTGACAAGCAAGATAGACAATAAACTTGCTGAGAAAAAGGGTATATCTTCGGCTCAGTCTGCAACGCTCAGGACTGAAGCGGTCAGGACTGAAGCGGTCATTGTCTCTGACTCAATACCAACATCTAAACTATCGGTTGATGCCGTTGAAAAACCTATAGAAAGGCCGGTTATCAAGCCGGCACCGCCACATGAAGCCAAGGCTACGGAAGAACAAAAAAACGAAACAATTCGCGAAATAAATATGGTACGGATCAAATGGCTTTTTCAAGAATTGAAAATCTTTGAAAAGTCGCCGGATTTTGATATGATATTCATGTATAAAGCAATGAATCTAAGCGGTATCGGTCTCAAAGAGGAAGATTTCGGAGAAACCAGAGCCGGAAAATATATACAGATCATCGCTATCACATATGAGCCTGATGACAGCGGAAAGAAAAAGGCGAAAAATATCTCTTTGGGATATTTCGGCAAAGGGGAGAGTCTTGATCCGAGTCTCAAAAATTTGATCATCGAATTTATCCTAAGATGGCGTTACGAAAAGGCTCTGCAAAATGTCGAGCACTATAAAGATCTTCTGTCTAGACTTGAACGGCGCACAACTCTGTTTTAGGGCGCTTCTAAAGTAAAATTCGCTACAATCACTTCTTTTAGAATATATACAAGGAAGCAGATGCGCATCACACCTGAAGCACTTTTGACACAATTTGGTTATCCAGTCAATGAGCATACGATGGCACAGATTAACAAATCTATCGAAAACACAAAAGGTTTCGACCATTTTTCCAAGCATCTCTTGACGCTTCAAGATGCCGTGGCACACCATGGAGGTATGATCACATTATCCAATTCTCATGACTATTTCAAGATCAAATGTGAAGAGACTAACTCTTCGGAAAATATTGAAGCATTCACGCAAAGCGTTGCTCATTGGGCTGACAAATATAAAATCATTCTGCAAAAAGTAGCCAACAAGCATACCTACTATATCATCGGTCAGCACTAAGCACAATGGCGCTGAGTACACTCAATGCCGAACAGCTCAGCGCCGTTACTGCGCCGCTTGGTCACAATCTCATCATCGCCAGCGCAGGTACAGGCAAGACCTCTACTATCGTAGGCAGGATCGCTCATCTTCTGCATTCCGGCATTGATCCTTCCGCTATACTTCTCTTGACTTTTACCAACAAGGCAGCCGGAGAGATGCTGGCGCGCCTTGAGCGCTTTTTCCCGAAATCAACTGTCCAAAAGATACAGTCGGGCACATTCCACGCCGTAAGCTACCGTTGGATTAAAGAACGAGACTCAATGGTCACACTCAAGCAGCCCTCAGAGCTTAAAACTCTCTTTAGAAGCATATATGAAAAGCGGGATTTCAAGCGCCTCAACCATGCCATCGAACCTTTCTCCTCTATCTATTTATATGACCGGTACAGTCTGTATCAAAATGCTTCACTGAATGGATTTGATATATGGTTTTTGGAGCAGTATCCGGATCATGAGCCTTTGATGGATATCTATATGCATATCATAGAAGAGTTTGAAGAGGTCAAGCGCGAATACGGTTTTGCCTCTTTCAATGATCTTTTGCTGTGGAATATCGCTTATCTCAAGGATGCTGCGATATCTTTTGGCGAGGTGCTGGTGGATGAGTATCAAGATACCAATACACTCCAAAATACCCTCATAGACGCGCTTAGACCAAAATCTCTTTTTTGTGTCGGCGACTATGATCAGAGTATCTACGCTTTCAATGGCGCCAATATAGAAAATATCTCTACATTTGTATCGCGCTATAGCGGTGCGAATTTGTTTACGCTCAAGACCAACTATCGCTCCACAGCGTCCATCCTTTCGCTTGCCAACAGGGTCATCGAGCGCAATGAGCGCATCTATCCTAAGAGCCTGGAAGTAGGGCGCAACGGCGAAAGTCATGCTCCCAGACTTCTGATCTACAATGAGCTTTTTGAGCAGTATCAGTCTATAGCCCATACTATCAAAGGGACATATTTGTCGCATGACGAGATTGCTGTCATCTTCAGAAACAATGCCAGCGCAGACGGTATTGAAGCGAGTCTCAGGGAGCTTGGCATTCCGTGCCGCCGCAAGGGCAGTACCAGCTTTTTTGAAGCCAAAGAGGTGAAATTTCTCCTTGATCTTGTGACGCTGCTTGTCAATCCAAAAGATATGATGGCTTTCATCCATATTTATGAATATAGCAAAGGGATCGGTTCCGCATTGGCAAAAGAACTTTTCCAGTCCCTTGTCCATTTCGGTGAAGGGAATTTGATGCGAGGTATTTTAGCTCCATTGTGTTTTGATCTGCCAAAGCTCAATCCAGCCAAAAATAGCCAACTGGGACTTTTTGATGATGATCTGGAGGTAGGCCTGATCAGCCGTTTTGCCAAGCTTGAACTTAGTGTTGATATCAAGAACCATCCGCTTCTCAAACATCCCAAGCTGACCAAAGACGGGGTAATATTTTTTGCTGAGTATGTGGACTTTGTGCGTGCCAGCCAGCAGAGCAAGGCTCCGTCAGCCATCATGCGCAAAGCCATCTCTTCCAAGCTTTATACAAGCGTCGTCGAGCTTCTCTCAACACAGCGTGCACAGCTCAAAACGGGAGAGATAGATCAGGACAAAAAGGAGCTCTCCCGCGAGCGGATCGTGCGCAAGGCCGGACTTCTTTCGGAACTGGCGACTCACTACCAGGATTTGGGCAGTTTTGTCAATGCGATGGTGCTTGGCGGTAATGAACTCAGTGAAGGCGAAGGGGTCAATCTGCTTACAGTGCACGCCAGCAAGGGGCTTGAGTTTGGCGAAGTATATGTCGTTGATCTGATGGACGGCAGATTTCCCAACCATAAACTAATGAATATGGGCGGGAGTATAGAGGAGGAGAGGAGACTCTTTTATGTAGCGGTCACAAGAGCAAAAGACAGACTGCATCTATCATACGCCAAAACAGACAGGGTAAAAAAACTGGACTTTATCCCTTCGCCGTTCCTTTATGAAGCAGGCTTACTTAAGGGTGATTTTCCCGGCAAAAGGAGATCCGATTAAATATTTTCAAGTAGTGTGCTTTTGAACCGTTTGTCCCTGATGCTTATCAGCTTAGACTCCGCATCGATATAGATATCAAAAAGATCGATCACTTTGATAAGTCCGCTTAGTTTCTTATATCCGTAGTTTATAGGAGAAAATGACGAGCTGTTGCTGATATATGTGCCTACATCTGCGAGATTTGCCCATCCGTCTTCATCCATGGTCTGTTCCAGAGCGTTGCGAAGCAGATTGACAAGCCATGTATCGCTGCGCATCTCCTTGGCTGTTTTGAGCATAGATACTTGTTTGACTGTATCCGGCTGTGACTCTTTGACCGCTGCGTTGTTCATCAGCTTTTCAGTGAAGATGAATTGTGAACAGGCCGCCATGAAGGCTTTGGGCGTCTTCTTCTCTCCGAAACCGAAAACCTTGATTCCTTCGGCCTGTACACGCATCACGACGGGCGTAAAGTCGCTGTCGCTGGTAGCAAAGGCAAAAGCATCAATGTCTTTGGTGTGCAGCAGGTCAATCGCATCGATCGTCATCATGATATCGGTTGCATTTTTATTTTTGGTGTAGTCAAACTGCTGGATCGGCTTGATCGCAAATTCCAGCAGTTTTGATTCCCAGTTTTTGAGATTGTCTTTCGTCCAGTTGCCGTAAGCTTGGCGGATATTGACAAATCCGTATTTGCTCAGTTCGTTAAGTATGCCTTCGATAGCGTTTGCGCTGATATTGTCGCAGTCGATAAACAGTGCAATATGATCTTCTTTTTTCATATAGTAATACCCTCTTTTTGGTTTGTGATATCTTGGAGATAATCGCTGATCTGTATGAGCGAGAAGGTAACCAAAAAGATCAGCAGTCCAGGAAAAAAACTTACCCACCATGCAATCTCCATGATTGATTTGCCTTCACTCAAGATGCTCCCCCAGCTCATATCGGGCGGTGTGACACCAAGTCCCAGGTAGCTCAGCCCGCTCTCTGCGAGTATGGCACCGCTCACCCCAAAGGTAAAACTCACAAAGAAGATCGGTGCGAGAATCGGCATAAAATATTTAAAGATGATCTTTAGAGGCGAGACTTTCGCGATAGTCAATACTTTGATGAACGGCTGACCGGCAATTCGGTAGCTTTCGGTGCGTATCAGTCTGGAGGTGCCCATCCAGCCGGTGATCGAGATAACTACGATCAAGATCAGCGCAGAGGCTGATATGTAGCTAACTAATGCCAGAAGCAGAAAAAATGTCGGAAAAGTCAGAAAAAGATCAACTGCGATGATAAAAGATTTATCATAATAGCCCTTGAAGTAGCCGGCACTCACTCCCAAAACAAGTCCGATCACAGCAGCGATCACGGCTGAACCAACGCCGATGATCAAAGAGATTTGACCACCGTGCATCACTCTGGAGAGCAAGTCCCTGCCCAGTCTGTCCGTACCCATCCAATGCTCAAAACCGGGCGGTTGCAAGATGGCCGTTTTGTCGAGCTCAAAAGGGGAGATTGTGACAAAAATAGATCCGACAAAAGTAAAAAGAAGTATGCCTGTCAATATTGCCAAACTCCAAAATGGGAAGCCTTTGCGCATCAATTCTCCTTGGGGGCAAAGTAGCTTAGCGAACTTTTACCGAACTTTTTGCACTTGATCTGTTCTAAAGCGCCTATATGCCTTGGAAGCTCAAGCATACTCATATGTTCTATGATAACCTTTTCACAACTATTGGGCTCTATCGACTCTATCAGGCTGATCGTTTTATCGTAGATATCATTCATCCCTTCTCGGGTAGAAAATGGCGGATCAAAATAAAAATAGCTTTTCACGCCGCTTTTTTTGACAAGCTCGTACACCAATGCAAACTTCTCGAAGCTGTCTCCTAAAAAATGATGGGATCTGGAAGGGTCAATGCGTTTTATATTATTTAATAAAATCTCATATGTGGCTTTGTAATATTCGATAAACCAGCATGCACCGGCTCCGCGCGAGAGCGCTTCCAGCCCGACCGAACCGCTTCCGGCGAAAACTTCTACAAAGTTTTTATCGATCAGATCAAACTGGAGAGTATCAAAAAGCGACTCCTTGAGAATTGCTTTGGAACTTCTCGTCGTATCGATGGCGGGGATATCGATCTTGCGGCCGCGATATACTCCGCCTATGATCGAAGTAGTATAAAGGTTGAGTTTAGGACTTCTTTTCATGGTGGAATTTTAACATAAAGTCTGTAAAAGATCGGCGAAAAATGATATACTTCTTTATGCCTTGACAAGGAGTGAGTACAAGTTCAAGAGCCCAAAAGGGAGATGGAGATATGAGAACAAAACCAAATACTAAAAAAGAGCAACATATTGATCCCGTCTGCAATATGGAGGTTTCAAGCGACTCCAAATACAATTACAACTATTCAAACAAATATTATTATTTCTGCAGTGAACATTGCCTGCACAAATTTCAAGAGCACCCGGAACAATATCTAGATAAAAGAACCTTGCCGTCCCATAAAACAGATGGCGAACCAATCACCTACACATGCCCCATGCATCCGGAGGTAGCGCAAGATCATCCCGGCTATTGCCCCAAGTGCGGTATGGCGCTGGAACCTGTTACATTCAGCATTGAAGAAAAAAACGAAGAACTCATCGACATGAGCCGCCGCTTTTTGGTCTGCATTGTTTTGGCTTTACCAGTATTTTTGCTATCCATGATCGCCGATATGGTGCCTGCTTGGCTTCCGGATTGGCTTACGATGCGATTGGTTCAATGGATTGAATTTGTATTGGCAACACCTGTTGTATTGTGGGGGGGATGGCCATTTTTTGTACGGGGCTGGCAATCTGTCCAAACATGGAATCCCAATATGTTTACATTGATCGCATTGGGTGTATCAGTGGCCTGGATATATAGCGTAGTTGCTTTATTGTTTCCGCGGATTTTCCCATCTGCAATGCAAATGGAAGATGGTTTGGTAGATGTATATTTTGAAGTGGGAGCCGTGATCACAGCTCTGGTGCTTCTTGGTCAAGTACTTGAACTGCGCACCCGCTCACAAACCAACACGGCTATCCGGATGCTGCTCGATCTTGCTCCAAATACGGCGCGCATCGTGCGAAAGGACGGAACAGAAGAAGATATCCCTTTGGAGCATGTACAGCCCGGTGATACCTTGCGTATCCGTCCGGGCGAGAAAATACCTGTAGATGGCATAGTCATCAATGGCGAAAGCAGTGTCGACGAATCTATGATCACAGGCGAACCTATCAATGCAGTAAAGTCAGCCGGCGATAAGCTCTTCGGCGCGACAGTCAATGCAACAGGCAGTTTATTGATGCGGGCAGAAAAAGTCGGTTCCGATACCCTGCTGGCACAAATCGTAAATATGGTGGCCAAAGCGCAACGCTCACGAGCGCCAATTCAAAAATTGGCAGATGTAGTGGCAGGTTATTTCGTACCTATTGTGGTTGGTGTCGCCGCGGTTGCCTTTATCGCCTGGTGGGTGTGGGGACCGGAGCCGCGCCTGGCATACGCCGTCGTCAATGCTGTCGCAGTACTTATCATCGCCTGTCCGTGCGCACTGGGACTTGCTACGCCTATTTCTATCATGGTCGGGACAGGGCGTGGCGCTATGGCAGGAGTCTTGATAAAAAATGCCGAAGCGCTGGAGATCATGGAAAAAGTCGATATTCTAGTCGTGGACAAGACCGGTACGCTGACTGAAGGCAAACCAAAGCTTGTCGCAGTGCAAGCAGAGGCGGGATTTACCGAAGATGAAATATTATATATAGCCGCCAGTCTCGAACGCGCCAGCGAACATCCTTTGGCAGAGGCTATTGTGCGTGGAGCAGAAGAAAAGGGGATCAAGCCGATCAAGACCGATAACTTCCAATCTATTACTGGAAAAGGCGTCATGGGTGAAGTTGATGGATATACGGTGGCGGCAGGGAATGTAAAACTGCTTGAAAGTCTTGGTATCGATGCCGGAGACTTGTCGGCGCAAGCGGACAAACAACGCACCGAAGGCAAGACTGTTTTGCTGATTGCCATTGACGGCAAAACAGCCGGTTTGATCAGCGTCGCTGACCCGATCAAGGACTCCTCAGCCGAAGCTATTCGGGATCTACATACCGAAGGTATCAGAATAGTAATGCTCACCGGTGACAGTCATATCACCGCGAAAGCCGTTGCCGATATACTTAGGATCGACCAAGTATATGCCGAGGTCTTGCCAGAACAAAAAGCTGAACTGATCAAGCAGCTCCAAGCGGATGGACATACAGTCGCTATGGCAGGTGATGGTATTAACGATGCTCCCGCATTGGCACAGGCCCAAGTCGGAATTGCTATGGGTACAGGTACCGATGTGGCAATAGAAAGTGCAGGCATCACTTTGGTCAAAGGTGATTTGCGAGGCATCGTCAGAGCCAGACGATTGAGCCGTGCCACCATGCGCAATATCAGACAGAATCTATTCTTTGCCTTCGTTTATAACACGGCCGGTATTCCGATTGCCGCAGGAGTATTGTATCCGTTCTTTGGAATGCTTCTGTCTCCAATGATAGCCGCAGCGGCAATGAGCTTCAGCTCTGTTTCCGTTATTGGAAATTCACTCAGACTTAGGCGGGTGCAATTATAAAACCTGAAAATATTTTCTCCTATTTTCACGGTACTCGTTAAAAAGGGAGAAACTGCCAAATATATACAATTTTGGCAAAAGTATCCGTAGAAAGCTCGGCAAATATATGATATACTGATTTGTATAAAAATAATGTATCGGTTGTCAAATGAATATATCTGAGCTATCAACTTCTAGTAATGGTATCTATCAAAAGTTGCCAAAAGGCATTTGGGCGCTTGGATTTGTCTCTATGTTTATGGATATTTCTTCTGAACTGGTCCATAGCCTTTTGCCGATATTTATGTCAACAGTGCTCGGTGCGTCCATGGTTACGATCGGAATAATCGAAGGTATTGCAGAAGCAACGGCTGCGATCGCGAAGGTATTTTCAGGCATAGTTAGTGATTACTTCAGGAAACGCAAGTATCTTGTCGTGCTTGGATACGGACTGAGCGCCATTACCAAGATGATATTTCCACTTGCTACAACTATCGGATGGGTGTTTGGAGCACGCTTCGCAGATCGCATCGGCAAAGGCATTCGCGGTGCGCCTCGTGATGCACTCATTGCCGATATCACACCACCGCAGCTTAGGGGTGCGGCCTATGGACTGCGCCAGTCACTCGATTCGGTCGGGGCATTTGTGGGACCAATACTCGCGGTCATATTCATGATTTGGCTAGCCAACGATATCAAAGCTGTATTATGGATAGCGGTCATTCCGGCGTTTCTTGCCGTGTTTCTACTGGTCTTTGCGGTGCGCGAGCCAGAGTCCTCAGAATATGCTGTTGATGTTGGAAACAACTTGACATTGATCGATGTCAAGAACCTTCCACAGAGGTATTGGTTTGTCGTTGTGCTTGGCGCGGTCTTTACCCTTGCTCGTTTTAGTGAAGCGTTTTTGATTCTTCGTGCCCAGGATGTTGGGCTTACTGTCACCTATGTGCCCGCGATCATGGTTGTGATGAATGTCGTCTATGCTATATTTGCATATCCGGCAGGCGCAGCGTCTGACCGGCTTTCTGCGCGAACGCTTCTGGTATATGGACTTATGATACTCATCATCGCTGATGTAGTGTTGGCAATAGCTGCATCTCCTTGGATCACATTGCTCGGTGCGGCATTCTGGGGCCTGCATATGGCACTCACACAAGGGTTGCTCTCAAAACTCGTTGCCGACACGGCGCCTGCTGAGCTTCGCGGTACAGCCTTCGGAATATTAAATCTGGTGAGTGGCGCTGCACTCTTGCTGGCAAGTGTCATTGCTGGGTCGTTGTGGAGCATATACGGCGCCTCAACCACATTTATCACAGGAGCCTTGTTCGCTGCTGTAGCGACATTGGGATTGCTTTTTTACCATCCAAATGCGCCCCAAAGCAGAATATAAGTATGTTCATTAATTAAGGGGGGGGTGTATCTATGAGTGACTGGACACTTGGTTCGTTTTTGTTTTGGCTGACAGCTGCTATTTTTGTGCCGGCTGTCATTATCCATTTTGCACTTGGACGAAAAGGTGGTCATCATCTCTATGATAAGTTTTCCGAGACAGAAATCAAAAATCTTCCCTTTGATATGCTTAAAAAAAGGATGGCATGGGAGCTAAAGGGATCATCATCTGTCATTTTCGGTCTAGTTCTAGCTTTTGCGCTATATTCTCTTGGTGGTCTATTTGGTATCTCAGGTGAGAAATTGATTGTTTATACGGCTGCAGCGATAGCTTTATTGATCATATTCGGATCAGCTTTTTATCGCAAATGACACGACAGCTAACAAATATATGGTTCAAGTAGTTTTATATCATAGTGAAGTGGTAAATGAAAAATACAAATCTTAAACTAATATTTACTATCGGATAGTTATCAAAAAACAGTATCCCCAGCCACTTGATGATTTTTGGGACTTTATGTTTGACGAAGCGGACATAAGTGAATTACGCCTGAAGCTGGACGAGCTAGAATTGAATCTTAGCCATAGTGAAGCTGACATCCTCAGAAGGTGGAGAAATAAAAATGAACTATGACGATAATCAAAAAGCATTACACATTCTTTTTATGAGAGAGATTTTGTTATCAATAAATTCAAAAAATTATTCTATGGTCTTTAAGGGTTGCACAGCTCTGCTTCTTTGTTATGAGTTGGATAGATTTAGTGAAGATATTGACCTCGACTTAGAAAAAAGCTTTAATTTGGAGACCGCAATCAAGGATGCTTCTCGAAAGATAGGTATAGTAATTGACAGTATAAACATACCAAAAGATACAGAAACAACAAAAAGATATAAAATTCATTACAATGGGGATATATATCTAAAAATTGAAACATCAACTTAGAAATGAAATAAATGATAATGATGTTTCTGTCATTATACTCCGATCATCTTAAACGCTTTCATCCGTCTCATACAGAAAAGCACTCGGTCTTATCTTCTTTGAGTACTTAACGATAAATCCGCTAATAATAGCTCCTGCCGGAAGCACCCATACAGCAGCGATGACAATCATCCTTCCGATATCACCTATCTGTTTGCCGGCTTCTTTAAGATTGCCTTTTCTGATTTGACCGGGAATCTGTCTTGTTTCAGACAATTCCTGCTTGAGACCGGTACCAAGTTTCTGTGTGAATTGTTTGAGCTTCTTTTTCATATTTTTATAATCTTCGATAATCAGCGTCAAGATATTCACCCGAGACAGCTTTATCTTATCCTTCATTTAAGATGTGAAATTCTTATTTGGTTATATCACAAAATATGCTTAGGGTCAAGTGCTGCTTACGACAATTCTAAACACAAGTGCAATTTCACCCCGATCAAGCAGCTAAAACTTTTGTAAATAGGCTATTTCTATTTCATAAGGGCGTATAAAGTTTGCTAAGCTAAAATACCACGAAATCACATAATGGAGCAATCATGAAAATTGAAAAAGAAAATAGCGTAGTATCTATGGAGTATGAGGTCAAAGAGGTAGGCGGTACAGAGACTGTGGATTCGAACAAAGGCGGAGCGCCGCTGGAGTTCATCACCGGCAAAAGCCAGATCATCCCCGGTCTTGAGAATGCTTTGGTAGGCATGAAAAAAGGCGAAACCGGAGATGTTTTGGTTAAGGCAGCAGAGGCATACGGCGAAATGGATCCTGAGGCGATCCAGACTCTCCCGAAAGATCAGTTTGACGGCGTTGATCTAAAGGTCGGGATGGTGCTTTACGGTCAAGGCGAGCATGGACAGACTGTACAGGTGACTGTGAAATCATTTGACGATGCTGAGGTAACTATCGACTTCAACCATCCGTTGGCAGGCAAGGATCTGATGTTTTCCGTAGTAGTGCTTGATTCCAGAGAGGCGACAGCAGATGAGGCGCTAAGCGGGTATGTCGGCGGCGAGGATGACAGCGGTTGCTGCAGCAATCATGGCGGATGCGGCTGCCACTAAGCAGACTCCCTCTATCGGCTTATTAAAACTTTCAAAGATTGTCTCATGCTTACACATGCAAGTCATGAGGCAATATCTCATTGTTACAATCAATTATCCTTAATGATAAAAATCCGGGTTAAACCAGGTCCGCACTTCTCTGGAGCCATTCGCAGTGAGCCTTCACCAACTTTTTGATAAAATAACAAAAATATCTAATAGGAGTTTTGATGGGAGTAAAATGCGCATTTGTCTTTGCAGGACAGGGGTCTCAGGCTGTAGGGATGGGGAGAGATTTTTTTGAAAATAGCCAAGCTGCTAAAGAGATGTTTGCCCAAGCCAAAGAGCGGACAGGGATAGATTTTGAAGCGTTGATGTTTGCGGAAAATGAAAATCTCGCACAAACGCAATTTACACAACCGGCTATATTGCTAGCCGCATCTATCGCTCATAAGCTTTTTGTCGATAAAACCTCCATAGTTCCGACGCTCACACTTGGACACTCTTTGGGTGAGTTTTCGGCTCTCGTGGCAAGCGGAGCCCTTGATATAATTGATGCAGTCGAGCTTGTTCATCTAAGAGGCAAGCTCATGGCTGAGGCTTGTGCCAACCAAGAGGTGGGGATGCTTGTATCCTTGGGGCTTGGCGATGAGACGGTAGAAAATCTTTGTAATGAGGCTAGAGCTAGCGGTAAGCAAATTTGGGCGGTCAATTATAACTCTGACGGTCAGATCGTCATAGCCGGTGCCAAAAAAGACCTCGAAGAGTTCGTGGATGTGTTGAAAAACGCGAAAGCCAAAAGAGCGATGCTACTCAATATGTCGGTTGCCAGCCACTGCCCGCTGCTTGACTCAGCCGTTGCACCGCTAGCCAAAAAACTGCAAGAAGTACTGAAAGATAATTTTATAGCTCCTGTGGTCTCCAATGTCACTGCAAAACCATACAGCACAAAACAGGATGCTTTGGTGCTTCTTCCAAAACAGCTTGTGATGCCTGTGCTTTATAAGCAATCTATAAAAAATATAGATGGTCAAGTGGATTGTTATATCGAGTTCGGGCATGGCAATGTACTCAAAGGGCTAAACAAAAGCTCAACTTCAAAACCGCATTTCAATGTGAATGATATGGCATCGCTTGAAGCAGCCATTAATGCATTAAAAGAGTTGGAAAGCCAGTAAAGGCGGATTGTTGGTGTCTAAAATAGCCGTTTGTGTACTGTTGTTTATGTTTTGCGGTTGCGGCAATAACACTAATGAAAAAAATGTGAATAGCGAGGAGATGATACTTTTCACATAGAGTGCAATAAATAAACAATAAAAGGAAAAACAAAAATGAAAAAAATAGCTATTATGGGCGCGATGAGAGAAGAGATAGCACCGATTCTGGAAAAAGTCGAAAATATCAAAGAGACTGATTATGCCGGCAATACTTACTATGAAGCGACATATAAAGGAAAATCGGTAGCCATTGCCTATTCAAAGATCGGCAAAGTGTTTTCAGCGCTTACCGCTACGATATTGATAGAGAAGTTTGGATGCGATATGTTGCTATTCTCAGGTGTAGCAGGGGGGATAGATCCTGATCTGAATGTAGGCGATCTTATCATTGCTGATGGATTGTGTCAGCATGATTTGGATATTACCGCTTTTGGTCATCCGCATGGTTTCGTGCCGGAAGGAGAGGTATGTATGCCGACCGATCCGCATCTGCGCCGATTGGCTCACAGTGTCGCGCAAAAAAGAGGAGTGCCGCTCAAAGAGGGGGTTATAGCAACCGGTGATCAGTTCGTAGCCAATACGGAGCGCAAAAGCTGGATTGCCGAAATATTTAACGCACATGCTCTCGAGATGGAAGGCGCAAGTGTCGCTGTGGTATGCAATGCTCTGGATATCCCGTTTTTTATCCTTCGCGCCATCAGTGACAGCGCCGACATGGATGCTGGATTTGATTTTGATACTTTTTTGGAGAGTTCTGCCAAGCAGAGCGCCGAGTTTATCTTGGATATGGTAGAAGCCATTGAGTAGTATGCCCTCTCAAGTGCAGTTGAGCAAAAAGATCCTCAAGACTATCGGCAAGACCAATGCCGAGTTTCGCCTCATCAATGAAGGCGACAGGGTGCTTGTAGGGCTCAGCGGCGGCAAAGATTCGTTGGCGCTTGTGCATGCGCTCAAATATATGCAGCGTCACGCTCCTTTTGATTTTGATTTTGAAGCCTGTACAGTGCACTATGGTATGCCCGGAGAAGAGTACGGTTATCTGCAGGAGCACTGCAAGACGCATGGCATCACCCATACGGTTTATAAAACAGGGATTTTTGATATTTCTCAGGACGCTATCCGCGAAAACAGCTCTTTTTGTTCGTTTTTTTCGAGGATGCGGCGCGGGGCGCTGTACAGCTTTGCCGAAAAAGGCGGTTTTGGCAAAGTGGCGCTGGGGCATCATTTTGACGATGCGGTAGAGAGCTTTTTTATGAATATGTTTTATAACGGCACGATGCGCTCTATGGCACCTGTCTACAAGACAGACAGAGGCTTCCATCTGATCCGTCCTCTGATCCAGGTCAGAGAGAGGCAGCTGGCGGCATTTGCGGAAGAAAACGCCCTTACGACCATTGGTGATGAATCCTGTCCAGCGATGATGAAAAATATCAAACTGCCTTTTGCAAGAGAGAAGATCAAACATTGGCTAGAAGTGATGGAGCAGGAAAACGGCAATCTGTTTAAGATGATCAATGCTTCATTTAAGCATATCCATGACAATACATTTTTGGATCCGGATCGCTGGATAAGGGATGATATTGCACTTAATCGTACGGAAATTTCAGACAAGACTCAGAGGAGCTGATATGGTCTATTTCTATCTGGCATTGGCTGTCATCTCTGAGACGATTGCCACCTCCGCGCTCAAAGCGACAGAGGAGTTTACGCGTTTTTGGCCAAGTATGGTCGTGCTTGTCGGGTATTCAATCGCATTTTATATGATGACCATCGTAATGCGCACTTTGCCTGTGGGAATCACTTATGCGATTTGGTCCGGGGTCGGTATCGTTTTGGTGAGCTTGATCGGTTTTGTGTGGTATAAACAGACTCTTGATTTGCCCGGAGTCATCGGTATAGTTTTGATCATAGCCGGTGTAGCGGTCATCCATCTCTTTTCCAAATCAGCCGCTTGAGAGCTTAGAGATATGCCCGAATCTATCAAAATTGAACAAAGCGGCAGGATAGACAAAGAGCTGTCGGGAATACTGTCCGTCAGCCGCAATCAGATCGAAAAGCTAATTGAAGATGGCGGTGTCCTGGTGAATGGTATAGCGGTAACCAAAAGAGGCTATCAGCTGAAAGAGGGCGACGAGGTAGTCTGTCAGTTCAAAAAGGCAACTGTAAGTCAGCCGGCTGAGATAGACTTTGATGTGGAGATACTCTATGAGGATGAGGCTATCCTGGTCGTCAATAAGCCAAGCGGACTGGTGGTGCATCCGGCTCCCAGCGTCAAAGAGCCAACACTGGTGGATTGGCTGATCCATAAGGGTATATCGCTTTCGACTCTCTCGGGAGAGGAGCGTTACGGGATTGTGCACCGTATCGACAAAGAGACAACCGGCGCATTGGTGATCGCCAAGAGCAACGAAGCACATCAGAAACTCAGCCTTCAGCTCCAAAATAAGAGCATGGGACGATATTATCTGGCGCTCATTGACTATCCTCTCAAAGATGATATGATCATAGACAAACCGATAGGCAGAAACCCGGTCAACCGACTCAAAATGGATGTTGTTGCAGACGGCAGGGGCGCGCAGACAGCCTTTGTGAAGCTGGCACAGGGAAGCGAGAGTGTGGAGCTGATAGCGGCAAAGCTTTTTACGGGAAGAACACACCAGATACGAGTCCATCTCCGTACGCTGGGGCGGCATATACTCGGTGACGGTTTATACGGCTTTAAGAGCAAAAAAGATATAATCGCACGAGTTTATCTACACGCATATCTGCTCTATATGGTTCATCCCGTAAGTGGTAGAAAAATCGAGTTTGTCGCACCTTTGTTTGATGACATGAGAGAGTATTTGTCCCATAATTTCGATCAGGGAGATATTAATGAGAAGATCAATCCGGCTATTATCACTACCTGCTTCGACCCTCTTTTGCGGTAATTGCGATGCCTCATATTAAATTCAAGCCGATCAGCAGTCAGACTCTTGAAGATATCACACAGCGCTGTAACGCGGTAACTTTTAGAGCTGATGCCTTAAGCGGAGACGGTGAATGTGTTCTTGGGGCCCGATATGGAGGCGAAGAGTTCCTGCTGCAGCTCAAGCGCGCGCCAAAGAGCGATATGCTCAAGTATGATAAAGTTACAAGACCGCTCAAAGTAAACTTAATTAAAGAGGTGTTGGCAAAGTTGAGCGATGAGTTTGGTTTGGAGATCGAACATTCCAATATCTCAATTTCTGAGCATAGACAACAGCCGTCATCCAAATATCTGAAAAAGATCAAAGATTTTGAGTCGATCAATATCCCTTTTAAGAGGGTGGCAATAGAGGTCGGGTTCGGAAGCGGAAGGCATCTGCTTCATCAAGCGCTTCAGCATCCCGACAGGCTTCATATCGGTATCGAGATACACACTCCGTCGGCGCAGCAGGTGCTCAGACAGATTGATATACAAGGGCTAGAAAATATTTGGGTAGTCAATTATGACGCAAGGCTGTTTCTGGAGATGCTTCCTTCCAATATTTGTGAGCAGATTTTTGTCCATTTTCCTGTGCCTTGGGACAAAAAGCCTCATCGCAGAGTTATCAGTCAGGGTTTTACAGATGAGGCGCTGCGCATCCTCGTTCCTCAGGGCAGACTGGAGTTGCGCACAGATAGTGAAGCGTATTTCTGGTACAGCCTGGAGAGCTTCTTTGCGCTGTCAAAAGCACAAGTTGTGATTGAGAAAAACAAAAACCTTGCTGTAGTTAGCAAATATGAAGCGCGCTGGAGAAAACAGGAGAAAGATATCTATGAAGTGCATCTAACTGCAGAGAAATTTTCATCCCCTAAGGTATTGACGGTCGATTTTTCTTTTGGAAAAGTTCGTTATCATTCTAAGATTTTGGACAACTTGCCTCCAAAGTCTATCATTATGGACGACTATTTTGTCCATTTTGAGAAACTTTACAAGATCGGCGATGATGGGCTTCTGATCAAGGTTGCCTTTGGGAGTTTTGACCGCCCTGAGCACAAATATATCATCTTAGATGAAACTGAATGTCGCTATTATTCATCAAATCCGGTTAAGACAGGGGTGAATTATTTGGCGCATCAAAAAATTATGGAGTATTTATATGTCTAACAATATTGTCATCAATGCATCTCATCTGGCACTTTCGTATGGGGATCAGAGTATCATCAAAGATGCCAATTTTACTGTTAAAAAAGGTGAATTTATATTTATCACAGGTCCGAGTGGAAGCGGAAAATCAACTTTGCTCAAAGCGCTCTATGGACAGATTAAACCTGTAAACGGCAGTCTGGTCGTAGGCGGACATGATATGAACAGTATCAAAAAAAATAAGCTTCGTGAACTTAGAACGCATCTTGGAATCATCTTTCAAGACTACAAACTTATCAATGAGTGGAGTGTGAAAAAAAATGTGGTGTTGCCTCTGATGATCGCCGGATACTCTATCGATGTGCAAGAGACGCAAGCTGAGCGGCTTTTGAAGCACGTCAAACTCTCAACACACAAGGAGAGGTATCCTCTAGAGCTAAGCGGCGGGGAGCAGCAGCGTGTTGGAGTGGCACGGGCAATGGCAAAAAATCCATTTTTGATTCTAGCAGATGAGCCCACGGGAAACCTTGATGACTACTCATCCAATGTGATATGGGATCTAATGGAAAATGCGTGTGAACAGCTCAAAACTACTGTTTTGGTCGTAACTCACAAGATACCTTCTGTCTTTAGCAGTCCGTACAGACATTTTATTATCGAGAACAAGGGCATTTATGAAGTTTATTAGAAGTCATGTTACATTTATTTTTCCTATGATGATCATATTGCTGGGCATTGAATTTTTTCTAGCATTTGACAGGGTGACAGACAGCTATGAGAAAAATCTCAAAGAGAAGTATTCTATATTTGTAGTCTCAAATGAGCCAATGACTTTAGAAAATTTCAAATCACTAAACTCGCATATCAATGTAAGTGAAGAGATAGACAAAGAGGCATTGGCGAAGCAGGTATCGGAAGGTATGAATCAATCAGGCAGCGAGGAGATCCTCAAAGAGCTTCCCTATTTTTATAACATACGATTAGATAGTTATTTTGATGTTTCAATGCTCAAGAGTATCAAAGAAGATATTGAAAAGAGCAAGAAGATCAAAAGTGTAGAGATGTTTGGCGATAGCCATAGCGTGAGTTATCGGTTGTTTAGTTTTATCAAACTGATCTTCAAAGTCTTTGTTGTTTTTATGGCGCTGGTTAGTTTTTTCCTAGTGATCAGGCAGATGGAAATCTGGAACTATGAGCACAAAGAACGAATGCGCGTGATGGAGATTTTTGGGGCTCCGTTTATGCTGCGCAGCGGCGTCCTCTATCGTGTTGCAGTAGTAGATGCGATCATTTCCACACTTTTGACAAGCGGTATATTTCTCTATTTTAAATATTATTGGGCACAAAACAGCCAAATCAATATACTCATGCTCAGAAGAGATCAATTCTTTCAGTCAAGCGACCTGTTGATATTGCTTGGTACGGCGCTGACGATCGTCATCTTTTCTGTTTATTTTGTAGTATTGGGCACCAAGGATAAAGATTGAAAAGAGTTGTTTTGTTGATTCTCATCTTTCTGTCAATGCTGGGTGCTGTATCAACCGAAAAGAAGATCAAAGAGTCTGAACAAGATCTGAGTCAAAGTATCCATAAGCAGCAAGCGGTGAGTCAAAAGCTTGATGAGATCGCCAAACAGATCAAGAATGCAGAAAATGACAACCGTAAACTCAATCAAAAACTCGAGAGACTAGGCGATGAGTACACCAAAAATGAGGTCCTTTATCAAGATTTAAAACAAAAATTGGTTCAATACGACGCAAGTCTTTTGGAGATCAATCAAAACATCCAAATGGAAAACAGTAGATATTTGAATTTGCTTTCCAAGCATGTCAGTGTCATTTATGCGATGAATCAAATCCATGAGCCTACTATAGCATCGATCATCCGTCAAGAGGTTTATGCAAAAGTCAAAGACAAAAATGAGAAAAGTCTTGCATTGCTAAAACGACAAATCAACAAGAAGAAAATCCAAAAAGAGGATATTTTCAGGAGCAGGCAGAATATTAAAAAAGAGATCAATCATATCTCAGCACAAAGAGAAGAGTATATAAAAGAAGACAAAGAACAAGAGAGATTGTTGGAAAAGCTCAATGTGGATGAAGACGCCTATCGCAACAGACTTCAAAATGCGATGGACGAACAGAGTTCGTTGCGTGCAACCTTGGCAGATCTGAACATCCTGCACAAACAAGAGGTAGAAGAGGAGCGCAGACGCGAAGCAGAACAAAAAGCAGCAATGCTCGCAGAAAAGAAGCGAAAACAAGAGGCGAGAAAAGCCCGTGAACTTGCAAGAAAAAAGGCTGTAAAAGAGGGCAAAAAAGCTGTTTATATTGCTGAGCCGGAGCCTAAAGCTTTAGATGACGATGGCGGCAAAGAGGGAATGAGAAATACAAGCGCTTCGTATCATGCAGACAAAGTCTATGCTTATTCAGGCGGCAAAACTATCTCTCCGATATCCGGCGCAAGCCTAGTAAAGGGCTTCGGAACTTATGTAGATCCAATCTACAAAATCAAGATTTTCAATGAATCAGTGACACTAAAGGCTCCGTCAAGCGATGCCAAAGTCTATAGTGTGCTCAACGGCAGAGTTGTATTTGCGGGAGACAGCAGTATGCTCGGCAAGGTTGTTGTGGTCGCGCATAGCAACAAAATGCACACAGTTTATGCCGGATTATCCAAAATCGCACCAAATATAAGCGTAGGAAGCAGTATCCAAAGAGGTTATGTGGTCGGGAAAGTTACATCAAAACTGATCTTTGAAGCTACGCAAAACTCCAAACATATCGACCCGATGAAGCTTATCTCACTTTAGATTTGCTACAGACTCGGTCTATCTGTTTATACGCATTTCCCGATACCGCATTTCATGGTTCCGTCGCTATTTTTCATCTCGTCTATTTCTTGCTGGATTTGTTGAGGATGTACTATGAACTGATAGGCTTTATAAAGCGTAAAAAGACCGTACAATATTACCAGCATGGCCGCAAGCTTCATCATCGTGCCGCGCAATGATCCTCTCTGGAAAAATCTGGTTGCCGTGCCCAAAAAGAAAAGTGTAGGGATGGTAGCCAAGCCAAATGTTGCCATGGTCACAGCGCCCCAAAGCGGACTGGCGGTGCTTGCGGCAAAGATGGCAAATGAGTAAACCAAGCCGCACGGTATGATCCCGTTGAGCAGACCAAGCAGATAAAAACTGCTGAGCGATCTGTCAGAGACCAATTTCTTGAAGGCATCGCGGTACCAGCTATTATTTGTTATTATAATCTAATGCGCTGAAACTATAGTTTTATTTTGTTAAAATAGTGTTAATATTAAAAATGAAAGATGAGTAATGGAACAGTATAGATTTATCATATTTGGCAAGGTTCAGGGGGTGTATTATCGTAAATTTGTTTCACAAAATGCGATGAAGCGCAGTGTCAGAGGCTATGTCAAAAATCTCCCTGACGGTACGGTGGAGGTGGTGGCAGAACTGATCGATGATGATTTGGAGGAGTTTTTAGATATTCTCAAAGATGGTTCTCCGCTCTCTAAAGTCGAAGATATCAGGCATGGGATAGACGATGAGGCGGATTTGATCTATGACGGTTTTGAGATACGATATTAGGAGGTTTGGGTGAGCAGCGGATGGGGATGTCAGCATCTTACAAAATACCGAGACGAAAAGGAGTGGTGCAGACTTTTGGGCCATAAATGCGATCCGGGATGCAAAGGGTGTGTGCTATATGGTGTGGGCATCTTTACAAATGAGCATACCCTATCGGATCAAGCATCCGAAGAACGGAAGGTGAAAAAACGCAGTGATAACCCGCTTGGTGAGCGATGAATATATGTAATAATCCTATCGCATCAGCGCGGTCTAGTGCAGGTCATGAGCTTAGGCATGACGATGCAAGCAAATAATGAGTATAATCGCGTAGTTTATAAATTGGGTGTAAATAGATCATGACAATAGAATTGATAATTTTAGGTATTTTTGTCGGCATTATGTCCGGTTTTTTCGGTATTGGTGGCGGGACAGTCAGTATCCCTATCCTTCTTTATCTCGGATTTGACATCAAAGAGGCGATCGGTATCTCTGTTTTCCAGATGTTGATCAGCTCTTTCATCGGCTATCTGATCCATCGCAAAAAACAGACTTACGATGCTTCGGATATGAAATTTTTCGGCTTTGGCGGAGTTGCAGGAGCGGTTGTAGGCGCTTATCTTGTCAAGATACTCAATGCCGCTTTGCTTGAATGGCTGTTTTTGTCACTGGTCATTTTCACCCTGATAAAACTTTTTCTATCCAATCCCGCTCCTGCACACGCGGAGGTAGTCAATCGTCCGTTATATACTCTCATCGGCGGAGGAGTCGGTCTCTTTTCCGGGATGCTTGGTGTCGGCGGTTCTATCCTTATGACACCTATACTGGTAAGTTTTCTCGGCTTTCCTCTCAAAAAAGCCTCAGCCGTCGGGCTGTTTTTTGTGATGTTCACATCTGTCTCGTCTTTCGTAACTCTATCGTATCTCGGAATGATCGATTTCAGAGCCGGTGTGCTGATGGCAGCAGGTTCGGTCATAGGAATTTTTATCGGTATTTGGCTCATGCATAAGATGCATATCGCCAATTATAAAACTTTTTTAATCATTTTTTATGTGATTATATTTTTGATTACGGCAAATAAATTGATTATGGGGTAAGCTGTGGACAGTATCAAAATCATCGGCGCCCGTGAGCACAATCTCAAGAATATCACTCTGGAAATCCCTAAAAATAAGCTCGTGGTGATTACGGGTATCAGCGGAAGCGGAAAGAGTACTTTGG
Source organism: Sulfurovum sp. (assembly GCA_020721085.1). GTDB lineage: Bacteria > Campylobacterota > Campylobacteria > Campylobacterales > Sulfurovaceae > SZUA-451. The sequence goes on along the minus strand of DYNJ01000001.1, from coordinate 6,984 downwards.
CGTTTTCTACGCTCTACTCTGAAGGGCAGAGGCGATACATCGAGTCGCTTTCAAGCTATGCCAGACAGTTTTTGGGCAAAGTGGGCAAACCTGATGTGGACAAGATCGAAGGACTGACACCCGCGATCGCTATCGACCAAAAGACCACTTCCAAAAATCCGCGCTCTACAGTAGGTACGATCACAGAGATTTACGACTATTTTAGACTGCTTTTCGCCAGAGTCGGGAGGCAGTATTGCCATCAGTGCGGCAAGCCGATCTCATCGATGAGCGCAAGCGATATCATCGAGCAGATACTGGGACTGCCGGAGGGTACCAAGCTGGTGATATTAGCTCCGTTGGCGAAGGAAAAAAAAGGAGCCTTTGCCGATATGATAGAGTCTTTGCGCCACAAAGGCTATGTCCGCGCGATGATAGACGGCATAATGGTGCGCTTGGATGAAGAGGTCGAGCTCTCCAAGACAAAGAAACATACAATAAAAGCGGTCATCGACCGTGTCGTGATCAAAAATGAGAGCCGTGACCGTATCGGTCAGGATATAGAAAAAGCGCTCAAGGAGAGCTACGGTGAGGTGGAGCTTGAAGTGCTCAATCCGGAAGAGATGGGTCTGGAATCTGCCCATATTCACTATTCGGAGCATCTGGCGTGTTTTGACTGCAAGATCAGTTTCGAGCCGCTTGAGCCGGTGAGCTTTTCGTTCAACTCTCCCAAGGGTGCGTGTCCGACCTGTGATGGATTGGGTATCCGATATGCACTGGATCTCAAGAAGGTGATCGATATGGATCTTTCGATAGACAAAGGCGCTGTCAAGATCATGTACGGCTTCAACAAAAGTTACTATGCGAAATTTCTCCATGCCTTCTGTGAGCAGTCGGATATCGATACAAGAGTGCCTTATGCGGATCTGGAAGAGCATCATAAAAAGGCGATTTTATATGGCGTGCCTGGTGATGTGAGGTTCTCATGGAAGCGCCATGCACTCAAGCGGGAATGGCCGGGAGTGGTCAAGTTCGCTTATGATATGTTTACAGAAGAGAAGGATCTCGCAGAGTATATGACAGAAAAGGTGTGCGATGAGTGTCATGGTCATCGTCTGCGCGCAGAAAGTCTGGCAGTGAAGATCGGGGGCAAAAATATCGCAGATATTATTGATCTGCCTATCGAAGAGAGTTATAGATATTTTACGGAAGATGACCGTTTCGCTCACTTGACACCGCAACAGCAGATCATCGCTGAATCGATCCTCAAAGAGATACAAGAACGGCTCTTTTTCCTCTATGATGTGGGACTTGGATATCTAAGCCTAAGCCGTGATGCGCGAAGTATCTCCGGCGGAGAGGCGCAGCGCATCCGTATCGCTTCTCAGATAGGCTCAGGACTGACCGGTGTGATGTATGTACTCGATGAGCCCAGCATCGGTCTGCATGAGCGCGATACTATGAAGCTGATCCGTACTCTCAAATCCTTGCAAGACAAAGGCAACTCGGTCATCGTGGTAGAACATGACAAAGAGACGATCAGAGCTGCTGATTTTATCGTCGATATCGGTCCCGGAGCCGGTGCTTTTGGAGGTGAGATCGTGTTTGCGGGTGATGCCAAAAAACTACTCAAGGCCAAGACGCTGACTGCTGATTATCTTTGCGGCAAAAAGATCATCAGTTATAGTCATGA
>DYNJ01000001.1:0-5212 GCA_020721085.1 Sulfurovum sp. | reverse complement strand
ATAGGCAGGACGCCGCGATCTAATCCGGCTACATATACCGGCATCATGGATGAGATACGGAAGCTTTTTGTGCAGACGAAAGAGGCAGAATTACGCGGTTATAAAGTCGGTCGTTTTTCGTTCAATGTCAAAGGAGGACGCTGTGAAAAGTGTCAAGGAGAGGGGCAGATCAAGATAGAGATGCACTTTTTGCCAGATGTGATGGTCAGTTGCGATACCTGTCACGGCACGCGCTACAATGCGCAAACTTTGGAAGTGCACTACAAAGGCAAAAACATATCGGATGTTTTGGCGATGAGTGTCGGCGAAGCGTTGGATTTTTTCAAGGCGATCCCATCTATAGCCGTCAAACTAAAAACATTGAGCGATGTTGGCTTGGACTATATTACGCTGGGGCAGAACGCTACTACTCTAAGCGGCGGTGAGGCGCAGCGCATCAAACTTTCCAAGGAGTTGAGCCGCCAAGACACCGGCAATACGCTATATATCCTGGATGAGCCGACAACCGGGCTTCATTTCGCGGATGTAGACAGATTGACAGGCGTGCTGCACCATTTAGTAGATCTAGGCAACACGGTGGTGGTAATAGAGCACAACTTGGATATGATCAAAAATAGCGATTATATCATCGATATGGGTCCGGAAGGCGGCAGTAAAGGCGGTCAGATCATCGATACAGGCACTCCGGAAGCACTGGCAGCCAACTACAAAAAAAGTGGAAGCTATACAGGATATTATCTAGAAAAAGAGCTTAGAGAGATGCAAGAACTTCGTAAAAAATAAGCCTTTTGTCATTAGATATTAAAAGATATTTAAAATCTTAATTTACAAAACAGAACAAGGTACTTATATGAAAACTATTACCATCATTGATACTTTCGGTTTCTTTTTCCGCTCCTACTATGCGCTTCCTCCACTCCGAAACGCCGAAGGATTTCCTACCGGACTGCTCACGGGATTTGTGAATCTTTTGGACAATCTTCATCGCAACCATAGCACCGATTATATACTCTTTGCACTTGACAGCAAGGGCGATACTTTCCGCAATGAGCTCTATAGCGCATACAAAGCCAACCGCCAGCCTGCACCGGAGGATCTGACTCTTCAGCTTCCTATTGCTATAGAGTGGATAGAGAAGATGGGATTTGCCAATCTCTCATTGGATAGATACGAAGCTGATGATATCATAGCTACTGTTACAGCGCGAGCCAAAGCAGACGGGATTAAAGTGCGCATTATCTCTCACGACAAAGACCTTTATCAGCTTATAGATGACGGGATCGTAGTGCTTCACGACTCAGTAAAAAAAGTTGATATCGATGAAGCAGGGTGTGTGGCAAAGTTTGGCATCCATCCCAAAGATTTTACCAATTTTCAAGCCATACTCGGAGATAGCTCAGACAATGTTCCCGGAGTCAGGGGAATAGGGCAAAAAGGCGCCAGCGAGCTTATCAGCCGCTACCATACACTTGAGGCTATCTATGCGGATATCCAAAATGCCGGTACGCTTCGTATGCAAAAACTGCTGCTTGAGGGTAAGGAGCAGGCGTTTTTATCCAGAGAGCTTGTGACGATGAAGACGGATGTAATCCAGAGCTGCGATTGGGATAGATATAGGTTTGAAGACAGGAATTATCTCTCTGTTTTGATTGGTGAATTTGAGAAATATGAGATGAAACATGCTATCAAAAGAGCGCAGCTCAATGGCAACAATACAGGTACCACCCGTTCGTTTGCTATGAGCTCTGTCGAAGGGTCGCCAACCGCCAACCCCCAACCATCAATATTGCAATTTGAAGCTATTACGCTAGATACTGCAGAGAAGCTTGAAGATGTGATCTCTAGGCTCACCCCCGAAACCATAGTCGCATTTGATACGGAAACCACAGGGCTGGATACCAAAGAGGCAAGTTTGGTAGGCTTCAGCTTTTGTACTGAAGCGGGCAGGGCATACTATATACCAGTATCACACAGCTATCTCGGTGTTGGAGAGCAGGTAAGCTTAGATGATGCTCTGAAAGCTATCAAAAAGATACTTTCTTGTAAGGTTGTAGGTCAAAATCTCAAGTTTGACCTGTCGCTTCTATACAATCGCTACGGTTTTACTCCCGTGGTGCCATTTTCAGATACTATGCTGCTGGCTTGGCTTGTTGATCCTGGCGACAGGGTAGGTTTGGATCATTTGGCTAAAGAGTTTTTTAACTATGAGATGCGTTCATTTAAAGATACAGTCAAAAAAGGTGAAAACTTTTCAGCTGTACCTATAGAAGAGGCGACATTTTATGCTGCCGAAGATGCATGGATGACATATTTGCTCTATTATGCGCTCATCAAAAAAATGGAGCTGGCATCACTCAATGAGCTTATAAAAGAGGCAAAAAGCATAGAGTATCCGTTTATCAATGTACTTGCACGGATGGAGAGCGTAGGGATCAAGGTCGATTTGGTAAAACTCAAACGCCTCAATGAAGAGCTTAGTTCAGTGCTGGATACCCTCACCAAAGAGATTTATGCCTTGGCCGGAAATGAGTTCAATATCCGCTCGACCCAACAGCTTGGCATTGTACTGTTCCAACAGATGGGACTCAAAGGCGGCAAGAAGACCAAAACCGGGTACAGTACCAATGAAGCCGTGCTTGAGACGCTCAAAGATGAACATCCTGTCATAGTAAAGCTGCTTTTGTACCGCGAATACTCCAAACTGCTTTCTACTTATGCCGAACCGCTCTTAGTCCTTGGCGGCAAAGATGCCAACCATAGGATTTATACCTCATTTTTGCAGACGGGCACAGCTACGGGACGGCTCAGCTCCAAAGATCCAAATCTCCAGAATATTCCTGTTCGCACAGAGCTTGGGCGAAGTATCAGAGAAGCGTTCATCGCCGAAGAAGGTTACAAGCTTGTCAGTATCGACTACTCGCAGATAGAGCTACGGCTTTTGGCTCATTTCTCTGGGGACAAGGCTCTAAATGACGCGTTTAACAACCGTGTTGATATCCACTATGCTACTGCGCTCAAAATCTTTGGCGAAGCGGCGGCAAAAGAAAAAAGAAATATTGCCAAATCCATTAATTTTGGTTTGCTCTATGGAATGGGACCCAAAAAACTGTCAGATGAGCTTGGTATCGCAATGGCTGAGGCGAAAGAGATCATTGCCGGTTATTTTGCATCATTTCCTACTGTCAAAAATTTCCTTCAAACCAAACAAGAAGAGGTGGTCAACCGCGGATATGTCGAAACATTGCTCGGACGCAGACGGTTTTTCAACTACGAACTGGCCAACGGCATGGAAAAAGCGGCATACCTGCGCGAAGGTGTCAATACCGTCTTTCAAGGCAGTGTAGCCGATCTCATCAAACTCTCTATGATTGAGATAGACAGTATGATTATCGATGATGGGCTGGATGCCAGACTGCTTCTGCAAATCCACGATGAACTTATTTTTGAGATAGAGGCTAGCCAAGCTGAAATACTTGGTAAAAAGTTTGCTTTTATGATGGAGCATATCTATGAGCTCAATGTGCCGCTGGAGTGTTCGGTGAGTATTGGAGATAACTGGGGTGAGTTGAAGTAAAATAAAATAAGGCAGATGAGCTTAAAAATATCTTAATCCAACCGCTTAGGCGTGGATAAGAGTGTCGTTTAAAGAGAGAATTGATTAAAATACTATTTCATGAGTCAAGGAGAGTGGATTTGAACATTAGAGATTTGAGACAATGATTAGATATTTCTTGTCAATGAAGATGGCGGTTTCGGTATTGTTCCTTTTTGGTGTAGTGATTGGTGTAGCGACATTTATTGAGAATGATTACGGTACACAGACAGCTAGAGCGCTTGTTTATAATGCGCGGTGGTTTGAGTTTTTTCTTCTCTATTTTATAATTCTTCTTGTTTATAATATGTTTAAGTTCAAATCCTACAAAAACCGCCCAAGCGTGTTCTTGTTCCACTTTTCTTTTTTGGTGATAGCCATAGGCGCCGCTTTGACGCGGTTTGCAGGCTATGAGGGGATAATGCATATTCGCCAAGGCGATACGAGCTATCAGATCACATCTGATCTTCAGACAATTCAGATCGGACTTGAGAGCGGTGGGCAACAAGCTTTTTATGAAAAACCTCTCTATCTCTCCTCAATGACGACAAATCATCTCAGCGATACCTTTAAGTTAGGAGATCAAAAGATCGACATCTCATTGACTAATTATCTGCCCAATGCGCAAAAAAAGGTGATAGATAACCCCAAAGGCACCAAGATCATCGCATTGAAATTGGCGACTTCCGGCATGGATGGCGAGATGGTCTATCTATCCGGCGGTGAAAGCTATGATGCCGGTACTTTTGTCATCTCTTATGACGTAAATATCTCCGGCGACAAACCTCAACTCAACCTCTCTGACAAAGACGGCAATATGACGATGACCACAGCCTTCAGTGTGGACTATATGAAGATGGATGATCAAAGCAGCGGTACACTTGGTGCCGGGGTTAATCCGTTTCTGGCTCGTCATCTCTACCGTTTTGGCGAAAATGCGGTCGTATTGCGAGAGGTCCGCGAGAAGTCTATCGTACGCTATGAGACCGATGGACTCAAGCCGATCTCCGGGCAGCCCGAGCTGATAAGTCTCCGGTTTCGCTCAGGCGGCGAGACCAAAGAGATCGACCTGCTGGGTGTCAAAGGCATGGTCGGCAAACCCAAAACCGTCGAGATCGGTGGCGTGAAGGTAACAGCAAGCTATGGCGCCAAGGTGATTTCATTGCCCTTTGGACTTGAGCTGGTTAAATTTGACCTTGAACGATATCCGGGATCCATGACCCCCTCCTCGTATGCAAGTGATGTGGTATTGATTGACAAAGCAGAAGGGATCAGGGAGCCCCATCGCATCTATATGAACCATGTGCTTGACCATCGCGGGTACCGTTTCTTTCAATCCTCTTACGATACGGATGAAAATGGCACAATCCTCTCTGTCAACCACGACCCAGGAACACTTCCGACCTATCTGGGCTATCTGCTCTTGACTATAGGGATGCTATGGAGTCTTTTTGCTCCAAACGGGAGATTTCAGCAGCTACTCAAAGGTGCGCGCAAGCTCCAGCACGGCGCTGTAACGCTGGCGGCAGTCATTTTGTTGGGTTTTGCAGGAGCGCCTCTGTATGCCCAGTCGCCTGATACTGACTCCAAAACTATCGGAATACTCAAGAAGTATGACAA
>DYNJ01000051.1 GCA_020721085.1 Sulfurovum sp. | reverse complement strand
CAGATATGCCATCGCTGTAGCGATGATATCGTCATCGTCTTTGCTTGGGGATTTGAGCGCCAGCCGCTCTTTGCCCTCCTGGGCAAACTCTATGAAGATATTTTGTTCATAGCTGGAGATTTTGGCAATATGGCGATCCTTTGCCAACACCTTCATGACGACAATATCGATAAACTGCCTTGTGATGGTGTCCGGTTTGCCGAAACGGTCGGCGATCTCCTCTTCGATCTCATACACCTCGGCGACACTTTCACACAATGAAAGCCTTCGGTATAGCTCAAGGCGCAATCTGTCTTCGCTGATCAATTCTTCATTGAGATAGGCATTGACGGAAAGTTTGATATCGACACTCTGCTGGGCCTGATGCGTCTGTCCGCTGAGTTCTTTGATCGCATCTTCGAGCATCCGCAGATAAAGCGCGTAGCCGATCTGTTTGATATGGCCGCTTTGGGCCTCTCCGATGATATTGCCGCCGCCTCTGATCTCAAGATCATGAAACGCCAGCACTGCCCCGCTTCCCAGCTCGGAGTGCGATTCGAGTACCAGAAGCCGTCGCTTGGCAAGATCAGTCAACTGATTTTGATCGTTGACCAAGAAATAACTGTACCCTTCTTTGCCGCCCCGCCCGACGCGGCCTCTGAGCTGATGCAGATCAGCGATACCGAAGCTGTCCGCACCATCGACGATCATCGTATTGGCATGGGGCATATGGATGCCTGACTCCACGATCGAGGTGGAGAGCAGCAGATCATATTTGCCTGCCTCAAACAGCATCATCTCATCTTCAGTTTGCTGTGCGGAGATCTGAGAGTGAAGGACGGTGATACGCAAATCAGGCAAGATCTGTAATAGTTCCTTTCTTTTTGCCTCGATCCCCGCAATAGAGTTGTAGACATAAAACACCTGTCCGCCACGGCGCAACTCTCGAAGGATCGCCTCTTTGACCACCTTGGGATCATAGGATTTGACAAAGGTACGCACTCCTTGGCGTTCCATGGGAGGCGTCAAAATCTCCGAAAAGGACTTGATATGCGAAAGGGCGAGATTGAGGCTTCTGGGTATCGGCGTCGCGCTCATGCTGAGCAGATGGACATTGGCGGAAATCTCCTTGAGAAGCTCTTTTTGCTTGACGCCAAATTTGTGCTCTTCGTCTATCACTACCAGAGCCAGCCTCTTGAACTTGGCACCCAAAAGCGCATGCGTCCCCACAACGACATCGATCGTCCCCTCCTCTAGTCCTCGAAGTACCTCTTTTTTTGCTTTGGGGGAGATAAAACGGTCAAGCTTGGCAACTCGGATCCCGTATCTGACAAAACGCTCTTTGAAGCTTTTGTAGTGCTGCGAACTAAGCAGTGTGGTAGGGGCTATCATCATCGCCTGGTAGCCGCTTTTGACAGCGGCAAAGATCCCATTCATAGCAACTTCCGTTTTGCCGAAACCCACATCGGCGCTGAGCAGGCGATCCATGATCCTGCCGCTTCCCATATCTGCAAGCATCTCCTCTATCGCACGCTCCTGATCTTCGGTGTGGATAAATCCCACCTCGCCCATAAAGAGTGCCTGCTGCACCGGATCGGTTTTGAGCACGATACCTTTGTGGAGATGGCGCTGCGCGGAAAGATGGATGATCTGTGAAGCGATAGCAAAAAGCTTTTCACGCACCTGTGCTTTAAGCCGTTTGAAACTCACCTTGCCCAGTCTGTCAAGCGCCGGCAGTGATCCGCCCTCTGCCAGATAACGGTCGATCACCTCAAGGTTTTCGACCGGCACGAGCAGACTGTCCTCGTTTTGGTAGCCGATAACGACAAATTCTCGTGTGGCTCCGAGAATCTCGCGCTTTTGGATACCTCTGAATATTCCGACTCCGTGGTTTTCATGTACCACATAATCACCCGACTTGAGCTCATCGAGGATGATCGAAGCCTTTTTGACACGCTTTTGTTTCATCGGCTTATTGAGAGAGATGATCAGCCGATCCTTGCCCATGATATTGACGATCCCATCTTGATAGACGAACTCAATCCCCGCAAGCGAGCCCAACTGACTGCCTCTGACGATGCTCTCATTGCGGGCGATTACGGTAATCTTTTTATCTTTGTGCGCTTGAAGCAGCGCATTGGGGTCAGCTGCCTCGATATCACGATATTTTTGGGCAGGCCGGACAGTAGCAAACCGGAGCTTCTCTTTGGCGGCAATAGGTTCACCTAGGCTATAAATCTCTTCGGTCTCTTCGGTCAAATCCGATGCCTTGACTGTTTCAAAAAATGCGAAATAATCCTCTGAGAGCTCATCTAAATGCCAAAGCCCAAGACTGTCTATATCCTTGACAAAGGCATCATATCTACTCTGGCGGGATCTGGATCTCCACGCCTCAAACTGAGCCTCATCAAGTGCGAGATAGGCAGGAATGATCAGCGCCTCTTCAATCTCATCTTTGAAGCTTTTTTGTGTATTTTCATCAAAGATACGGATACTCTCGACCTCATCATCAAATAGACTGATCCTGTATGGATGATCGGTATTGATAACAAACAGATCGATGATGTCTCCGCGAAAGGAGACTTCACCTTTTTGCGAAGCGATATCGACAAAGTGGTATCCCCAGCGATAGAGCTTCTCTTTGAAGGCCGATACGGCGATCGTCTGACCAAATTCGATCTTTTCGGAACCAAAAAGTGTCCTGAGCGGGAGTGGCAGAAGTATCGTACGAACAGGGGCAATCAACAGTGATTTGGAGGATCTGAAAAAGTTTGAGAGGGCTACAAAAAGAGTATAGATCTCCTCTTGATATGGGCGCAAATCTTCACCGACAGCTACGCGGATATCAGGAAGTACACAAGGATCATAGCCCAGCACAGAAGCGACATCTGAAATACTGCGCGCCTCTTTGTCATCCTTGCAAAGCATCAGCAGCGGCTTAACAAATGTTTTGCCTCTCGCCTCCAGATACTCATAGATATTACTTTGATTCATGGATACTCTTCAAAAACTCTTCAACGACGAAAAATGACCCAAAAACAAGATAGTGCTCATCTTCGTTGATATCTCCCGTAAAATAGCGGTAAGGCAAACCAAGATATTGCAGCGCCTGTTCGATCATGTCTGGCGCAGCAGCCCTTTGAGATGAGACCGGGATGATCTCCACCCGTTTGATACGGGGCGCCAGGATACGCAGCACCTTCGTATAATCTTTGTCGGCAAGGCTGTTGTACACCAAGACAATATCATAGTCAAGGGCTTTAACTATCACGCTTGCAGCCAATGGATTGTGTCCGACATCGATGCGGATGTTGTGCCTCAACGGATAAAATCGCCCAAAAAGCTCTATCGTGTCAAGATCATCTATATGGTAATTGATAGACAAAAGATCAAGCGCCTTTAGCGCAACCATCGCATTATCGACCAAAAAACCGCCCCATCCTTTGCTGCTCGCAATCTGCTCAAGCGCATGTCGTCTTTGCGCTGTATCGTTATCAGATGGTACCTGAAGCTCTACCAGTCTAGCGCCTTTGACTTCGGCGATTCGGTACGCTGCTTCGACCGCCTCATGGTACGGCTGAGGCGCTATAAGCGCCAATTTTTGTATGCTTCTGATCTTGGTGCCTGCTATCTGCGCAATCGAATCACCCAAAAAAGCCTGATGATCGATACCGATCGGTGTGATCACGCTCAATGCTTTTTCGACAATATTGGTCGCGTCATATTCACCGCCAAGCCCTGCTTCCAGCACAACAAGATCCACATCCTCGAAAAGTACAAGCGCCAACAGTGTGGTATATTCAAAATAGCTTAATCCATAGCTTACTTCTACGCCCAATATGCTGTAAAGTTTGCGGTGGGCGGTTTCAAGCTCTTCATCGCTGCTGTCACTGCCATTTAGCCAAATGCGCTCATTGAACTTCATGATATGGGGCGACGAGAAGTGTCCCGTACGCAAGCCTCCGCGGTACGCCAAATACGCGATCATCCTTCCTGTAGAGCCTTTGCCGTTGGTGCCTATGATATGGATCAGTCTTGGGTGGCTGATGTGATCTCTAATCAGTTTGTATGCTTGATGCACCCTCTGGTGGTCAATGAGATCAAAGTAGAGCGGTTTTTCTTCGAGAAACTGCCAAAATGTAGGTATCATCACTTCTGAGACAACGCCCCCTTGGCAATAGCGTAAGCGAGAAACTCATCAAGCGCCTTTTCTAGCCCCTTTCTCAGCGCCTCTGTTTTTGCGCGCGAAGAGACAAGGGTGCTGGCATCTAAACTTGCCTCTGTGATCGAGGTGATGGTGTGCGAGAGTGCTCCTTGTCGAGTCTTCATAGCGAAATGGACACGGGTCACCACCTGATAACTTGTGATATATCCGCTGGCATCATATCCGGCGGGGTTGAAACTGCTGCCCTCATAAGAGGCGATAATGACGCTTTGTGCCTGCTCCTTCGAAACCATCCGTCCCCCAAAATGCTGGATGATCATCCGTTGCAATTCGTCTCTGATATAAGCCGCATTTTCAGGCTCTGCACGGGATACTTTGACATCCGCATAGACCGATTGGTCAAAAATATTCTGAGTATAGTGTGATGAAGGTTTATAACCACATCCTCCAACAAACAACAACAAGACTATAAAAAAATTATTTATGCTTCTCATCTGCTAACTCGGTTTGACAACAAAGTTCACCAGCTTTGCAGGCACCACGATCTCTTTGATTATGCTCATTCCCTCCAGCCATTTGGTTCCCGCCTCTTTGGCGGAAGCCAGGATCTCTGCCTCAGAGGCATCAGACGGCATGACTATCTCGGTGCGTTTCTTGCCGTTGATAGTCACTGCCAGCGTTATACTGTCTTGCACAAATACCTCGTCTTTGAGTGCGATCGCCCCTGAGAGATTGGCTCTGCCGAAAAGCTCATCGCTCAACTCGGTCACTACATGCGGGATGATCGGCTCCAGCAGGTTAAGCAGGATATATATCCCTTCGCTCCATACTGCCGGATCGGATTGTTTGTCTAAAGCATTGAGCGCTTCCATACACGCCGCGATGAGGGTATTGAAAGTAAATGAGTTCTCATACACCTCTGTAGATTTCCTAAGCGCCTCATAGGTCTTGGCGCGCGCCTCTTTAGACTCGGATGAGAGCATGGAATGGTCGATCTGGGGCAAATCCCTAAAAGTCGCTTTTGTCTTGCGGTCATAGAGCCTTTTAATAAATCTAAACGCCCCCTCCACCGCACTGTCGTTCCACTCCAGCTCTTTTTGCGGCGGTGCGGCAAAGAGGACAAAGAGCCTCGCCGTATCCGCTCCGTATTTGGCGATCAACTGATCAGGATCGACAGTATTGCCTTTGGATTTGCTCATTTTCGCACCTTCTTTGAGCACCATGCCTTGCGTCAAAAGCCGATCAAACGGTTCATCGATGTCACACATACCCAGATCACGAAGCACCCTGGTAAAAAAACGCGCATAAAGCAGATGCAAGATCGCATGTTCGATACCGCCTATGTACTGATCGACGGGAAGCCAATAATTGGCATCTGCTTTGTTTATCCCCTCTGTGCGCCACTTTTGAGGGTCAGTCGCATAGCGCAATTGATACCAGCTCGATTGTACAAATGTATCGAGTGTATCTGTCTCACGGGTCGCCTCTTTGCCACACTGCGGACAATGGCAATGGCTCCATGTCGGATGATTTTGGAGTGGGTTGCCCTCTCCGGTGATGACCACATCATCCGGCAAGACGATGGGTAGATTTTCCACTTTTTCCGGCACCAGACCGCAGCTGTCACAATGCACAAACGGAATCGGTGCACCCCAATATCTTTGACGGCTCACACCCCAGTTTCTTAGCTTGAAATTGACCTCTGCTTGGCCTAGCTTTTTTGCTTCAAAAAGTCCGATGATCTTCGCTTTGGCTTCGACAGAGTCCATGCCGTCAAACTCGCCTGAGCCCATCATTGTCCCACTAAGCGTAAATGCACCGCTGCTCATATCGCCCTGTATTACCTGCTTGACAGGCAGATGATACGATTGCGCAAATTCCCAGTCTCTTTGGTCATGCGCAGGCACACTCATCACAGCACCGCCGCCATACGAAGCAAGGACAAAGTTGGCACACCAAAGTGGAACTTTCTCGCCCGTCAAAGGGTGTAAGGCATCGATACCCAACGCGTATCCCTCTTTGGGCGCTTGCGCCCGTTCCCGTTCTGTCATCTGCGCCATCGCTTCGATCTGCGGAGCATCTGCGACTGCTCCTAGCTTCAAAAGCTGTTTGACTATCGGATGCTCAGGAGCAAGCGCTGCGTAAGTGACGCCATAGATCGTATCGGCTCTTGTGGTAAAGACGCTAAAGCCGTCAAACTCACCGCCTAGCCTGGCAATTGAGTCATCACTGAGTGCAAATTTGAAATTCAGCCCCACTGATTTGCCGATCCAGTTGCTCTGCATTGTGAGCACCTGCTGCGGCCACTTGCCTTCAAGGAGTTTCAAGTCACCAAGCAATTCATCGGCATATTTGACGATATCGATATAGTATCCCGGCATCTTCTTTTGCACCACCTGAGTACCGCATCTCCAGCAGCACCCGTCTTCTACCTGCTCATTTGCCAATACGGTATGACAAGGCTCGCACCAGTTGACTACTGTTGATTCTCGATACAGCAGTCCCGATTCGAACATTTTTATGATGAACTCCTGCTCCCAACGGGTGTAGAGCTCATTGCAGGTGGCAAATTCGCGTGTTTTTGAAAAAGAGAGCCCCAGGGAATCGAGCTCTTTGCGCATATAATCGATATTTTCGTATGTCCATTTCTTGGGATGAAGGTTGTGTTTGATCGCCGCATTTTCGGCAGGCATACCAAAAGCATCCCACCCTATCGGATGCAATACATTCCAATCTTGTTTGCGGTAATACCTTGCGATCGCATCGCCGATCACATAATTTCTGACATGTCCCATATGGATTCTGCCGCTGGGATATGGAAACATACTGAGAATATATTTTTTTCTTTTATGATGATCGGCAGAGGGCTCAAATGCCCCCTCTTCTTCCCAGATATTTTGCCATTTTTTCTCAATTTGTCTGGGATTGTATTCCATATTTTCACTCCGCATCAATAAATTGGGAGATTATACCCAATCACGCCTAATATCTTTTTAATCTCTCATCATTTATAATCCGACAAAAATAAAGTTGTTTTGCCTATGAAAAAAACTTCACCTCTCTTTTTTGTGCTTTTTTGCCTTTCGCTTGGAGCAGACAGCGCCTACCAAAAAGGGCTCAAGGCTTATCAGTCTGAAGAGTATTATAGAGCATTGAAATATTTCTATATCTCCGCAAGGCACCACAATACTCCCGCCTATATCAAGCTGGGCGTGATGCATGAGCAAGGACAGGGTACAGATGTCAACCTCCCTACGGCATTTTATTGGTACGAAAAAGCCGCCAAACAAAATGACCGACAAGCGCAATATCATCTCTCAGAGTTTTATACATATGGCAAATGGGTCCAAAAAGATCAAGCCAAAGCGAATTATTACCGTCAGCTTTCCGGTGCAGATCAAAACGAAACTCAACCGATAGCATCAGAAGAAGATAGTGACAGCCAGCCCGATTCATCATTCAAAGAAAAGTTTTCATCTATCTTTTCCGGAATCGGTTTTTAGAAAGCTAGAGTGAGAGAAAGAGCAGATCCTGAAATAAATTCAGCATGATGACGCAATTACGAATACGCCAATCACTATTCAAATGTATTGCACATTCTCAAATCACCGCTTTGAAGCCCTTTTCTGAACCATTCTACACGCTGAGCCGAACTTCCATGCGTGAAGCTGTCCGGTCTGACATATCCGCTCGTTTTTCTTTGCAGTGCATCATCTCCTATCGAACTGGCTGCATTAAGCGCCTCTTCGACATCACCCGGCTCCAGGATATTAAAGCGTCTTTGCGCATGATGAGCCCATACGCCAGAATAACAATCAGCCTGAAGCTCAATGCGTACCTGTAAAGAATTGTTCTCCTTTTCGCTTCCGGACATCTGCTGATAATTCTGAACTTTCTCAAGTGTACCTTGGATGTTTTGGATATGATGTCCTATCTCATGGGCGAGTACATAAGCCTGTGCAAAATCCCCCGGCGAATTATGGCGACTTGCCAATTCGTCAAAAAAACTAAGATCAAGGTAAACCTTTTTGTCAAGCGGACAATAAAAAGGTCCCATCTGCGCACTTGCATGACCGCAACCGCTTCTCGTCTGCCCGCGATAAAGCACCATCACCGGCTCTGTATAACGCAAACCGTACTTGGGCAAAATCTCTCTCCATACATCTTCTGTATCGGCCAGTACAGTCTTCATAAAGTTTGCCTCTTTTTCGTCTTGCGCTTGATCTACCGGTCTGCTTTGCGCAGTACCGCCTATGCCCAATAAAGCCAGAGGATTATACCCGCTCATCCACGCCACTATGCCTACTGCGATGATCGTCCATCCAAATTTCGTGCGAAGCAGACTTTTGAAAAGCGGAGCCAGCATCATGACCGTTCCCATAGAAATATTACCGCCAGGCCCTCCCGAGCTTGATCTTCTGTCATCGACATTATCACTGTGTCTTCCATCTTTTCTCATATGTATCCTTTGGTGCTTTTTTGTCATTCAAATTTATACCTATTGCAAGTAAAATTCTACTACAATAAACAAAATAATATCATAAATAGTACCAAAAAAAGGGGAGGAGTTTGCGTGTCATTGGCTTTAGCTAGAAAATATCGTCCTGCCTCTTTTGATGACCTCATCGGTCAAGAGTCTGTTTCACAGACACTAAGCTTGGCACTCGATACCGGCAGACTCTCTCATGCCTACCTATTTTCCGGACTTCGAGGAAGCGGAAAGACTTCGACAGCTAGGATTTTTGCCAAGGCGCTGCTGTGTGAGCAGGGGCAAAGCGCACATCCGTGCGATCAATGCGCCCACTGTATCATGGCAAACGAAAACAGACATATGGACATCATAGAGATGGATGCCGCCAGCAACCGCGGTATCGATGATATCAAAGAGTTGATCGAGCATACCAAATACAAGCCAAGTTCCGCTCGGTACAAGATCTTTATCATTGATGAAGTACATATGCTCACCGCGCAAGCCCATAACGCACTGCTCAAAACTCTAGAAGAGCCTCCCAGTTTTGTCAAATTTATTTTGGCAACAACCGATCCGTTGAAATTACCGGCTACGATTCTATCGCGTACACAGCATTACCGCTTCAAGAAGATCCCCCATAAACTGGTTTTGACGCATCTCGAGCACATCCTCAACAAAGAGGGTATAGAGTATGAGCAAGAAGCGCTGGGGATCATCGCCCGAAGCGGCGCCGGAAGCCTGCGCGACTCACTGACTTTGCTTGACCAAGCTATCGTCTATTCAAAAAACTATGTTGATGTAGCGACAGTTACCGGAATGTTGGGCATCGTAGAGCCTAGTCTGTTGGAAAATCTGCTCGACAATATATTGCAGCAAAACCAAAAAGAGGTACTTGCTTTTGTTAAGCTTGCATCTGATTATGAAACAGAGATGATCATAGATGAGCTGGTGCTGTTTCTCAAAGAGTTGCTTTTTTCCCACAGCCAGAAGATTTCGCCTATGGTCATAGAACGATTTTTTAGGATTTTAGCTGACTCCAAGCCACTGCTGAATTTAGGAGCCGATGAAGAGTTTGTCCTTTCTCTTGCACTTTTCAAGATGATGGAAGCTCTACAAGCCAAAGAGATAGATGCTATGATTAAAACGCTCGAAAAAGAACTCAAAGGAGTCAGAACGCCTGATGCCATCGTCTCCATTGGACCAATAGCCAAGAGTCATGAAGTGATTGTCATAGACGAAGACGATATCCGGGTTCCGCCTCTCGTCCAAAAACAATCGACTGCTGTCACGCAGCCGCAGCCAGCTGACAAACCGTCACATGACCAAGATATACAAACCGGCAAATCATGGCAACATCGTCAGTTGTTTGATACTTTGGTAAAAAAAATCTATGACAGAGACCATGATCTAGGGAGCTGTTTTGAACGCAATATCACCTTTGTCAGCCTTGAAAACAACGGCTTGACCTGGGAATCCACCGCACAAGACAATGACAAAAAACTCCTCTTTGCCCATTGGACTCTGATCAAAACATTCATACAAGAGCTTTTTGGGATCGAGACCAAGATCATCAATATCCCCAAAGAGTCTGCGGCGGCGGCACAGCCAGCACAAAAAAAAACTGATCTTCCAAGCGAAGAGTATCTCGCAACTGCTGACTGCATCGACACAGGATCAATGATAGAATCCATAGAGATGAAGGGAAGCTGCATCATGGGCGAAGCCGGAGAGACAGAGGCGGCTAAAGAAAAAGAGCCGTCCGATATCCTTAAAGAACCTATGGTCCAGGAAGCAATCCGTCTTTTTGACCCTACGCAAGTGAAGGTCAGAAGAAAAGTATAGGATTAAGGTACTTTCACCAGCCGCCATTTACACTGAGACTGTCGAAGCGCCACCAGCCGCCACTCCCCGCGCCAAGACACGGGATCCGGCTCTTGCGATGAACCAAGGATGGATTGCCACACTAGGCAATAATCATGGTTTTTCAGCTATTCTTCGATACTTGCTTCAGATATGACCTCTCGAAAACCGGACCCATCCTCATAGAGCTTGATCTTTTTGGCGTCATGGCACCTGCCATGTTCATCAAGCTCGAAAACCACCATTTGTAAAATTGATTTACAGCGATCCGGCACATCAAAATGCGCTCCGACACCCGTCAAAAACCGTTTGATGGGCGTTGTGCTCTCCATACCGATCACGCCGTCTCTACATCCTGTCAATCCAACATCCGTGACATAACAGCACCCATGAGCGATCTGGAGATCATCTGTACCGACATGGGTATGTGACCCCAAAATTGCACTCACACGATTTTTCAGCAGGTGCAAAAGAGCTTGTTTTTCGCTGCTTGCTTCGGCGTGCATATCTATGACTATATGGCAGATGCCTTCTGCTTCAAGCATCTCTACGGTTTCGACTATTTTGGTAAATGGGTTATCTACCATCGGCATCGTAAAATGGCCCATTAGATTGATGACAGCCAATGCGTTGTCACAGCAAACGGTGCGAAACATCCCGCTTCCGGGCGTATTTGAGGGATAGTTGATCGGCCGTATTAGAGGATAGGTATCAAAAAGTGTAAAAATCTCTTTTTTATCAAAGCTATGGTTGCCTCCGCACATCATATCGATCCCGCAATCCAGCAATTCTATACAGTTTTTCTGATTCAAACCGTAGCCATGACTGGCATTTTCGTAATTGGCGATCACGAAATCAAGCGCATACACCTCTTTGAGTCTGCTCAAATGCCGTCCAATGATCTCTCGGCCCGGCTTTCCGACTACATCCGCGATAAAACCGATCTTCACTCATATTGCCTTTGCTCTACACATCTTAATATTTTTGGTCTTCACCGCCAAAGTAGAGCAGCGCGCTTGCCCAAGTCAACCCTCCGCCAAATGTATCAAGCAGTACAAGATCGCCTTTTTTGAGTCTTCCCGACTCATAGATATCATTGATCGCCATCGGGATCGAAGCGGCCGAAGTATTGCCATATTTTTGCACTGTCAATACAACCTGCTCTTTAGAGAGTCCAAGCGCGTCGCCTACTGCCTTGATGATCCGATAATTTGCCTGATGAGGGATGAAATGTTTTATATCTTCAGAAGCGATATGGTTGTGTTTCAAAATCTCAATGACATCTTTGGTAAGTGTTTTGACTGCGAGCTTAAAAGTCTCATTGCCTTTCATCTTGACAAAATGCAACCCTTCGTCGATAGCCTCATGACTTGCAGGATGAACAGACCCCGGTGAAGGCGTCACAAGAAAATCAGCATAGCTGCCATCTGCGCTGGCATGGATATCTATGATAGCCTCGGCTTTGTCGGTGGTAGCTGATATGACCGCAGCGCCCGCACCGTCACCGAACAGGATACAAGTACCCCTGTCTGTGTAATCAACAATAGAAGAAAACTTCTCAGCGCCGATGATAAGAACATTTTTCTTTACCCCAGACTCAATAAAAGCTTTTGCGATGGACAACAGATAGACAAAACCGCTGCATGCCGCTGAGATATCGAAAGCCTGTACATCATGAATACCGAGTTTGTCTGAAATGATACAGGCAGTTGATGGCATATTGAAATAATCAGGCGTCACGGTGGCACAGAGGACGAGATCGATCTCATCCTTGCTGATATTGGCTCTTTGGATCGCTTTTTGGGCGGCTTTGACCCCCATATCACTAGTGTACTCGTCTTTGGCAGCGATATGCCGCTCTTTGATGCCGGTACGCTTCATGATCCACTCATCACTCGTCTCAACCATAGTTTCTAGTTGTTCATTGGTCAAAATCATCTCAGGCGCATAAGCTCCGATGGAACGAAACGAGGCGTAAACCGGCATCTTTTGTGGCATTATTGTCCTTATTTAAAATATCAGTACTATTCTACCATAAAAAACTAAGGAGACTATTTGAAGGGCACCTCTAAAAACCCCTTGACGGTATAGCTTGTATGCCATAAGATAGTTC
>DYNJ01000050.1 GCA_020721085.1 Sulfurovum sp. | reverse complement strand
CAATATGGGTATCGCTGCCGATGAAGACATTTTTGCCGATGATCGTTTGGTATTTTGATTTGCCGTCATAGTTGCAGGTGATGGTGCCGGCGCCTATATTGGTCCCTTCATTGATCAAAGCATCTCCTAGATAGCTGAGATGTCCTGCCTTGACCCCGGTAAGTACAGATTTTTTGATCTCTACAAAATTCCCTATATGGCTCTCCGTAATGGCACTTTGAGGTCTGATGCGCGCCATCGGGCCTATTTCGCTGTTTTTGATGATGGAGTCTTCGATGACCGAGTTGGTTTTGATATGTGATGCGGTGATATGGGACTCT
Source organism: Sulfurovum sp. (assembly GCA_020721085.1). Lineage (GTDB taxonomy): Bacteria > Campylobacterota > Campylobacteria > Campylobacterales > Sulfurovaceae > SZUA-451. The sequence continues at coordinate 12,325 of DYNJ01000050.1, read as the reverse complement.
CCGATGATGCTTACACCGTTTTCGATGATACATTCTCCCTCAAAGATCGCTCTGCTGTCTATGTAAATCGTTTGGGGAAGTCTCATGATGACACCCGCATTCATCCAGTATGCTTTGATTTTTTGCTGCATAATCTCTTCGGCGTGTGATAGATCCAGTTTTGAATTGACCCCCTTAAACTCCTCTTCATCGACAATCACCGGATGTACCTGCTTGCCCTCTTCGACTGCCATCTTGATGATGTCGGTGAGGTAGTACTCTTTTTGGGCGTTATCATTGCAAAGCAATGGGATATATCTCTGAAGCAGACTTGAATCAACACAGTAGACTCCGGCATTGACGCTTTTTGTGAGCAGCTGGGACTCAGTGCAGTCTTTTTGTTCTATAATCTCTTTGACCTGATTGTTTTCTATAATGACCCGCCCATAGCCTGAGGGGTTGTCAAGCATAATCACACTCATATTGATATCGGCTTTGCCGAAGATGAGCTTGGCTATCGCCTCTTTGGTGACAAGCGGCATATCCCCGTTTAGGATCAGTGTTTTGTCGCTTTTGGACTCAATACCCCTGAGTGCTCCGCCGGTGCCCGGGAAATTTTCAAGATCTTGGAGATGTATGCTGATATTGGCATAATGTTTTTTGATCTGCTCTTCTATCGCTACTGCTTCATGATAGAGGATGACCGTGATGTCATCAGAGATTTTTTGTGCCGCTTCGATCGCATGAAAAAGCATCGGTTTGCCACAAAGTGTATGGAGTACCTTCGGCGTTGCCGATTTCATGCGAGTACCTTTTCCTGCTGCTAATATAATGACTGAAATGGACATGTTTTGAACCTTTTATTATTTGGGTAAAATATCTTTTTGAAATGGTCCATTATATCCTATTTAAGGTTGAAGTTTGCAGTGTAATCATTTTGGAAGCTGTGGTTCATGCAGTATGTATGTATTGGACTATGGAGCGCAGCTGCAATATAAAAAGAAGGAAGTTTTGACCCTGCTTGCTCCTTTCGGAGTTGCCGATTTGGAGGTGTTTGAATCGCCACAGAGCCACTATCGCGCCAGAGCGGAGTTTCGTATCTGGCATGATGATGCCGGAGCGCACTATGCGATGGGCGGCATGGACAAAAAAAGCACAGTTATCATAGAGTCCTGCCCTAAAGTCATCGAAACGATCGCAAAAAGTATGCCTCTTTTGCTCGAAGCGATCAATCTTTCACCACAACTGAAGCAGCGGCTTTTCAGTGTTGAATTTTTGGCAACCACCGCCGGCGAAGCGCTGATCACACTTATATATCACAAAAAGCTGGATGAGTCGTGGCTGCAAGAAGCGCAATTATTGGGCGAGAAAATTAAAGCTTATATCATGGGGCGCAGCCGTAATCAAAAAAAGGTACTTACCCGAGAGTATGTAACGGAAGAGTTGGCTGTTGACAGCCGACTCTATCGGTATCGGCACTATGAAAGCGGTTTTACGCAGCCAAATCCATTTGAAAATATCAAAATGATAGAGTGGGTGATCATTCAGGCTAAAAAAATAGGCAGTGGAGATCTGCTGGAGAGCTACTGCGGCTTGGGCAATTTCACGATCCCGCTATCAAGATATTTTGACAAAGTTTTAGCCACAGAGATATCCAAACGCTCGATTCAGGCAGCACTTGAAAATTGTCAGCTAAATGGTGTAGAAAATATAGCTTTTGTCCGTCTTTCTTCAGAAGAGATGACTCAGGCACTCCGAGGTGTACGGGATTTTAACCGTCTCAAGGGGATAGATCTTCAAAACTATGATTTTTCTGCCGTACTTGTAGATCCTCCGCGCGCAGGGCTTGATGAAACAACTATAGAGCTTATTTCAAAGATCGAACATATCCTTTATATTTCCTGCAATCCGCACACTTTGGCGAGTGATCTGGAGGCATTGACAGAAACTCATGCCGTCATGGAAAGTGCCATTTTTGATCAGTTTCCCCACACGCCCCATATCGAAAGCGGTGTTTTTTTGCGCAAGAAAAAATGACGATATAATCCATTATTCATATCATATAGTTTCGATGATCTACCATTGCACATCGGTTTTGTACAACGCTGATACCGGCATCTTTTGCCCTCTGGACTGCTTCATTGTTGACTATGCCTATCTGTGTCCAAAGTATCTTGATATCTCCTCTTTTGATGCATGCGTCTGCCACTGCATCTACCGCTTCAGGTTTTCTAAAGACCACGACCATATCCACAGGCATATCTATATCCAATAGGCTTCGATATACTTTTTGACCAAGTATCTCATCCTCTTTGGGATAAACAGGTATGATCCGGTATCCCGCTTCAAGTAGATATTTGGCGACCTTGTGGCTGTCTTTGGCGGCGTCAGGGGATAGACCTAAGATTGCGATAGTTTTTGTTTCATTAAAATATTTGATGATCTCATCTTTGTTGCTGTTGACCCTAGGAAACTCACACTCCATACTTATTCCTCCTATAATTTCGATATACTTTTATTAATATTACTCAGGAAAGATAATGATAGACTTAAAAAGTATCCAAAATGCATACGATAGAGTATCAAGTGTTGTATATCACACTCCATTTACATATGCTCCGATCCTGAGTCAAACCAGTGGTTATGAGATTTACCTCAAAAAGGAAAATCTTCAAAGAACAGGAGCTTTCAAGCTTCGAGGCGCTTACAACAAAATAGCCACACTGGTTGAAGCAGGCAATAGGGGTGGTATCGTAGCGGCAAGTGCCGGCAACCATGCGCAAGGTGTCGCCTTCGCCGCCAAACATTTTGCGATTGAAGCTACGATCGTGATGCCTGAATCCACCCCATTGACAAAGGTACAGGGAGTCAAAGAGCTTGGCGCGACTGTTGTTTTGTACGGAAGTAACTATGATGAAGCCTACGCCTACGCTATCGGCTATGCAACCCAGAGAGGTCAGGATTTTGTCCATCCTTTTGCAGACGAAGAGGTGATGGCAGGGCAAGGGACTGTGGCTCTTGAGATGCTTGAAGAGATTGCAGATCTTGAAGCGGTCGTGATACCTGTCGGCGGCGGTGGTTTGATCTCCGGTATGGCAGCAGCGATCAAGGCGATCGCGCCAAAGTGCAGAGTGATCGGTATCTGCGCCGAAGGCGCTCCGGCGATGGTGAATTCCTATAAAGAGGGCAGAGCGGTTGATACGACAAGCGTGAGGACAATAGCGGACGGGATCGCGGTACGGGATACTTCGCCGATGACTCTTGCTTATCTTTTGGAGTATGTGGATGAGATGCTGCTTGTCGGGGAGGATGAGATAGCTTCTGCGATTTTGTTTCTCTTGGAACGGCAAAAGGTATTGGTCGAGGGCGCCGGAGCAGCCGGAGTGGCTGCTTTGCTGCACCACAAGATCGATTTGCCCGAAGGAAGCAAGATCGGCATAGTGCTAAGCGGGGGAAATATCGATGTGACTATGCTCGCATTGATCATAGAGAAGGGTTTGGTTAAGTCGGCACGCAAGATGAAACTTATAGTCACATTGATCGACAAGCCCGGCTCATTGATGCTGCTTTCTCAACTTCTGACCAATGTAGGCGCCAATATCGTCCAGATCGGGTATGACCGAACCTCTACAGACCTTAGATTTGGCGATGCCAATGTGTCAGTGGATCTGGAAACCAAAGGCGAAGAGCATCAAGAAGAGATCCGCAAGAGCTTACAAAAACACAAATTTCACTTTCAGGAAGAGTATTAATGAGTCTATTGGATCCATTGCGTCAAATTGAAAAAAATAGAATGGATACCCTGGCCAAGCTCGAGTATGACGGTTTGCACGAAAGCTACAACATATAATTTAAAGGATATGAACTATTGATTGCGATTGATCTTGGGTCCAATACAATGCGAGTTGTGCAGTTTGATTGTCAAACAGGCGCATTTGTCGCGGAGCATGAAAAGATCGTTCGGACAGCGGATGGATTGGCACAATCAGGCAAGATCAATGCACAGGCGATACAAAGAGTCATTGAAGCGCTCCAAGAAGCCAAACAGGTTATCTGCTTTGGCGATAATCGCATCAGAGCTGTCGCTACCGAAGCGCTTCGCCAGGCAAACAATCGTGATGAGGTGTTACAAGTAATAAGGCAGGCAACAGGTATTGCATTTGAGATCATTTCTGGCGAAGAGGAGGCGAAACTTACCCTAAATGCAGTTCAAAATAGACTAAATCTTCTCGGCATTGATACCCAAAAAGGCTTTCTTTTGGTTGATATCGGCGGCGGTTCTACAGAGCTGATCTTCCAATTTTTTGATCATGCCATTAGCCAAAGTTTTCCTGTCGGCATCGTGACAGTCGCTCAAAGCTACCATTCGCTAGAGGCAATAGAACATGCGCTTCCTGCTCTGATTGAGCCTATGCGTCTTTTCTGTGATAATGTCTATCTTGAATTCGGCAATGTTTCTTTATTTGTCGCGACTGCCGGTACGCCTACGACTGTCGCTGCGATAAAACTGGGTCAAAGCTATATCACATATGATGCCTCCAAAGTCAATGGAACAGTTCTGGATGCTGATGAGTTGGATTATTATCTGGCAAAGATATTGGAAATGCCATTTGAGCAAAGAGAGATGGCTGTCGGAGTGGGGCGAGGCGATCTGATAGCTTCCGGAATTTTGATCTTTAAGAATCTCTTTGAAGTGGCACGCGCGAAACGATGTATCGTAATAGACGATGGGCTTCCAGAGGGTGTAGCTCTCGGGATGTGCCGGGAATAGCCTTCTCTCTCAAATGACCTTCTAACAGCTTCTAAACTTTTTTTGCTATAATCAGGAAAAATTACGATTTGCCGTGCCGTGCGTGGCAATACAATGGAGTGTAAGCCATGAAAATGAGTGGTGCACAAATGGTCTGTGAAGCGCTGATTCGCGAAGGGGTTAAAACCGTCTTCGGCTATCCCGGCGGCGCGATCATGAATGTATATGATGAGATTTACAAGCAAAACGGTTTTGAGCACATTCTAAACCGCCACGAACAAGCATCGGTGCACGCAGCAGACGGATATGCACGGGCGACAGGGGAGGTAGGTGTGGCGATGGTCACAAGCGGCCCCGGGTTTACCAACGCCGTGACAGGTTTGGCGACTGCGTATCTGGATTCGACACCGCTGGTGGTGATCTCTGGACAGGTTCCGCTGGCGCTTATTGGTACTGATGCCTTCCAAGAGGTCGATGCGGTAGGCATATCAAGACCCTGCACCAAACACAATTATCTTGTCAAAAGCCTTGAGGAGCTGCCAAGGATCCTTAAAGAGGCGTTTTATATTGCCAGAAGCGGCAGGCCCGGTCCGGTGCATGTGGATATCCCCAAAGACATCACAGCAGAGATCGGCACATTTGTCTATCCCGAAGAGATATCAATCGCCACCTATAGACCGAACTACAAAGGCAATGACCGTCAGATCAAAAAAGCAGCTGAAGCGATCAGAAAAGCCAGAAAACCTCTGCTTTATATCGGCGGAGGAGTTGTGTTGAGCAATGCCTCCGGGCTGGTCCGAGAATTTGTCCTCAAAACGCAGATTCCTGTTGTCGAAACATTGATGGCAAGAGGCGTGATGGGGGCAGGGAATCCTCTGTTGCTTGGCATGCTGGGTATGCACGGCAATTATGCTTCCAATATGGCAATGTCAGAAACTGACCTGGTCATTTCTCTTGGCGCGAGATTTGATGACAGAGTCACGGGGAAGCTTAGCGAATTTGCAAAGTATGCTGAGATCATCCATGTAGATATAGATCCAGCAAACATAGGTAAACTTGTCAATGTGGATTATCCGATCGTTGGAGATGTAGCCACTGTCGTCGGCAAGATACTCACCGAGCTGGGGGATATCAATACAGATCGTTATCAGGCTTGGAGGGAGATACTAAAGCGTTATGACGAGCTTCATCCCTTGACATATCACAAGAGCGACGAGGTGATCAAGCCTCAATGGGTTATGGAGCGCATCGGTGAATTAGTGGGCAGGGATGCTATCATCACTTCCGATGTAGGGCAGCACCAAATGTGGGCTGCACAGTTCTATCCGTTTGACCGAGCACGCCAATGGATCAATTCCGGCGGCTTGGGGACGATGGGCTTCGGTTTTCCGGCTGCCTTGGGTGCCAAGAAGGGACATCCTGAGAAGACAGTCATCAACATCACCGGAGACGGATCGATCTTGATGAATATGCAAGAGCTTGTAACCGCTTCTGAGTACAAGATCCCCGTGATAAATGTCATCATCAACAACCATTTTCTAGGTATGGTTCGGCAGTGGCAAACCTTCTTTTATGATAAGCGCTACTCAGAAACAGATCTGAGTTTCCAGCCAAACTTCAAAGCTTTGGCTGAGGCGTGCGGAGGTATCGGCTATGATGTTACCACCAAAGAGGAGTTTGATAGAGCTCTCAAAGATGCGATAGTACAGGACAAAGTGTGCTTTATGAATGTGGCTATCGATCGGCTGGAAAATGTATTGCCTATGGTTCCTGCCGGCGGCGCGCTTTATAATATGTTATTAGAACACAAGGATAAATAATGCAAAAAGTAAGAAGGGTCATATCTGTCATCGTGATGAACGAAAGTTCGGTCCTTGCCAGGGTTTCCGGGCTTTTTGCGGGACGGGGGTATAATATCGAGTCCTTGACGGTCGCTCCGATCCCCGGAAGCGAACTTTCGCATATCACTATTGTTACCAAAGGAAGCCCTCAGGTCATTGAGCAAATTATCAAACAGCTTCATAAGCTTGTCCCTACATTTAAAGTGATCGAACATGAAGAGATGATCGAAAAAGAGATGGTGATGGTCAAGTTCCCTATCGAAGAGAACCTAAGCGATATTCAAGCGCTCTGCGGTGCCTATAACGGCGGCATCGTAAATGTCGGAGTGGATATGGTGATCGCAATGGCAGCGGATGAGCCTATGCGTATCGGGCATTTTATAGAAGCCGCACAGCGTTTCAATCCTTCAGAAGTGGTGCGAGGCGGTGTGGTGGCGATAGAACGATAAAAGAGACTGTATGAAGCATTGTCAGTTGAGCGGACTGTGTCAAGCTATCGGAGTGGTATGGAGCGGTGAAGACAAGATCATCACCGGACTTAATACGCTAGACGAGGCGACACCGTCTCATGTTAGCTTTTTCAACCATGAAAAACATAGTGCACAGCTACAAAAGACACAAGCGGCAGGAGTTTTGATCGAAGCGCGATATGCGCATCTTCTACCTCCCCATACAGCACCTCTTATCGCCGATGAGCCTTATCTTAAACTTGCTTTGGCTTCAAAGCTTTTTCGACATACTGTTACTACAAAAAGCCAAGCGCCAAAAATTGGAGTTGATTGCGATATAGATCCGAGTGTTCGGTTTGGCTGCGGCGTGGTGATCGGTGACAGAGTGACTATATTGGCGGGATGCTATATTGGTGATGATGCGGTGATCGGACCGGATACCATGCTCTATGCCAATGTGACACTCTATCACCAAACACATATCGGAGCACGATGTATCATCCACAGCGGGACAGTGATAGGGAGTGACGGGTATGGTTTTGCCCAGACCAAAGCCGGAGAGCATGTCAAAATCTATCAAAACGGCAATGTGATCATCGAAAACGATGTAGAGATCGGTGCGAATTGTGCGATTGACAGGGGTGTGTTCGGCGCTACAGTGATAGCGCAGGGCAGCAAACTGGACAATCTGGTCCATATCGCGCACAACTGCAAAGTAGGCGCATACGCTTTACTGACTTCCCAAGTAGGACTGGCAGGTTCTACGACGACGGGACGCAATGTGGTGATGGGCGGTCAAAGCGGTGCGGCAGGTCATCTGCATATCGGAGATTTTTCAACTATCGCCGCGAAATCCGGTGTGACCAAGAGTCTCAAGGGTTATCAGACTTATGCCGGTTTTCCGGCAGTTGAACACCGATTGTGGCTCAAAATACAGGCAAAATTATCTTCATTGGCAAAAAAATAACCATTATCCCGAATTGTTTGTTTAGTATTTGTGATATAATTGCTTTATCATAAAACATAAAAAAGGATTATCAGTGAGCAGTCAAACAACAATAGTAGAAGAGATAGATCTTCAAAGTGCACATGACGGCAAGATTACAGTAGCAGTGATCGACAAGCCATATGGAGAAAAGAGTGAGAGCATAGTAAGTATCGGTATTTTTCTGCAAGAGGATAACGATGAGCCAGACTGGAAAGTGCATCTACCCAAAGGCAACATAGACGCGGTTATCTCTGCGCTTCAAAAGTCAAAAGATTATCTATAATTTTATACCTGTCTCGGAAATAGGCGGGTTTTGTCTATTCTAGAACCTTGAGTTCCTTGTATTGTTGCAAGGCGTTGTTCATCGCACCTCGGTCGGGGATTTTTCGTCCTGCGATGTAACCTACAATTTTGCCGTTCTCATCAAATTTGGGCTTGATCCAGACGACCACAAGATAGTATTTCCCGCTTCTTGCCATATTTTTGACTAACCCCTCCCAATATTCACCAGACTTGATGATCTCCCACATCCCCTGAAAGGCGATTTTTGGCATATCGGGATGGCGGTTGATGCTGTGCGGAGAGCCGATAAGCTCCTCTTTGGTATAGCCTGTCATCTCCCGAAACTTTCGGTTGGCATAAGTGATGATACCAGCGGTATCAGTTTCTGTGATCATCACTCCGCCGTCAAAAGGTATCTCTTCGTCTATGGGATCCGGTTTGATGATCTCTTTGCCGGTTATTATATTTTTTATTTTCTGCCCCATGATAAATCCCTATTTTAGTTTCCAAATATTGTATCATATAAATTTTTCAATATAGTTAAAACATCTTCAATGGTCAACTTTGCTTCAAACATATCATTACACAGTTTTGAGCATAGTTTGATACAATATCAGATATATTCATATTTAGAGGTTATATGTGGCAACCAAAGAGCAGATAATAAACATATTGCAAAAACAATACCTCATCATAGACGGGGCAATGGGAACACAGATCCAAGACCTCAAAATCCCAGCTGAGGCTTGGATAGATGAGCTCGGAAACTCTCAAGAGGGTTGTAATGAACTGCTAAATGATACAGCACCTGATCTTATCAGACAAATACACAAACGCTACGCTATGGCGGGAGCCAATCTCCTCTCAACAAATACGTTCGGGACAATGCCGTGGGTACTTGATGAATACGGTATGAGCAGCAGAGCTTATGAATTGTCTCGCAAAGGGGCCGAGCTAGTAAAAAGCGTATGTGATGAGTTTCAAAATGAGCAAAGTCCGAGGTTTGTATTGGGCTCTATTGGACCCGGGACTAAGCTGCCTTCTTTGGGGCATATTGATTACGATGAGATGTATGAAGGATTTTTAGAAGTTGCATTGGGTTTAATTGATGGCGGGTGCGATCTATTTTTGCTTGAGACTTGTCAAGACCCGCTTCAGATAAAATCTGCACTTCATGCGTGTGAAGAGGCAAATAAACAAAGAGATGTAAAACTTCCTATAATGGTAAGTGCGACTATCGAACTAAGCGGCACGATGCTCATAGGTACAGATGCCGCGACGCTTATGACTATACTAGAGCCGTTTGATATACTTTCGCTAGGTTTCAACTGTGGAACGGGGCCTGATCAAGTCAAAAAACACCTCAAGCTTCTCAGTGAAATGTCAAAATTCCCGTTATCTATCCATGCAAATGCAGGACTTCCTCAAAACAGAGGCGGATATACGTACTATCCGATGGGACCGGATGAGTTCGCATCAAAGCAGTTTGAATTTAGCCAGTTTGATGGAGTGAGTTTTTTGGGCGGTTGTTGCGGTACTACACCCCAACATATATTAGTGCTTAGCAAAATTCTCGAGGGCAAAGTTCCAACTCCTCCCAAAGGGAGTATCAAACCCTCTATTGCATCGCTTTTTAACACGGTCGAACTTGTCCAGACTCCAGCCCCGCTTCTCATAGGTGAGCGGAGTAACTCAACAGGAAGTAAAGCTTTTAGAGAGCTTATCATCACTAGTGATTACGAAGGCACACTTAGTGTAGGTCAAGCACAGGTGAGAGACGGAGCTCATTGCCTCGATGTCAATGTCGAGTTTGCCGGTAGAGATGGCGCTGCAGATATGAGTGCAGTCATAAAGCTCTACAATCAAAAAATATCCATACCGCTTATGCCGGATGCCACTAGAGTAAACACCATGGAAGAGGCTCTTAAAGCCATCGGCGGAAAACCGATTATAAATTCAGTCAATCTTGAGGATGGCGAAGAGAGACTTGATGCGATATGCAACTTGGCCAAAAAGTTTGGTACAGCTTTGGTATGTTTGACCATTGATGAAAAAGGCATGGCAAAAACAACAAGCGATAAGATGAGAATCGCTTCGCGGATTTATGATTTGTGTGTCAATCGTCACGGCATTGACCCTAGAAACCTTATCTTTGATATGCTTACTTTTACTGTGGGAAGCGGAGATATTGAGTACCGCGATGCAGCGATGCAGACTATAGAAGCCATACGCCAACTTCATGCAAAGTATCCGCTTGTAGGCTCTACTTTGGGGCTTTCTAATATCTCTTTTGGGTTGAGCGCCAATGCAAGGGTGTTTTTAAATAGCGTCTTTTTGCACCACTGCTTGGAAGCTGGTATGACAAGTGTTATCATCAATGTCAAACATATCGTGCCTCTTTCAAGGATGTGCAATGAGGATAGAGAGATTTGCGAAGAGTTGCTTTTCACTCCTGATGACCAGTCACTCTTTAAATTCATCAATCACTTTAGTGACAAGAGTATTGACAACACGCAGAGCGATGAAGCCTATGAAGCTCTAAGTGATGAAGAAAAGATCGCCAAACTCTTGCTTGATGGAGACAAAGAGCGAATGATACCGCTTGTCGAGTCTACCCATAGCCAGATTGGAGCAGATAGGATTGTCAATGAGATTCTTATAGATGCCATGAAAGTCGTGGGAGAGTTTTTTGGGAGTGGAAAGATGCAGTTGCCTTTCGTGCTCCAAAGTGCTGAGACGATGAAAACGACGGTGGATTATCTCAACCCCTATCTAACTAAACAGGAAAAAGATACAGATACCACTCTAGTCATCGGCACAGTCAAAGGCGATGTGCATGATGTGGGTAAAAATCTAGTCGATATTATCCTCTCAAATAACGGCTTTAAAGTGATCAATATCGGTATCAAAACAGAACTTAGTGAGTATCTTGATGTGATGGGCGAGAAGAGTATTCAAGCTATCGGCATGAGTGGATTACTGGTCAAATCCACAGCTGTGATGAGAGACAACCTGGAAGAGATGGCACGGCTTGGCATCGCTATCCCCGTACTGCTCGGAGGAGCTGCACTTACTAGAAGCTTTGTCGATGATTTTTGTCGCCCTATCTATAAAGGTCCTATATTTTACTGCCGTGATGCTTTTGATGGTGTGATAGCTATGAGCAGGATAGAAAAATACAACGAAGATAAAAGCGTTAGTCTCGATACACGCCTTGCAGGGGATATGGTAGAGCGAGAAGAGAAGAGGCAAAAAGAAGAGATTGTCATCCCCCCCTATAATGAACTCAAAATGCCAAGCAAGGTAGATATTCCCACTCCTCCATTTTGGGGTCGAAGAGTGCTTAGAAGTGAGCAGCTTGACTTTGATATGGTGTGCGAGTGGATAAATAAGCGAAGTCTTTTCAAGATGCACTGGGGATACAAACGAGCAGGTATGCCGGTCGAGGAGTACAAAAAACTCATGGAGACCAAAGTCTATCCGGCATTTGAAAGAATCAAGCGTGAGATAGTTACACGAGGACTGTTTGACCCAACCATCATATATGGATACTATCCTGTGCGGAGCAATGATAAGGAGCTTTTGATATTTGATGAGAGCGAGGGGTGGAATATAGATGGCAATGCTAACCGTGAACCATTAAGTGAGATTATGGGTAGAGCCTCATACCAGTTTAGCTTCCCTAGACAACGCCGTGAGCCACACCGTGCATTGAGTGATTTTTTTAGCCATGGCCGAGATGATATTTTGCCTATCACTTGTGTGAGTGTCGGAGCGAAATTTAGCGAATATGAAAAAGAGCTATATGCCAAAAATGAGTATCTGGAGTACAATATGGTGCATGGATTTGGAGTGGAATTGGCTGAAGCATTGGCTGAAGTGGTACACAAACAGATACGGCTAGATCTCAATATCGCCAGCAAAGATGAGGGCTTTAGCCTCCGTGATGTCCGTATGAATAGATATCAAGGGGCAAGGTACAGTTTTGGGTATCCTGCGTGTCCTGATTTGGAGCAATCTCGTGTGATATTTGACT
>DYNJ01000049.1 GCA_020721085.1 Sulfurovum sp. | reverse complement strand
AGAGCAAGAGGCAGAAATTATGTTTGATACACTTACCGAGAGTTTTCGTAATATATTGGGAAAGATGCGTTTTCATGACGATGAAAAGTCACTCAGTTCGGCGATCGCCGAGCTCAAAAAGTCACTGCTCAAAGCAGATGTGCATCACAAAGTTGTCAAAGAGCTTTTGGGATTTGTCGAGACCGAGACCAAGAAACACGGTATCGGCAAAGAGAGTTTTCTGCGTGCGCTTCAGACGAAACTTACAGAGATATTGACCGTCAAAGGCAACCAAGGTTTTGTATTTGCATCCAAACCGCCTACAGTAGTGCTGATGATAGGACTTCAGGGTTCAGGAAAAACTACTACTACCGGAAAAATTGCCTATTTTCTCAAAGAACAGAAGAAGAAAAAAGTTCTTATAGCCGCAGCTGACCTCCAAAGGCTTGCCGCAGTCGAACAGCTACGGCAGATCTGTGCTCAGATCGGAGTGGATTTGGTCGCCGACGAAAATGCGTCGCCCGCTGCGATCGTCAAAGTTGCATTGGCAAAAGCCGAAAAAGAGCTTTATGATGTGGTGCTGATCGATACAGCCGGACGGTTGGCGATCGATGAAGAGCTGATGGAGGAGCTGGCTCTTATCCAAAAAGCTGCCGATCCCGATGAGCTTTTTTATGTCGCCGATGCAATGACAGGACAGGATGCAGTCAGGACGGCACAGACCTTTAAGGAGAAGATCGGTATCAGCGGGGTGATCTTGACTAAGTTTGACGGTGACAGCAAAGGCGGAGTTGCGCTTGGGCTGGCTCAGCAAGTCGGCGTACCGCTTAGATTCATCGGTGCGGGGGAGAAGATGCCTGATCTTGAGCAGTTTATCCCCGACAGGATCGTCAGCCGTCTCATGGGTGCGGGAGATATCGCCTCTTTGGCAGAGAGAACAGCATCTGTGATCGATGAAAAAGAGGCGAAACGCCTCACCAGCAAGATCAAGAAAGGACAATTCAATTTCAATGATTTTCTTGATCAGATGGAGCAGGTCAAAAAGCTTGGATCAATGAAGTCGCTTTTGGGAATGATCCCCGGAATGGGCGGCATGGCAAAGCAGATCGGAGATATGGATATGGATAACTCTGATGAGATACGCAGGATCAAGGCGCTGATCTCTTCGATGACACCCAAAGAGAGAGCAAATCCCGATCTTTTGACCAATAGCCGAAAGCGCAGAATATCTGCCGGCGCCGGACTGGATCAGCAGCAGGTCAACCGCATTCTCAAGCAGTTTGGCAATGCCTCAAAGATGGCAAAAAAGTTTTCCGGCAAAGGCGGCATGAGACAGATGCAGGATATGATGAAACAGATGCAAGGTGGAGGCGGTTTCCCTGGGATACCGCGATAGCAAGAATATCTCCTTCATTGAAGTCTGCAATGCAACCCAAAGCATTGGCTCAATAGTGACAGGTTTCAAAGCACTCTTGATCAAGCCAAAGCCATATGGAGTTGTCAAGAGAAGTAAAGATTGTGCTATCATTATCACCAAGGCTTCACTTTTCACTTTTCTGCAGATCAGCCTTTTTGATACCTTGACCGATCCCTCTTCGTTCCGCCTGGACGATACAAGCGGGAAATGATGAGATCTCTGCCATTTTATCCAATTACCTGAATAGCTTTGTGACTAGAAGATAGGGGGGCATTCCAACTTTGGCTATTTTTCCAAGGCATGATTGACAAGCAGATGGGATATTTCAATACTCGCATCTACAAACTCCAGTTCCGACAAATCTTCCATACTTTTTCTCTCCTCTGCGCTATTTATTTTGATAATGATACGGGCATTTTTGGAAAAATTGAGTATCGCTTCGCAAATGAGTCGTTGCCTGTATTCGTCGTTTACAGTGAGGATAATAGCTTTTGCTTCATCGGCTGCCAAGGACTCCAAGACTGGTAGCTTGTTTAAGTGTCCAAAATATGCCATAAAGCCCAATTCTCTTGCCAGGAGCACATGGTTTAAGTTGTCGGAGATGATAACAAAGTTAGCTTCTCTCATTTTAAGCTCGGCAGCGACTCTTGCGCCAAGTGTTGAAAATCCGGCTATTATGATATGATTTTTTCGTCCAATGGGTGTTATGACATCTGATTCGTAAAACTCTTTTTCAAAATATGAGGAGAGGGTATAAATGTTGCTCAGCACGAACGGAGTCAGAATCATAGAGATGACGCTTACGAGGATTAACAAACTAGCCATCTCTTGGCTTATCAGTTTTTGTGAGCCTGCAAGCGCAAAGACGGCAAAAGAGAATTCACCGATTTGAGCCAGTGCCAAAGCTGTTTTTGCAGAAGTGTTTTTGTCTGAATTTCGCCTAATAATAGTATAGATTACCATCGATTTAAAAAGCATTGTCAAGACAAAAACAAAGAGAATGATGTGGAGTTTTTCCATAAAATAGAGCACATCTATTTTTGTCCCGACACCAAAGAAGAAGATACCAAGCAATAAATCTTTGTAGCTGGCGATATCGGACTCAACTTTTATATGGTAATTTGTGTCGGCTATGATGACTCCGGCTATAAAAGCACCCAAAGAGTAGGTGAAACCCATCTGGTGAGCCAGCAGGGAAGACCCGATAACAATAGCAAAAACCGAACCCAAAAACAACTCTTCGAGTTGTGTTTTTGAAGAAAATTTCAGCAAAAAATCGACTATTTTCTCTTCGACGGCAAACATAAATACAAGCACCAAAATACCCGAAATGATCGTTTGTATCAAAACATCACCCAAGGATAATTGGCTATTTGATAAAAATGTCATCAGCAGCAAAATAGGAATGACGGCCAAATCTTGAAAGATAAGAATTCCCATCGATTTTTGTCCATAGGGCGTGAGAATGTCTTTGGATTTTTTGAGATAGGTCATCACGATTGCTGTGGATGAGAGCGAAAATGCCAAAGAGATGATCAAAGAGGTATTAAAATCGAGTTTAAAAAGATAAAAGGAGAGTAAAAATATCACAATTACACTGAGCGAAACCTGCAATAAACCGTTGACAAGCAGAATCTCCTTCATCTTTTTGATTTTACTCAAGCTCAGTTCAAGCCCAATAGTAAACATCAAAAAAACGATGCCAAACTCCCCAATTAAATCAAGCGAACGGATATCAAGCCCGTTAAACCCAAAAATATAACTGATCATCGTTCCCGTGATAATATACCCTATGATATGGGATATTCCAAATTTTCTGAGGACAATGTTGAGTACCGTTGCAACAGAAAGGGTTAAAAATATGACCAATAATAGATTTTCCATGGGTGCATTATAGGATGTTTGCCGGTAATTTTCAAAAATATGGTGTATAAAATATAAACATCCCCAAAAACGATATACTTCAGGGGATTATGCGTAAAAAAGTTGATTTAAATTTTGGCAGATATCCTCCTTCGGATACTTCTTAATATTTGTTTTAACTAAAATATGGTAATATACTATCTTTAAAAATATTGATGAGTGTTTTGGTCATTAAAGGCAGTTGTCAGTATTTACATAATCCAAACAATATTTAAAGACAAAAGGAAAATACTATGACAATGATCAGAATGACCAGAATGGGAAGAAAGAAAAAACCATTTTACAGAGTAGTCGTCACAGACAGCAGAAAAAGAAGAGACGGCGGTTGGATCGAGTCGATCGGACATTACAACCCGCTCACAGAAGAGAAAACTTTTACAGTCGATCAAGAGAGACTTAACTATTGGGTAAGCGTTGGTGCTCAAATGAGTCCAACTGTCAAAAGATTGACAGGTAAATAGTCGATGGTCAGCGAGTTTGTCGCCTCTTATGCCAAACTCCTGGTAAAGCATCCGGATCTCATCAGTGTAGAGATCGCTTCGGCAGACGAAGGGCTGGATGAGATCACCATCTATGCGCACAATGAAGATGTGGGTAAGCTTATCGGCAAGGATGGGCGCATGATCAACTCGATCAAAACGGTCATCTCCGGTTGCAAAGCCAAGGGCGGCTCCAACTACCGTGTCAATGTAAAATCATTATAATATTTGATGAAACCGCAAGAGTGCTTTATGATTGCCCAGCTCGGTAAGGCTGTGGGACTGCATGGCGACCTCAAACTCCATCTCCATACTGACTTTCCTGAACAATTCAAGCAAGGACAAATATATCAAAGCGACCGCGGTCCTTTGGAGATTGCAGAGATCAATTTACACCAAAATCTTATCAGATTTCTTGGCTTCCAGAGTAGGGAGAGTGCGCAGAAACTGACCAATGCGAAACTTTTTGCGACCATGGAGCAGACACGGCAGGATTGTGAGCTAAAAGAGGGCGAGCATTTTTGGTTTGAGGTGGTTGGCTCTCGGCTCTTCGAAGATGATGAACTGATAGGGGTGGTGACAGAGATCTTGCGCATTACGCATATCGATTATCTTCAGATCCAAACAGATAGCCGTCTGGTACAGTTAGGGATGCCTGCATCATTTCTCATTCCTTATATTCCTAGATACATTATCCAGACAGACACTGCCCAAAAGCGTATACTCGCCAAGGATGCCAAAGAGATATTGGAAGCGAGCTGATGCGGTTTACCTTTATGACACTTTTTCCTTCCATTGTAGAGGGGTATTTTAGTGAAACTATCATGGCGAGAGCTATAGCATCGAGGAAAATTATCATAGACTATGTGGATCCCAGAGATTATACGACTGATCGGCACAAAAAAGTCGATGCCCCTATGATAGGGGGCGGTGCCGGGATGCTTATGTCTCCACAGCCGCTTTTTGATGCATTGGCGCACATCAAAGCATCGTCACCGGACGCACATATCATTATGGCTACGCCCGTGGGCAAAAAATTTGAGCAAAATGATGCACAAAGACTTGCCCACAAAAAGCATATTGTGTTGATCTCGGGGCGTTATGAGGGGATCGATGAGCGGGTGGTTGAGTCAGAAGTGAATGAGCTCTTTTCGATCGGTGATTATATACTGACCGGCGGGGAATTGGCGAGTATGGTTATGTGTGATGCGATCGGCAGAAACATCGAAGGAGTACTAGGAAATAGCGACTCTTTGAGTATGGAGAGCTTTGAGAATACACTTTTGGAGCCCCCCTCTTTTACAAAACCGCTAAATTATAAAAATATGGATGTAATTTCAGAGTATTTAAAGGGTAATCACGATAAAATCACAACCTTAAAAACCCAATTAGCTTTGTGTAAGACAAAGTATTTTAGGCCTGATCTGTATCAGAAAGTCAAAACAAAAGGTAAGTTATGAAAAACAAATATATCGAAAGCTTCGAAAAAGCTCAAATCGAAAGCAAACATATCCCAGAATTTAGAGCCGGTGATACACTCAGAGTCGCTGTGCGCATCAAAGAGGGAACCAAAGAGAGAGTTCAAAACTATGAAGGTCTTTGCATCGCAATCAGAGGTGAAGGTACAGGCAAAACATTTATGGTGCGCAAAATGGGTGCGAACAATATAGGCGTAGAGAGAGTATTTCCGCTCTATACAGACAGTATTGAGAGCATAGAAGTCCTCAGAAGAGGAAGAGTCAGAAGAGCAAAACTCTTCTATCTCAGAGAACTCAAAGGTAAAGCTTCTAGGATCAAAGAGCTTAGAAGAAAATAGTCTCCTCTTTCATTTTAGAGGTCGGAGCCTCTTTGGTTTCGCCTTGTTTATCATATTGCCCGCAAAAACAGAGATAATCACAATAATTCAAGCTATAACTTATAATGAGATCATCAATAATGTCTCATTGGCAAGCGATAGCATATTTGTAAGTCAATTATCAGAATTTATGAAAGAGCCAAAGTGCCATTGTCGAAACAGACAGTAAAATTATCTCTCTTTGATCGCCTGTTGTACTTCCCTTTTAAGTGTTTTATCTTTCGAGTCTTGGCGTTTGTCGTGTAGTTGTTTGCCCTTGGCTAGTCCGATACTCACTTTGGCATGGTTGCGCTCATTGAAATAGAGCATCAGCGGAACGATAGTCAATCCATCTCGTCCTACTTTGCCAAAAAGTTTACCAAGCTCTTTTTTGTGGAGGAGGAGTTTTCTAGGGGTCCTGCTCTCGGGAGTAAAATAAGGATTTGCCGTATCAAGATGGGAGATATGGACGTTGACCATAAAGAGTTCGCCTTTAATGAAGCGGCAATATCCGTCTTTAAGATTGGCTCGTTTTGCCCGCAAAGCTTTGACTTCGCTTCCTTGCAGAACAATTCCTGCTTCCAGCTTCTCAAGGATTTCATAGTCATGATAAGCCTTTTTGTTATTTGCAATGATCGTTATAGCCACACTTCCTTCTTTTTTTGCCATTATAGCATAATTTGCCTCCTATATTTTAAGAAATCAAAGAGTATTATTAGACATATTAATATTTGCTGAAAGAGAGTGGTAAAGGAGTATTTATGCGATGGATGATTTGGGGGATATTTCTAGCAGTATCAATGTGTGCCGAAGAAATTGATCCAAAGTGGCAGACTAATGAAAATTGTGAAGCGTGCCATGCAAATATTTCAGGTAGCTGGGAAACATCAAGACACTCCAACTCTCACTACTCAAAAAATGATCTTTACAAAAAAACGATAGATTATATGGTGACTCAAAAACCTACACTGATAGCTGATGAAGTCAAAGTAGAGTGTGCGAAATGCCATAATCCAAGAATTACTAAAAAATCGATGAATACCGAAGACAAGATCATGTTGACGATGGGGGATGATGAAAAAACAAAAGACTATACAAAAACACTTGATGCTCTTCATATGAAAAATGGGATTAACTGTATCGTTTGTCATAATGTAGATCAGATACACCTTGATAAAAGCAAAGGATCCGGAGGGCTTAACAGTGTGACATTCGGTCCGCAGGGGACGATGTTCGGACCGTTTGCAGATGCTGTTTCTCCATACCATAAAACCCAACAGCGGCCGCATTATGAGCAAGACAGTCCTGATCTTTGTTTTGTCTGCCATTACAGCGCAAACAACCATAACGGTCTTGAAGTATATGCGACAGGCAAAGAGTATGACAGTTTAGGCGGCAATGTACAAGGCTGCAAAGGGTGCCATATGAGCGACAAAGAGTCAGGTTTTGCGTCCAATTATGCATCATTAGGCGACAAACCAAAAGCCAGAATGGTACGAAAACACCGCTTTACCAGTGTGGACAACAGCAATATCCTAAGCAGATATACCGAAGTGACGGCCAAGAATGATGACAAACAACTCGATATCGCAGTCAAAAATAACTCACCTCATAAGATTCCTACCGGATATGGTCTCAGGGAGATAGTGATCGAAGTGAAGTTTTTGGATTCTAATGAAAAATTGATAGAAGAAAAGCGTGTTACACTAGGTTCTGCATGGAAAGATCAAAACGGGAAGAATACAATTCCTTATCTAGCCACTACTCTTGCAAGCGACACAAGACTTGACGGCATGAGTTCAAAAACATACAGCTTCGAGATACCTAAGGGTGCAAAATATGCTAAATATGAGATCTATTATAAACTGGTTAATGATGAGTTTGCAAAGGCAATGGGTGTGAGTGATGCGTTTTTTCTCAAAAAATATATCTTTACAGAGGCGAGAGTGGTCTTCGATTTGGTCAAAAAGTAAGCCGCTTTGTTTATCGATTTGCTTTGATAGTAATGAGGATTAGAGCCTTATCGTATTGTACAGCATCCTTTTTGTTGTTCCGCGTGTGACACAGGACGGACAGGTCGGTCTCCTTGTCTTCACGCTTCATCCTTTTCTTTCAGCCGGAAAAATGTGCTTCCGCTCCCGCTAAAAAACCAATTAGGCTTGACATAACCGCTGAGCAGTGGATATGACTCAAGCGCTGCAGGGTAGAGGTCGTTTAGCATCATTGGATCGCCAACAGCTTTTAGAAGTTCGGACGAAGAGATGGATTCCCACCCGAAAAATAAGTCTGGCTTGATAGATGGCAAAAAGTGTTCTTTAAAAGCTTTGTAAACCTGTGTCGTATCACATCCGAGAGGTGGCGTATAGAGCTCAAGTGCCAGGGGCGCTTCGTCAAAAGGTTTGACAATCTCACCAAAACCGCTGACATTGGCAGAAGTGCAGCGATAGATGAAAAACGGCAGATCAGCACCGATCGTGCTTCCTATCTGTGCGAGTTGGGAGGCGCTTAGTCTGAGATCACAGATATCATTGACAAGCAGCATAAATGCGGCAGCATCTGAACTCCCGCCTCCTAGACCTGCTTGCGAAGGGATACGCTTGGCAACGACAATTTTATGGGTGTTGAAAAATTCAATAACGGCCGGATTTGCAGTATGAAGGTTGAGCGCTTTGTAGGCTTTATAGAGCGTATTTGACTCTTTAGGGATATTGTCACACCCTTGGATAGTGAAAGTTTCGCAAAGTTGCGGAATAAACGAGATGGTATCGTAGAGCCCATTGACCTGTACAAATCGAGATAACAGTGTATGGTATCCGTTTTTGTATCCTGTAATTTTGAGGAAAATATTGACTTTTGCGTGAGCATCTATCGTGTACATCAAACTCCTTTGTCTTTTTGATGGTTTGTCATTGCATATAGTGTCGGTCAAGTATTGTGAGAAAATTTTTCTACACGGTTGAGTCTATAGCTTATCACGCCATCTTTGATCTCGATGATGGCAAAGAAGTGGGCAGTAACCAGAAAGTAAAGCCCCTCTTGCTTGATATGAAACTGATCAATTGAGAGTTTTTTACCGAGATCCACATCACTCTCGTCACCTAAATAGAAATTTTGAGGAATACAGAGGTGATCAAGCGGATCAAGCATCTTTTCGCTGTCAAAGCAAAAACTGCCTTCATAGGTGCGTTCAAGAGAAGAGAGCACTCCTGTGGTTCCCAGCTTCTCTGAGATAAGGCTGCCTAAGCTTCTGATGTAAGTCCCTTCGCTCACAACCGCTTCAAAATGGATAAAAGGGTGGTTATAATGGAGAAGCTGAATTTTAAAAATAGTGGAAGTAATAGTTCCAAGCTGTGGCTCTTTGCCTTCTCTTGCCAGTTTATAGGCTCTTTTACCGTCTATATTTTTGGCTGAATATTGTGGCGGCAGATAGTGCAGTGTGCCATGAAAACTTTCTAGCACATCGGCGATCTGGTCGATATCCAGCGGAGCGATTTGTGAAATACTTTCTACTTTTTCGATATCCAGAGTAGGTGAGCTTGTCCCTAGCCAGAGGGTGGCACAGTAGCTTTTGGGTATTTTGTCAAGGTATTGAAATAGTTTGGTGTACTGCCCAGATGCTACGATCAGGCAGCCTGTCGCAAAGGGATCCAATGTGCCGGAAAAACCGGCTTTTTTAGTCCTATATTTGCGCTTGACAGCCCCTAGAAAGCTATTGGAGCTGCGGAAGATCGGTTTTCGGACAACAAAAAGTCTATTCATGGTTGGTATTAGATGGGCTGTACAAACGAACTGAGTATCTCTCTTTTATTGCCGCCGAAATTGATCAGAAGCTTGAACTCTTTGCCTGTTTTGTTGACAGCCTCTATGCGCCCGATGCCGAAAATCTTGTGCTTGACGAGATCGCCTTTTTTGTATGCTGAGCTTTTGCTGATGACCAAGCTGGCACTTTTAATGAGTCCTGCCTCCCCCAGAAAGCGGCTCTTGTCGATCATCTTTCTGCGGCCTTTGTAAAAACGGCTATCGACATAGCATAGGGTAAGATTGGTTTTGGCGCGCGTGATAGCCACATATCCCAGTCTGCGTTCCTCTTCGATATTGCAGTTATCGCCCAGCAGAGGGAAAAACTCCTCTTCCATGCCGATCACATAAAGATGCTCAAACTCAAGTCCTTTGGCGGCATGAATGCTCATGATGGTGATAATCTCGCCTTCTACCTGGTCTTGTTCGCTTTGAAGTGTAATGTCGTTGAGAAATTCATCGAGCGTCATATCTGTATTTTTGATGATGGCATCTCTAAAATATCCGTAAAATTCATCTATGTTGAGGATGCGCTCAAAACCGTCTACCATACTTTGATATGACTCTTTGAGTTTAATCGTCTCTTCAAAAATCCCTACAAAGTTATAAAGTGACTCTTTGATCTCCTCCTTGAGCATTTTGATCTGTTTGATCAATTTTTTGAAAGCTGAAGCGGCGCTATTGCCGATTATCTTCTCAAGTTCTTTCGCCGAGGCGGCATCACCATACGCATAGAGTGAGAGATGGTGTTCGTATGCTATCTTTTGGAGTTTGTCGATAGATGCTTTTCCGATGCCTCTTTTGGGCTTGTTGATGATTCGAATAAAGGAAAAATCATCATGTGAATTGGAAAAAATCCTCAGATATGAGATGATATCTTTGATCTCTGCGCGCTCATAAAATCGCATACCGCCTATCAGCTTGAATCCCAGTCCCTCTTTGGCAAACCCCTCTTCGAGGGAGCGGGAAAGCGCATTGATCCGGTAAAGCACCGCAATCTCATCCGGATGCACCCCTTGGCTAAGTATTGTCTTGATCTCTTTGGCGATAGATTTGGCTTCGTGTGCCTCATCGAGTGAGTGTTGAAGTCTGACAGCCGGTCCATCGCCTTTGTAGCTGATGAGATTTTTCCCAAGGCGGCCGCTATTGTGCTCGATCAGGGTGTTGGCGGCTTCGAGGATCGGCTCAGTCGAGCGGTAGTTGGTCTCAAGTTTGATCGTGCGGGTATCACGAAAATGGCTGGAAAATTCCAAAATATTACGGATATTGGCACCCCTCCAACCGTAAATACTTTGATCATCATCGCCCACAACGCAAAGGTTGTTGTGCTCTGAGGCAAGGTGCTCCAGGAGTTTGAGCTGTAGTTCATTAGTGTCTTGATACTCATCGACCATGATATAGCGATAGCGGTTGCTGATCTCTTGGCGCAGATCCGGAAATTTGTCTAGGATCTGATAAGTGAGCATGAGCAGATCATCGAAGTCAACAAGATTATTTTCTACAATATTTCTTTGATAGTGTTCATAGATCATGGCCGCCTTGCGATAGTCATCATGCTCTGTTTTTTGTCCAACGATATCAGGATTAAGCAGAGAGTTTTTATATTTGGATATCTCATTGGCAAGAAATGAGATACTCAGATCGATCTTGAGCTCTTTGGCTATTGCGCGTAGCAGCCGTTTTTTGTCATCGCTGTCTATAACGACAAAATTGTTGCTTCGACCCAATTTTTCGATATGAAATTTTAGAAAAAGAAGACCAAATTTGTGAAATGTGCACAGAAGCGGAGGATAGCTTGTTTGATTGTTAATCAGCCGCAGGGCGCGTTCTCTCATCTCGGAAGCTGCTTTGTTGGTAAAGGTGAGGGTGAGGGTGTTGCCCGGATCAATCCCCACCTCGCCTATAAGGTAGGCAAGCCGTGTCGTCAATGTTTTGGTTTTGCCACTCCCGGCGCCTGCGAGGATGAGAAGCGGACCATCAATATGCTCTACTGCCTCTTTTTGGCTTGGATTGAGTTCATCAAAGATCGATTTCATAATAATATATTCTTAGACCACCTTTACGATATGTAATGATTATATCTTTAAAAAGATTAAAGATAGATATTGCGCCCAAATATAGGCATAAAAGACCTAAAGCAATATAAAATTATATTAATAAGTACTTCTTATCTAATATTTTAAGTATAATCAAGTATAATGCAAGAATTGAATATCTAAGAAAGGAACTTTATGTTAAAGGATTTTGTAAAATTTGAAACATTTTTGACAGTAGCGAGGGAGCGAAGTTTTTCTAAGGCTTCTGCAAAGCTCGGCATTTCTCAGCCGGCTGTTACGCAGCAGATCAAATTTATCGAAAAGTATCTTGATACCAAAATTATCGATCGCAAAAAGAACGGTATCAAATTGACTGCGGAGGGCGATGAGCTTTATAATGTCGCTATAAGACTTGAGAAATGTATCTTGTCAGCAGAAAAAGAGCTACTCAAGATCATCAGCAAAGAGATCACATTTCGTATAGGTGCTTCATTTACTATCGGTAACTATATCTTGCCGGGAAATTGTCTCAATGCGATTAGAGAAGTCATCGGCAATGAGATCAACCTGTCTGTTGCCAATAGTGATATCATCATCAGGCAGCTCAAAGAGCGTAAATTGGATCTGGGATTGATCGAATCACCGGTGATGGATAATGATATGGTCTATCGTGAATTTTTGGAGGATGAGCTGGTGCTCTTCAGCAATGCTCCGATCTCGAAAACAGTACATACAGAAGAGCTGTACGGCTTCAGATGGATTTGCCGAGAAGAGGGAAGCTATACTAGACGCATTATCTCTGAAGTGTTTGAAGATCTCGGTGTATCATGCAAAAACTTCAATGTTTTAGGCGAGGTGAGCAATACCACGGCAATCCTTCAGGCGATCAAAAAAAGCAAAGCGGATACCAATATGCCGGTAGTCTCAATCATATCAAAACATGCCATTGCCGAAGAGGTAAAAAACGGAATATTATATGAAGCCCGTATCCGAGGATACAAAATGACACGTAAATTTTATATCGTCTATTCAAAAGAGAACAAACATAACGCATATATTGACAATGTAGTTGACTTTATCATAACCGGTCAGTGCTAAAAACACTTTGGCAATCCTTGACAAAACTTATTGGACATAAAGTTTAGAGGTGATCTTTATATATTTCTTTAAGGTACATAACTGTAT
>DYNJ01000048.1:8464-12668 GCA_020721085.1 Sulfurovum sp. | reverse complement strand
TCGGAGAAGTGTTGAAACTCAAGCTGAATGCAAATCAAAACCATACAAATAGAAATCATGATAGATGGAGAAAATGAGCCGTTATCGGCTATTCCTGATCTGATTTGGAATTCAGCTTTTTCTCAGAAACCAGAGACTAAAAACCGAAAACTATTCTTTGGATATGGACTCCGTATCAAGTACGAAATGACGAATTCCGGGTCTCTATTTATCTGTTCTTCATGAGCCTGTCGAAGTATCGAATTGCAATTGATCCCTGATTAGAGCTGAAAATGCACACTTTGAGACTTTTCATCGCCCATTTATAGTTTTTAGGGTAAAATTATTCACTATTTTTAAGGCGGCATCAATGAGCGGATATATGATTTTTTCGGGTACGGCAAATCCTGAGCTTTCGGCGGAGATAGCAAAATATCTCGATATGCCTTTGGCGATCGCTTCGGTCAATCGTTTCTCTGATGGAGAGATCAATGTGCAGATTGCTGAGAGCGTACGCGGTAAAGATGTCTTTATCATTCAGTCCACATGCGCACCGGCCAATGACAATCTTATGGAGCTGCTGATCATTACGGATGCGCTTAAGCGATCATCGGCCAAATCGATTACGGCCGTTGTTCCCTATTTTGGCTATGCGAGACAGGATCGCAAAGCTGCTCCAAGGGTACCGATCTCGGCAAAACTGGTTGCCAATTTGATTGAAGTGGCCGGTATCACCCGTTTGGTGACAGTGGATCTTCATGCTTCGCAGATTCAGGGATTTTTCGATATCCCGGTAGATAATCTTTACGGCGCTATTTTGTTTATCGACTACATCAAGTCCAAAAAACTCAAAAATCCTATCATCGCATCGCCTGATATCGGCGGCGTGTCACGGGCTCGGTATTTTGCAGACAAACTGGGTCTGGAAATGGTGATCGTCGATAAGCGCCGCGAAAAGGCAAATGTGGCAGAAGTGATGAATGTCATCGGAAATGTGCAGGATAAAGATGTGATCTTGATCGATGATATGGTTGATACTGCCGGTACGATGCTTAAAGGCGCCAAGGCACTTAAAGATCTCGGTGCCACCAGTGTGATGGCATGTTGTACGCATCCTGTACTCTCCGGTCCTGCATATGAGCGAATAGAATTAGGTGATCTTGATGAATTAGTGGTCGCCAATACGATTCCTATGAAACAAGGCAGCAAAAAAATCAAAATGCTCTCTACAGCCCAAATGCTGGGTGAAGTGATACGCAGAGTCCATAATAACGAGAGTGTTAACTCTCTGTTTGAAACAAACTGATAACCGCAACATAAACTGTTTCATTTATACTATTTAATATCATAAGGTTTTTGATGGCCATTGTACCACAGTCACACATAAGAAATTTTTCGATCATAGCGCATATTGATCACGGTAAATCCACATTGGCCGATAGGATCATTCAAGAGTGCGGTGCCGTCTCTGACAGAGAGATGTCCTCGCAGGTGATGGATACGATGGAAATCGAGAAAGAGCGCGGGATCACTATCAAAGCCCAGAGTGTGCGATTGGATTATATTAAGGACGGTGAACCGTATATCCTAAATCTGATCGATACTCCGGGGCATGTCGATTTTTCCTATGAAGTAAGCAGATCTCTTGCGTCCAGCGAAGGGGCATTGTTGATCGTGGATGCGGCGCAGGGCGTGGAGGCGCAGACGATCGCCAATGTCTATATCGCGCTGGAAAATAATCTCACCTTGTTGCCCGTAGTAAATAAGATCGATCTTCCAGCCGCTGATCCGCAAAGGGTGCTCACAGAGGTAGAGGATGCGATAGGACTCGACTGTACGGAGCACAACTTGGTTTCCGCCAAAACAGGACAGGGGGTCAAGGAGCTGATCGATGCTATCATCGAGCGTATTCCGGCTCCCAAAGGCGACGAAAACGCGCCGACAAAAGCGCTGATATATGACAGTTGGTTTGACAATTATCTTGGAGCTCTGGCTTTGGTGCGCGTCTTTGATGGGTCGATCCGCAAGGGACAGAAGGTGCATATTATGGGCGACAAAGATGATCATGGTGTCCTCGATCTTATGTATCCAAATCCCATATCGCCCATCAAAACAGACGAGATCAAAACCGGCGAAGTGGGGATAGTGGTGATGGGCCTGAAAAGCGTCGATGGACTCAAGGTGGGCGATACGGTCACTGATGCCAAAAACCAGGCGCTCGAGCCGATTGCAGGATTTGTGCCGGCAAAGCCTTTTGTGTTTGCGGGCATATATCCTATCGAAACAGATAAATTTGAAGATCTTAGAGATGCACTGGACAAACTCAAGCTCAATGACAGTTCGCTCAGTTATGAGCCGGAGAGTTCTTTGGCTTTGGGAAGCGGTTTTCGAACGGGATTTTTGGGAATGCTGCATATGGAGGTGGTCAAAGAACGGCTTGAGAGAGAATTTGATCTAGATCTGATCGCTACGGCTCCTACAGTTGTTTACCGCGTATTGCAGACAAACGGCCAGGAGATCGAGATACAAAACCCAAGCGAACTTCCCGAGACGCAAAAGATAGATAAGATCTTCGAGCCGTATGTCCATGCTATGATCCTGGTGCCGCATGAGTTCGTAGGCAATCTAATCACACTCCTCAATGACCGCAGAGGTATTCAAAAAAAGATGGACTATATCAACGAGAACCGTGTGTTGCTGGAATATGAGATTCCTATGAATGAGATCGTGTTGGATTTTTATGACAAGCTCAAGAGCATGACCAAGGGATATGCAAGTTTTGATTATGATCCGATAGGTTTCCGTGAGGGCAGGCTGGTCAAACTGGATATCAAGGTGGCAGGCGAAGTTGTGGATGCTCTTTCGATCATCGTCCCGGAAGAGAAGGCGCGGTCACGGGGGCTGGCGTTCGTCGGTCAGCTCAAAGAGCTGATCCCGAGACAGCTTTTTGAAGTAGCTATACAAGCGAGTATCGGCAACAATGTCATCGCCAGAAGCAATGTCAAGTCGATGGGCAAAAATGTCACTGCAAAGTGCTACGGAGGTGACATCACGCGCAAAAGAAAACTTCTCGAAAAGCAAAAAGAGGGCAAAAAGCGGATGAAATCGATCGGCAAGGTTCAGGTGCCCCAAGAGGCATTTATGGCTATTTTGAAGATAGACAGCTAAGAGACCGGGATGGGATTTGTACTTCACTTTCACCTGATCGCTGCCATATCATGGATCGGGGGATCGGTATTTCTTTTTGTTTTGGGGGTGACGCTCCGTGACAAACAGGATCAGCAAGAGGTTTATAGACGCATAGGACCGATTTACGGGTACTTTGAGCTCTCTGCGCTATTGATACTTTTGGGTACAGGCAGTGCAATGATCATCGATAACGGACTTGTCAATATACTTTTTGATGGCGGTGTCCACAGCGAAGTTGTCGATGCGCTGCGTATCAAGCTGATCATTGTCGCGGTTGTGATCGTATTGACACTTATCCATACGATTATCTCATTTCAAACGCTTTATACCGAAAAAAGTTTACGCCAAAAACTCCTATCAAGAGGTTCATCTCTGGGGATCTTTATTCTCAATTTTCTCGTCTTGCACTATGCGATGACGATCAGAGATATTCTCTGATAAGATATTAAAGAATATCAAAAAGGGAAGCTATGCGCTGTTACTCTTGCCACTGCTTGAGTTTAAAAGTCCTTTGCCATGATTGCCGTACGACGCTTTTCGAGCCATCGATTACCAAAAGGAAGATAGGGACATTGGAGGTCTTCAGCTTTTACAAATATAGCGCTATCGAGCCGCTCTTGCTAAGCAAGCATAAACCCGAAGGATATAGAATCTTTGGCGAGCTGGCACAGATGACGATGGTGCCGTTCATCCGCCGCTACACAGAGGCTGACCATGCCGCGCTTTATATCATAGGTGTCGATGAGCAGATCAAAAACGGATATTCTCATGTCGCCCGCATGGTTCGTCAGATGAAAACACCACACTCCAAGCCGCTTCATATCTCACTGTTATCTCAAAACAGAGTTACATATGCCGGTAAAACGCTCCAGTATCGGCTGGACAACCCCAGAGATTTTCGCTACCGCGGCAAAGGGGGGATCGATGCGATCTTGGTCGATGACATCATCACGACGGGTATCACGCTCCAAGAGGCGCACAAGACGCTGCTGCAGCACGGCGTGAATGTGCTGTTTGCGCTGACGCTGGCCGATGC
>DYNJ01000048.1:0-8364 GCA_020721085.1 Sulfurovum sp. | reverse complement strand
TTTAGTGATATTCATGTCGGGACGCATGTTTCACAGATGTGCTGGGATAAGTGGTTTAGCAAAAGAGCCATTGGCGCGGTCAATCTGCTCAAAGGTCGTGCGCGCCGTTTCAGCGATGTAGCTTTCAAAATGGAAGCGATGACCCGTTTTGTCCAAGAGCATGATATCGATATGGTGATCAATACCGGCGACTACACCGCGCTTGGTCTCGAAAAAGAGCTAGCCCTCTCAAGGGATATGGTAGAGTCGTTGATGCATCAGCCCTGCGGCTATATCACGGTTCCGGGTAATCATGATATTTATGTCTCCAAAGTCAAAAGCCATGACTGTTTTTTGGCGTATTTTGGCGAAGTAATGCATAGTGATATGCCCGAATATTGCAGTGACGGTCGCTGGCCTCTGGTGCGTTTGATAGGTCAAAAATGCGCCGTGATCGCGCTCAACAGTGCATGCCCCAATCCCCTGCCTTGGCGCTCAAGCGGCAAGATTACTCAAAGTCAGCTTGCAGCATTTGACTTCGCACTCCAAGACAGGCGGCTTGATGGCAGATTCGTCTTTGTGCTCACACACTATGCCCCACGACTTGAAAATGGCAAAAATGATACCGCTTTGCATGGATTAATCAATGCGGATGCCTTGCTTGCAAAGTGTCAAAAAATACGAGCTGGAGCGATCCTCTGCGGACATGTACACCATACTTATCGTATCAAAATAGATGGACTCAATAGCGAGATCTTTTGTGCAGGGAGCGCTACGATGTCTGGGCGTGAAGGGTTTTGGCTCTATGAGCTCAGAGGCGATAGGATTGTAGCATACAAAGGCTATTGGGACGGAAATAAATATCAATTAATATAAAAGGTAAAATGATGACACTTGAAGAAATATCGGGGTTGATCAACAAAAGCGAAGGAGTGCTTCTCTATTTCTCCGGCGAAAACTGCCAGGCCTGCCATGCACTGCGTCCGAAGTTCAAAAAGGCGTTTGACAGTAATTTTCCTCTCATTCGCCAAATCTACCTTGATGCCCATGAACATGCGCAGATATCAGCTCATTTTCAAGTCTTTTCCGTCCCGACGATGATCGTATTTTTGGGCGGCCGCGAATTTGCCAGAGAGGGGCGCCTCGTGAGCCTGCATCAGCTGGTCGGACAGCTTAAGCGACCTTACGGGATCATGAATAGCTGAAGGGTTTATTTGGTGATAATAGATAGGTTTTGAAACTCTTTGGCTTTGAGGATATCTACTATTGAAACGAACTTTTGAAACTCTGTTTTTTGGTCTGTTTCCAGTGAGATCACATCTTTTTTGGGATCTAGTTTTTGCAGTTTTGCCTCAAGCTCTTTGAGGGGGATTTCACTCTTTTCAAACCAATACTTACCCTCTTTATCAATGGAGATCGTGATCGCTTTTTTCTCCGTTGTTTTCTTGTTGCTGGCCGTAGGCAGTTCGACATTGACCGATTTTTTATTGATGAAAGAAGTGGTAGCCAGTACGATGACAAGCAAGACCAAAACTATATCGATAAAAGGGATGACATTCATTTTATCGAAGCGTTCGCGTCTCATCTGTGCGCCTCATCGCCTTTCTTTGAGTCTTGCAAGATTTCCCACTGCGCGATCAGTCTGTCCACATATCCCACCAAAGCGTTATAGATGATAGTCGATGGTATCGCGACAAGCAGTCCGGCGGCAGTGGCTTTGAGTGCAAGCGCCAAGTGCTTCATGATCTCGCCTGTATCGATATTGTCTTGCTTGTCTCCTATGATATAAAATGTCAGGATGATCGCCAGCACTGTTCCAAGCAAACCGATATATGGCGCATTTGAACCGATAGACGCGATGGTGCCCAGACCCTTGGATAGGTCAAGCTCAAGCGCCAGTTTGTGCCGATAAGAGGCAAGTTTAACAGATCGGTAAAAAAGAACTCTTTCGATGGCCAGCGCAAAGGCTGTGATGCTCGAAAGCACCAATAGACCGATGATACCGTAGTCGATAATATTTTTGATCTGATCGATTGGCAAGATGACGCTCCAATAATTGAAATAGTTTATTTAAGGTAGCGATTATACATCAAGTTTGTGAAAATATCGTTGATAAAACGACCATTAAGCGATCCTTGGCTATAATCTTTCAAATTTTTTGGAGAGCGCCACTCCAAATATCCAAGGAGTTGCATGAGTGATCTGTTTGAAGAAAAAAGCAATACCGAAGAGGTACTGATAGAAGATAGTATCAAAGCCAGTTATCTTGACTATTCGATGAGTGTCATTATAGGTCGTGCACTTCCGGATGCGAGAGACGGACTCAAGCCTGTACACCGAAGGATCCTCTACGCGATGAACGAGCTTAGCCTTGCTCATCGTAGCCCCTATAAGAAATCCGCCCGTATCGTCGGGGATGTGATCGGTAAATACCATCCGCACGGCGATAATTCAGTCTATGATGCATTGGTGCGTATGGCGCAGGATTTTTCTATGAGAGCGCCGCTTGTGGACGGTCAAGGAAACTTCGGTTCTGTCGATGGCGACAATGCCGCCGCGATGCGTTATACAGAAGCTCGTATGACAAAAATTGCCGAAGAGCTGCTGAGTGATCTGGAAAAAGACACAGTTGATTTCGTAGCCAACTACGATGACAGTATGAGTGAGCCTGATGTATTGCCAAGCCGTGTGCCCAATCTTCTGCTCAACGGAAGTTCAGGAATCGCAGTCGGTATGGCGACCAATATACCTCCGCATAGATTAGATGAGCTCATTGAGGGACTTTTGATCCGCATCGACAATCCAAAATGTGATATAGAAGAGTTGATGGGCGCGGTCAAAGGTCCTGATTTTCCAACCGGAGGCGTGATCTTTGGACGCAAAGGCATAACTGATGCCTATACGACGGGTCGCGGACGCATCAAAGTACGCGCCAAGACGCATATCGAACAAAAAGGAAATAAAGAGATCATCATCATCGATGAGCTTCCTTATATGGTCAATAAGGCAAGATTGATTGAAAATATCGCACAGCTGGTGCGAGAGAAGCATATCGAGGGAATCTCTGAGATACGAGATGAGTCTGACCGTGAAGGTATCCGTGTCGTTTTGGAGCTTAAGCGCGATGCAATGAGTGAAATCGTCCTCAATAACCTGTTTAAATCGACACAAATGCAGACGACATTCGGGATAATTATGTTGGCTATCACCAATAAAGAGCCGAAGGTATTTAATCTTTTAGAACTTTTTGATCTGTTTTTAAATCATAGAAAAACTGTTGTTATTAGAAGAACCATCTTCGATCTCGAAAAAGCTAGAGCCAGAGCCCATCTGCTGGAAGGCTTGAAGATAGCTGTTGATAACATAGACGAGGTGATCCGAATCATCCGTGAGAGTGAGGACAGCGAAGTAGCCAAAATGGCGCTGATGGGTAAATTCAGTCTTTCTGAGATTCAGGCGGCTGCGATCTTGGAGATGAGACTTAGACGACTTACCGGGCTAGAAAGAGAGAAGATCGAAAACGAACTCGCAGAACTCCGTGTGACGATCGCCTATCTGGAGAGCGTACTCAAAAGTGAAGAGATGATTAACGGTATCATCCGAGAAGAGCTGGTTCAGATCGGCAATGATTTCAAGAGTGAGCGCCGTACCGAGATAGTCGATGATTATGATGACATAGATATCGAAGACCTGATCTCCAATGAGCCTATGGTGGTGACGATTACCCATAGAGGCTATATCAAGCGTGTGCCGGTCAAATCATATGAAAGACAGAATAGGGGCGGTAAAGGCAAGATTGCGGTAACAACGCATGATGATGACTTTATAGAGAGCTTCTTCATCTCCAACACACATGATACGCTGATGTTCGTTACAGACAAAGGACAGCTCTATTGGCTCAAAGTCTATCGTATCCCAGAGGGAAGCCGTACTGCCAAGGGCAAGGCGGTGGTCAACCTGATCAATCTCCAGGCCGAAGAGAAGATCATGGCTATTATCCCGACGACAGACTTCAATGAAGACAAAGGATTGGTGTTCTTTACCAAAAACGGTATCGTCAAACGAACCAATCTCAGTGAATACTCCAATATCAGAAGCAACGGAGTCAGAGCGATCAATCTTGATGAAGATGATGAGTT
The DNA here is from genome assembly GCA_020721085.1 of Sulfurovum sp. Classification (GTDB taxonomy): domain Bacteria; phylum Campylobacterota; class Campylobacteria; order Campylobacterales; family Sulfurovaceae; genus SZUA-451. The sequence goes on along the minus strand of DYNJ01000048.1, from coordinate 4,246 downwards.
GGTAGAAGCGAAGATTGTCAAACCTGATACAAAATGGCTTTTTGTGGCGACAAAAAAAGGTATTTGTATAAGATTCCCAATTGAAGAGGCAAGGGAGATCGGCAGAGTCGCCAGAGGCGTGACAGCGATCAAATTTAAGCTCAAAGATGATTTCGTCTGCGGTGCGATCACGATCGAAAATGAAGAAGACGAGATCTTGATGCTCAGCGAAAAAGGACTTGGCAAACGCACCAACGCTTCTGAATATAGTGAGCAGCACAGAGCCGGCAAAGGAGTGATCTCAATGAAGCTTACGCCTAGAACCGGCGATGTGATCGGTGTGGTTTTCGTAGAAAATGATCAAGACCTGATGTGTTTGACCAGTATAGGCAAGATGATCCGTGTAGACATGGAATCGATCCGCAAAGCAGGACGCAATACATCTGGCGTGATTGTGGTCAATGTAGAGAACAAAGACAAAGTTGTTAGTATAGCCAAATGCCCCAAAGAGGAGCAAGATGATGATAATATACCTTCTGAAGGTGAACCAAATTTAATAACAGGATTAGAAGAGAATGAATAAATACAATATTGCAGTAGTCGGAGCCACTGGCGCTGTCGGAGAAGAGATCATAAGAGTACTTGGTGAGATGGATTTTCCGGTCAATGTGTTGATTCCGTTGGCAACTGCGAAATCAGTCGGTGTAGAGGTTGAGCTTGGCGGCAGGAAATTTGTGGTTGAGGAACTCAGCGAAACTGCATTTGAAGGCAGGGATATCGATATCGCCTTCTTCTCTGCAGGCGGAGATATATCGGCCAAATATGCACCTTATGCAGTTGAGGCCGGAGCAGTCGTGATAGATAACACAAGCCACTTCAGAATGGATACAGATGTGCCGCTTGTGGTGCCGGAAGTAAACCCGGAGGATATCAAACTTTGGAAAAAGACCGGCATCATCGCCAACCCTAACTGTTCGACGATCCAAATGGTGCAGCTGCTCAAGCCTTTGCATGATCTGTATGATATCAAGCGCGTAGATGTCAGTACATATCAAGCGGTAAGCGGCGCTGGCAAAAAAGGGATGGATGAGCTTGTCGAGCAGATGCAGGCATTCTTTGCGTTCAAACTCGGTGACGAAAAAGCAAAAGCATTTGCGCACCAGATCGCGCTCAATGTCATCCCCCATATCGATGTGCCGCAGCCAAACGGATACACTAAAGAGGAGATGAAGATGGTCAACGAGACCAATAAGATCATGCACAGCGATTTCGCTGTCTCCGCTACTTGCGTCAGAGTACCTGTACTAAGAAGCCACAGTGAATCTATTACTGTCACTTTCGGTGAAAGCGTAGTCGTAGATGTCGATAAAGCCAGAGAAGTTTTGGAAAACTTTGAAAATGTCAAAGTAGTCGACGATATCGAGAACAAAATCTATCCAATGCCTATCACTGCGACTGATACGAACTATACTTATGTAGGTCGTATCCGCAAAGATGTCTATGCGGACAATATCCTCCATCTTTGGGGTGTAGCTGATCAGATCAGAGTGGGCGCTGCGACCAATGCTGTAAGAATCGCGCAAAAATGGATCGACTTGGAGTCAAAATGATCAGATGGATTGAGGCTATTTTCGAAAATGTACTTTGGAACAGCCGTTTTTTTGTCCTCTTGGCGGTGATTTGCAGTATGCTAGGAGGCATTTCGCTTTTTGTAGTGGCTAGCGCAGATGTTTTTGGAGTAGTAGGTGATGTTTTTAATACTTATACAAATCACCTCCATCCTGAACATTTTCATGAAACAGTAGTGAGCGGGCTGATTGGCGCTATTGATCTTTATCTGATGGCGATAGTGATGTTTATCTTCGGCTTTGGACTCTATGAGCTTTTTATTTCTGATATCGATATAGCCAAGACCAGCGCGGCATCAAAGATATTGGAGATCCATTCCCTTGATGAGCTCAAAGACAAACTTGCCAAAGTAATTGTTATGGTGTTGGTAGTCAGTTTTTTCCAGCGGGTTTTGCATACACAATACAACGGCGCGCTTGAGATGCTTTACTTCTCAGGCTCTATCCTTTTGCTTTCGACCGGACTCTATTTTCTTCATAAAGGCGGCACACACTGATGATATTTGTTGATGCATGCTTTGGCAAACAAACTCCATATACGCCAGTATGGATGATGCGTCAAGCGGGACGATATCTGCCAGAATATATGGCTGTACGAGCAGAGGCGGGAAGTTTTCTGGATCTTTGCCACAATCCCCCGCTAGCAGCAGAGGTGACGCTTCAGCCTGTCGATATCGTCGGTGTCGATGCGGCAATTTTGTTTTCTGACATTTTGGTAGTTCCCAATGAAATGGGGATGAAACTTGATTTTGTAGCAGGAGAAGGGCCTGTATTTGCTGATCCAATCACTTCGAAAGCCGATATTGATGCTCTTTTGGGCGGAAAAGAGGCTGCCGAGAGGCTCACTTATGTGTATGATACTATCAGGCTTATCCGCTCTAGTCTCTCAAGCGATAAAGCTCTTATAGGCTTTACCGGAGCACCTTGGACTTTGGCAACTTATATGATAGAAGGACAAGGCACAAAGACCTATAATGTTGTCAAAAAGCTTATCTATACCGATCCGGAGCTGATGCACTCACTGCTGGCCAAAGTGACGGAGGTGGTCAAATACTACCTTGAGATGCAGATCCAAGCCGGAGCAGATGTAGTGCAAATATTTGACAGCTGGGCGGCTGCGCTAGAGAAATCAAAATATTTTGAGTTTAGCTGGAATTATATGAAAGAGATAGCCGGCTATATCAAAGCTAAATATCCTCATATTCCTATCATCATGTTCCCAAAAGGCATTGCCGGATATCTTGATGATATTGATGGAGATTTTGATGTTTTTGGCGTTGACTGGTCAACTCCAATGGCACTTGCCAAAGAGAAGCTGGGTGACCGCTATGTCTTGCAGGGCAATATGGAGCCATGCCGTCTTTACAGCAAAGAGGCGACCAAAGAGTGTGTGGCGTCGATCGCCCAGACGATGAAAGACGGTAGGCATATTTTCAACTTAGGACATGGTATCTTGCCTGATGTGCCTGTGGAAAATGCGCAGTATTTCGTCAAACTCTGTCAAGAGCTTTCAAGAAGAGATTAGTGCCGTCCGTCGATATCAGCAGCCGTATTATCTTCGGTCCTGTCATCTCCCGCCGTTTTGGCAAATCGCTAGGGATCGATCTGAGTCCATCACGAAAGCAGTGTAATTTTGATTGTCTCTATTGTGAACTCGCACCAGTAAAGACCATCGCATCTTATACCGATATTGTTCCTGTCAAGATTGTCATAGAAGCATTGCAAAAATTACTCGAAAAATATAAAGATATCGATGTGATCACGATTACAGCCAACGGCGAACCTACCCTCTATCCGTATCTAGGCGAGCTGGTCAGTGAGATTAACCGGTTCAAAGGCAATATCAAGACGTTGATCCTCAGCAATGGCAGTACGATAGACGACCCAAAAGTTCAGGATGCGCTACTTGGGATAGATATGGTGAAGCTGTCGCTTGATTGTGCGACGCAGGAGTGTCTCAAAAAGCTTGACCGTGCTCATGGAGGTATCGTAATCCACAAGATCAAAGAGGGTATGCTGTCGTTTAGGGCGCTCTATAAAGGGGTGTTGATCATCGAGATCCTGTTTGTAGAGACGATCAATGATAAGGCAGAAGAGATCGCAAAGCTCAACGATTTTCTATCTCTGCTCAGACCTGACCGTATCGATATTAGTACTATCGACCGCCCTCCTGCTTATAAAGTCAAGCCCCTGTCTTATGAAGCGCTTAAGAAGATAGCCGGAGAGTTTGACTCGTCATTGCCTCTGCATATCGCATCCCGCAAAAAAACAGAGGCAAAGCAGGAGCATTACAGTGATGAAGAGATTCTTCGGACACTCTCCAAAAGACCGTTTAGTGATGAGGATATTGAGACTTTATTTGACTTGGGAAGCCGTCAAAGACTGCAAAATATGATTTTGCAAGGCAAAATATCCATTAAAGAGACAAATGGGATCAAATTTTACGGAGTTTCACAAAATAAACCTTGACTTTCGGATACTTTTTGACTATAATTCTTTCCACTAAAATAATACGCAATCAGCGTAATTTCTTTGTTCCGGATTAGCTCAGCGGTAGAGTAGGTGACTGTTAATCACTTGGTCGCAGGTTCGAATCCTGCATCCGGAGCCACTTAATCATATATCCCCTTACATGCGAC
>DYNJ01000114.1 GCA_020721085.1 Sulfurovum sp. | reverse complement strand
GATTCGGCTCCAGACCCTTTTCTCATCAAATCCAAAACCTCTTCATCACTCACATCATACCAATTTTCATAAACTTGAGCCACTGCATGAAAGTTTGCCGGCGATTCCAACACTACGACTTCATCAGCCATTTGAGAAAATTTTTCTATAGACCGGGCGCTTGCAACAGGTACGGCAACAATGATTTTTTTGGCCTCTCTCTTTTGGCACATAGCAACGGCTGTATGCATAGTCGAGCCCATTGCGATACCGTCATCGACCAAGATAACAGTCCGATCTTTTATGGAGGGAAGCGGTTTGCCGTCTCTTAGTATCTGTATGCGTCTTTCGATCTCTCGACTCTGCTCTTCGATGATTTGCTTGATCTCATAGTCAGACACATAGACCGATGCTTGTTTATTGATATAAACCGAACCATCTTCGGCAATAGCACCAAAGCCGCTTTCCGGGTTATAGGGATAGGGAAGCTTCCGGCAAATGATCAATGAAAAATCACACTCCAATGCTTTAGCGATCTCATACCCCAATTCTACACCGCCTCTTGGAATCGCCAAAACCAAAACATCTTCTTCTTTGTATGCCCGAAGCGCTGAAGCCAATTTTTGACCTGCATCTTTTCGATTTTTAAACATCATATACTCTTTTTTTTCTATTGTACCAAAGATAGAAAACAAAAAGCAATAAAAAAGTAGTATTATAAAAAAAGGAGGAATTCATGCAAAAGTTAGAAATTGTGCAAACTATTATGACTGATTTTTCTAAACGAACCTGCATTGCAGGAGCTGGATGTTATCCTATGCGATATTTGTGGACTGACGCATTTGCTTTGTGCAACTTTTTAGAGCTTTTTCGTCAAACAGGCAAGCAAAGTTTCAAAGAGGAGGCTTTGCTGCTTGTAGATCAAGTGCATCATGTTTTAGGGCAGCATCGCAGTGACGATACCCGCAGCGGCTGGATCAGCGGTCTTGGCACAGAAGAAGGAGAATCACATCCTACAAAAGGCGGATTGAGGATAGGCAAAAAACTCAGTGAACGAAAAAGAGATGAGCCATATAATGAGCGCTTGGAGTGGGAACAAGATGGTCAATATTTTCACTACCTAACCAAATGGATGCATGCGCTTGATCTGGTCACCATAGCCACGGGAGATCCGAAATATAACCGCTGGGCGATAGAGCTTGCCCAAACGGCACATAGTAAATTTACCAACACAACATACAACGAAGAAAAACGAATGTATTGGAAGATGAGCATCGATCTTTCTTACCCGCTGGTCTCTTCCATGGGACAGCATGATGCTCTGGATGGGTATATTACTTATCTTCAGCTTGTCAAAACAGCCTCCAGAGATCAAGAAGCATATGAGCTTCATCTTGATACCGAGATAGCCCAGACAGCACAAATGTGCCAAGCTGTCCATATGGCTACCGACGATCCGCTGGGGATTGGCGGATTGCTTGGTGATGCATGTAAGCTGACACAGCTTATCATATCCGGCAAAATGGAGTTTTTATGCGATATGCTCTCAAAATTGCTGCATTTTGCCAAAAAAGGAATAGATGCATTTATGCTTACCGGCACATTGAAATATCCTGCACAGTATCGACTGGCATTTCGTGAGCTTGGTCTGAGTATCGGGTTGCACGGTGTAGAAAAAATCCGGACACTTTGCGATGAATATCCGGCGCACTTTGCGGATCACCGATTTTTAGCTTCCCAGTCAAAGGCTCTGGAGACATATCTTCCCTTGTGCGGTATCATCGAAAATTTCTGGCTTGATCCCGAAAATCAAAAAAGCAACACTTGGGGCGAACATATTGATATCAACAGTGTAATGCTTGCTACAAGTTTGGCATCTGAAGGATATTTGACAATTGACTAAATGTAATTATCTTGATAGGGATTTGTAGTATATAATACATTAGTAGCCTACAAAATAGTCACTTTTTTTGATTATAATAGATATTATAGCTGGTTATAGCTGAAGAAGGATGAAGAAGAGACAAGGAAAAGTTATTGGTGGTTAGTGGCTGGATGCGGTTGCTTCATCCACATCAACTGTCGCTGCCAAACAGATCTCTCGTATAGACTTTGTCTGCAACATCATCAAGCACAGCAGCATGACGGTTGGCGATGATGACATCGCAGATGCTTTTGAACTCATTGATATCATTGAGGACGCGGGAGTTGAAAAATCTCTCCTCATGCAGTGTCGGCTCATAGATGACCACTTCGATACCCTTGGCTTTGATCCGCTTCATGATCCCCTGGATGGCGGAGGAGCGGAAGTTGTCCGAGCCAGCTTTCATAACAAGGCGGTAAATCCCCACGGTTTTAGATGAGGCAAGCTTCGGATCCGTGTCGCGCGGGCTGAGTCCAAGTTTTTTGACGATGCTGTCGGCTATGAAGTCTTTGCGGGTGGCGTTGGCATCGACGATCGCTCGGATCATGTTGCTAGGCACTTCGGCATAGTTGGCGAGGAGCTGCTTGGTATCTTTGGGCAGACAATATCCGCCGTATCCGAATGACGGGTTGTTGTAGTGGCTGCCAATACGGGGATCGAGACCGACACCTGTGATGATCTGACGGCTATCGAGTCCATGGCTTTCGGCGTAACTGTCGAGCTCATTGAAAAACGCAACTCTCATAGCCAGATAAGTGTTGGCAAAGAGTTTGATCGCTTCTGCTTCGGTGCTGTCGGTATAAAGGATGGGTATATCTTTTTTGATTGCACCCTGTGCCAACAATCCGGCAAATACTTTGGCGCGCTCACTGTACTCGCCGACGATGATGCGTGAAGGGTATAAATTGTCATGCAGTGCGCTTCCTTCACGCAAAAACTCTGGAGAAAAGATGATATTGTCGGTACCGAACTGTGCTTTAGCCTTTTTGACATACCCCACCGGGATGGTGGACTTGATCACCATGACCGCGTCGGGGTTGATACTCAGCACATCGGCAATGACATATTCGATGGAGCGTGTATTGAAGTAGTTGGTTTCGGGGTCGTAATCGGTCGGCGTGGCGATGATGACAAAATCAGCTCCTCTGTACGCCTCCTCTTTGTCAAGAGTAGCTTTAAAATTCAGATCATCTCTTTTGAGATACTCCTCAATCTCTTTGTCTTCGATAGGCGATTTTTGCGCATTGATCTGTGCCACTTTTTCGGGGATGATATCCAGCGCTGCTACTTCATTATGCTGCGCAAGCAATATCCCGTTTGAGAGTCCCACATATCCCGTTCCTGCGATGGCTATTTTCATAATTAAGTGCCTTAC
>DYNJ01000047.1 GCA_020721085.1 Sulfurovum sp. | reverse complement strand
ATCGGCGATCTTTGCAGTATTTGCCTCGCTTGTCAAGCTGCCGATCTTATCGACAACACTATTCTCGCCCGAGCCAGAAGCAGAAGTTTGCGGTTTTGTGATAGGCTCGATAGCGCCTGCGGGAGTAGATGACTGACCTTTGAAATCAAAACTTTTCTTCTGAGGCAGATAACAAATACCGCTATCAGAACACCCCTCGAAGACTATCAAAAGCGTATAATCGCCATTGACTTTTGATGTGATTTGTTCTGAAGGTATAGCGAAAGCCACTTCTCCTTCATAGACATTATCACCTGCGACAACATGGGGTTGTGATTTGGTACTGATATTGAGATCGAAGTTTTGAGGCTTTATCACACTCACATGCAGCGAATCACTATAGAGATGGATCTTTTCGCCAAGTTTGATCAATGCCTCTATAGTGCTATCTTTTTGGATGACCGAGACTTTGAAAGCCTCGTCAGGTTTCAGAATTTTTTGCTGGCCAGACAGCGACTCAAATCCACCGCCAAAAAGCAAAGCTCCCGCCACCAATACTATTAACATAAAACGATATATCATAAAATCTACCTTTTTTTCCACTTTCCGGAACAACTGTCTCTTGACAATATACCCAATTCTTAGGTAAAAGATAACCAATATTGGTAAATAGTCTATTAATATCTTGCAAAAATAAGGAAAAATAATGTCAAATCATCTCAAAAACGAACACTCACCCTATCTCCAGCAGCATGCCAACAATCCGGTAGATTGGTATCCATGGGGTTCAGAGGCATTCGAAAAAGCCCAAAATGAGCACAAACCCATCTTCCTTTCTATCGGCTACAGCAGCTGCCACTGGTGTCATGTGATGGAAAAAGAGTCTTTTGAAAACGACCATATCGCCAAGATACTCAATGACAGTTTCGTCTCCATCAAAGTGGATCGCGAAGAGCGGCCCGATATCGACAAGCATTTCCAAGAGGTCTATCAACTGATGAACGGCCGCCCCGGCGGATGGCCCACTTCGATCTTTTTGACTGAAGAGCTCAAGCCGTTTTATTCGGCGACCTATATACCATCAGAACAAAAATACGGGATGATGGCGTTTGATCAGCTTTTAAGTCTCATCTGCGCCAAATATACCGATGAAAAAGCACTTTTAACTGAAAAAGCCGAAGAAGTTTTACGATTTTTGCACCCAAAAGAGCAATCCATCCAAGCGACCAAACTCGATGACTCCGTGATCGGCAGATTTGCAGCACAGGCAAAACAGCTCTTTGATCAGAACAATGGCGGTTTCAATGCCGCGCCGAAATTTCCGCAAACATCGACACTTGATCTTCTGATGGACTGCTATCTCCTCACGGGCAATAAGGAGACGCTGCAAATGGCACTGACGACACTCACATCGATGACCAGAGGCGGTTTTTATGATCGTGTCGACGGAGGATTTTGCAGATACAGCACCGATGATGCGTGGCTTGTTCCGCATTTTGAGAAGATGACCTACGACAATGCCCTTTTGACTGAACTCTTTCTTAGGGCATATACTGTCACTAAGAACAATTTTTATCGCGATATTGCCTTGGATACAATCCATTTTATGTGTGAAAAGATGAGCGAGGATCATCTTTTTTATTCAGCCAGCGATGCTGATACCCAGGGCGAAGAGGGAAAATACTTTGTCTATACTTACGATGAAGCACTGAGAGCTTTCACTGAAGCAAATATCCCGGTCATTGAGCATGAAAGGCTTGCCGGGGCGCTCGGGATCAGCAAAAAAGGTAATTTTGAGGACCATTCGATCGTCCATGTCAAAGATCCCGGGAATCTTGATATTCCCCATTATGCCGAAGCGATCGAGGCACTCAAAAAAACAAGATCAAAGCGAACCTATCCTTTTATCGACAAAAAAATCATCGTCTCGTGGAATGCGATGATGATCAAATCACTCTTCAAGGCCAGCCGCATCGACCATGACTTGCTTGGCCTTGCCGTCAAGTCGCTTGATGCGCTTCAAGAAACGATGTTGATCCGAGATGAACTCTACCATTCGGCGCTGATCGGTAAAAAACCAAAAATCAAAGCATTTCTAGAAGACTACGCCTATCTTTGCGATACTCTGATCGAAGCCTATGAGTGCACACTGGAGGAGCATTATCTCATCCTTGCCATCCAGCTCTCCAACAAAGCGATAGAGAAATTTTATGAGCATGGCAAGTGGAAATTTTCCCGTGGCGAGTTCGAAACCAAGGCAGATATCTATGACAACTCTTATCCTTCTTCGGTCGCTATTATGCTGGGAGTACTCTGCTCTATCAGTGCTTTGGCAGATCCGGTGTATCAAAAATTTGTCTTCAAAACCCTCGAAATCAACTCCTATGAGATCATGCGCAAACCGATCTTGACTCCAAAGATTACCAAGATTGCGATCCGCTACCTCAAAGATGATGTGATCATCAAAGCTGACAAAGCATTGCTCAAAAGCCATCAGATCGAAATAGGCAAGATCGCCTACCCCTTCACCTATATCAAAAGCGACACAAACCAAGGCTTCATGCTGTGCACTTCTACGAGTTGCTTCGGACACGCAGATGACATCGAAGGGGTGATCCATCAGATTGCAGATCGATTTTAGCTCACTTTTTTGTCACAATCTATGTGCCCCAGTGAATCTATTTACAAATAATGCTATACTTTAATACATAAAGAAAAGGGTAGGAGATGGAGATAGACGGACGATTTTGGCTTACTAAGGGAAAGCAAAATTTTTTGGGCGCTGGACGGGTCAAACTCTTGGAAACCATAGATGTGACAGGCTCTATCAATGCTGCCGCTAAAGAGCTGAAGATGAGCTATAAGGGCGCATGGGAGCGCGTCAACGGGATGAACGCTCTATCCGAGCAGCCGTTGATCGAACGCGCCACGGGAGGTCGCGGGGGCGGAGGGACAAAGCTCACCTTGTATGCGCGGGAACTTATCGCCACATTCCACCGCTTGGATGAACTTCACAGACAATTTATAGATCGTTTTTCTGAAGCAGGAAGCGATCCTGAGCGCCTCGCCCGTATCCTCGGGCGTACTTTTCTGACCACCAGTGCGCGCAACCAAATCCCGGCAGTACTCCAAAGTATCGATATCCATGGTCTCCATGCTACCCTGACGCTCCATCTGTCAGGCCAAGAGACTATCCGTTCTACCATCTCAACCAAATCGGTTGAGAGCATGGGACTCGTTGTTGGGTGTGATCTATATGCGATTATCAAATCGACTGATGTCATGATCTTCACAACACTACCATCTTCTGATGCGACAGACAATCTTCTTTTTGGGATCATCGAAACGATTAAACACATAGAAGACAATATCGAAATTACTCTAAGATCCGAGAGCGGGACACTCATTGTCGCTCTTGGGCAATACGACACTGCGCAAAACTTTCAAGTTGGCATGCAAGCCGGCGCCCTCATCTCTTCGATTCATATCATTATCGGTTTGTAAGCTGAATTTTAAGTTTATTTTTCTATAATTCGGTTATATCAAAAAAGATATAAAAGGAGTTTTCATATTGACCTCTACTCGCGATACACTCTATGGAACTGTTCATTCGATAGTTACCAGTGATACAAAAAGGGGATGAAGTCTATGCAATTTTCAAATCCTCAAGTGTCATTATTGGTATATTGTAAAAAGCTTTTTTGATGAAACCGCTCAAGCTCATACTTGCCTCTTTGTCGCTTGCTTCTGCCCTCGCAGCCCAAACCATCACCGTTGCCGCTGCAGCCAATCTCAAGTATGCTGCTGAAGATATAGGCAAAGAATTCACAAAAGAATCTGGTATCCATGTCAAGATTGTCACCGGAGCATCAGGCAAACTGACGCAACAGATCATGAGCGGTGCACCTTACGATGCATTTCTCTCCGCCGATACCGCATACCCTGCAAAACTGGCAGATAGCGGATATGCCACGACCCCATCACAGGTGTACGCATATGGAACGCTTATCCTCTGGAGCTATACCGGCACGGATCTCTCCAAGGGAGTGGCGGTCATCGCCGATCAATCGGTAAAAAAGATCGCTGTTGCAAACCCCAAAACAGCCCCATACGGGATCGAAGCGATGAATGCAATGAAGTATTACAAAGTAGAGCATGCCGCGAAAGAGAAACTCATCATCGCCGAATCGATCTCACAGGCGGGTGCCTATGTCACGACCAAAGCAGTTGATGTCGGCTTTATGGCAAAATCCATCGTCTTCTCTCCTGAGATGAAAAATGTAGGAAAATGGGTGGAAGTAGATCCAAAATCGTATAACAAAATCGAGCAGGCGATGATAGGACTCAAAAACGGTTCACCGGAAAATCAGATCGCCGCCAAAAAATTTCTCCGTTTCATAGACTCTCCGCAGGCACAAGAGATCTTAAAAGCAAACGGCTATGGCTTACCGGCTGAAAAGAATTAATGTATGATAAAACTAAGCTTTATAGCAGCACTCATTTCAGGAACGGCAGTTTTCGCTATCGGCGCAGATGATTTGACAAGCGCATTTAAAGAGGGGAAACTTGAAGGCAATATCAGGTCGCAGTATTTCGTCACCGAATGGAAGAGTGATGACCTGCCGACCGCCAAAGGGTTTGCCCTGGGAGGAAGCCTGATCTACCAAACTGATCCTCTCTCCGGTTTGAGTTTGGGTATCGGTCTTTATACGACACAAAATCCTGGAGACTGGACAGACGAAGAGGATGGCAATACCGCTACAACATCAAAAGATCTCTTCTCTAGAGACTCCTATAGGGATCCTCTCACGGGAGCCAAGATATCTGATCCATACGGCGAAGGATATGCTGTCTTGGCGCAATCCTACCTCCTATATAAGACCGCACAGACCCAAGCAAAAACAGGAAGAATCCTGACAGACAAAACCAATCCTTGGATTACGCCAAACGACACCAAGATGATTCCTGTCGCCATAGAAGGGGTACAAATCATTTCAAACGATATCGCCAACACTACTCTATCATTCTGCTATGCCGACAAGATCAAAGAGAGAGGGATGACCTACTTTGGCAACATGGCAGATACTTTGGATACGCCCTCAAAGATATCTTCATACTACTCTACCCATTACGGCAAAACAGTAGGGATCAATGGCGACGCACCGGGTGTGGCGATTTTTGGTGTCACCAACAAAAGCATCAATAGTCTCCGGTTTGACGCATGGGGGATGAACTGGAAGAATCTGGCAAGCCAAGCAAGATTTGAAGTCGGATATGCGATTGAAGCAGGTGATTCTATCATAGGACTTGGCGGTCTCTATTTGAAACAATTTGACAATGGCGCAGGAGAGATCATCCAACCGCAAAAAAACAATAACGACAGCGACAACAGTATCGATACAGATCTTTATGCTTTGAGAGTGAGCGTAGACCATGGTCCGGCCAGATTGATGGCAGCAATGTCAAATACTGGCAATGAAGGAGATTTGCTAGCCCCATGGAGAGGATTTCATACACAAGGATATACCCGCTCTATGACTCAAACAGACTGGAATGCCGACACAAAAGCTCGGAAAATACAGCTAGATTATAATTTTGATGCATACATCTACAGTCTAAGCGCATTTCTCAGCTACAGCGCCTATAACCGAAACGAGCAAAAAATACCTTATCAGAATATGACCGACAGAGGATTGCAAAATGGCGATACCGATCAGTGGAATATGGATATACTCTATAAACTGTCCGGTCAATACAAGGGGTGTGAACTCAAGCTTAGACTGATGGATCAGAACAATGAAGCAACCGTTCTGCATCCCCATGAGTCTTCCAACCAAGAAACACGCTTTGAGATAAGCTATAAATTTTAATGGATGTTTTTATAAAAGATGTTGATGATTTTTCAAAATGAACTCGAAGCCATGCTCAATGAAGATGCCCCCTACGGGGACCTGACCACATCATCACTCGGCATAGATACAAAGCCTGCTTTGCTTGCTTTTGCTTCCAGAAAACTGCCTATCATGGCTTCATGTATCGAAGAGGCTGCCGCACTTTGCCGGCTCAACTCTCTTGATGTCAAATCATATCAAAAGTCAGGAACCATTATAGATTCAAACACCGTTTTTCTTGAAGCACACGGAGAGGCAAAAGATATTCATAATATCTATAAAACTATCCAAAATCTTCTGGATTACGCATGCGGAGTAGCCACATATACCCATCATATGGTCAATGCAGCAAAATCTGTCAATCCGCAAATTTCTGTTGCTACAACACGCAAAATGATCCCTCTGACCAAAAAAATTGCAGTCAAATCGGTATTCTTTGGAGGGGGCATCATCCATAGACTTGGACTCTCCGAGTCGATCTTGATCTTTGATACGCATCGTGTATTTTTCCAAAATGATCTTCAATTGGCTGATGCCATACGGCAAGCCAAAATATCCAATCCGGAAAAAAAGATCGTTATTGAGGCTATCAGCGAACAAGAGGCTGTCAAGTTTGCAGACATAGGAGCCGATATCCTCCAACTTGAAAAATTCCCATTAGAGAGACTATCAGAAACAGTTGCACATCTGCGGGCAAAATATCCCGGCACCAAACTACTGGCAACAGGCGGCATCCATATAGACAATGTCATCGCTTATGCCCAAAGCGGGGTGGATGCGATCGTGACATCGGCGCCCTATTATGCGAATCCGGCAGATATCAAAGTCAGGGTCGAACCGCTATGAATATACTCGAAGCGACCATCCATTCATCCCAATCATCCAAACACATCAGTATCATCACCGTAATGGTGCATGATGATTTTTTGGATTTGTTTGTTGTACAAGAGCATTTTTTGGAGCCTGTCGGTGCAAAAATATCACTTGCCTTCAAAGAAACAGAGGTGATATTGGCAAAAACAACCTCTGAAACGACGGCAAATATCAATCGCGCACTCATAAAAGAGATCAAACAAGGGCAAATCCTAACTGAAATATCACTTACTTACCATGATGCCACCATCAATACACTTGTGCAAAATGCAAAATTTGAAAAGCTTGGTCTATGCAGGGGAGATAGAGTCTACTGGATCGTCAATCCGGCTGAAATATCTCTATTGAGGAGCCGTGGTGAACAGTGAATTTCTATTTACGATGGTACTGACATTTAAACTCGCTGCTGTCACGACAATCATCCTTTTGTTTATCGGTATACCCTTGGCTGTATTTTTGGTCTTTTCCAAAACACGCTTCAAAAGCATAGCAGAGACGATCGTTAGTATGCCTCTTGTGCTGCCGCCCTCGGTACTGGGATTTTATCTCCTTCTTGCCTTCAGCCCCGCCTCTTTCATCGGGAAGTACTTAACTTCACACGGGATACGGCTGGCGTTTAGTTTTGAAGGACTGGTGATCGGCTCCGTGCTCTTTAGCCTGCCCTTTATGGTGCACCCTATCCAATCGGCGCTTTCACAAGTACCTACTTCCATTTTTGAAGCTGCTTATACTCTAGGCAAATCGAAGATGGAGACGATGATACGGGTTATTCTCCCTGTTATCCGCCACGGCCTCGTCTCCGGAATCGTCCTGGCATTCGCCCATACAGTCGGTGAGTTTGGGGTTATACTGATGATCGGGGGCAATATCCCCGGTGAAACCCGTGTCGCCTCGATCGCCATCTATGACGAGGTTGAATCACTCAACTATGCAATGGCGCATCAGTATGCTCTCACCCTTTTTGCGGTTACCTTTGCGATACTCCTGCTTGTCTATGCACTCAATAAAAAATCACTGGAAGGCATGAGATGATTCGCATTGATGTGGTCAAGCAGCTGAGCTCTGCTGATGGCATTCTAAAAGCCCATTTTGAGCTCACAATCCGCGATAGAGAATTTCTCACTCTCTATGGTCCTTCAGGTGCCGGCAAAACGACGCTGTTACGCCTGATAGCAGGGCTTGAAGTACCGGATAGCGGCAGTATCGAAGTGGATGGCACAGTGTGGTTTGACAGCGCCAAAAAGATCAATCTTCCTCCCCAAAAACGGAGTATCGGATTTGTATTCCAAGACTATGCTCTATTCCCGACAATGAGCGTACGGCAAAACCTTCTTTTTGCTGCCCAAAACAACCAACAGCGCGCTTATGCCGATACCCTCATAGAGATGACTGAGCTTGGCGCTCTCTCGCATCGTCTCCCTGCTACGCTTTCAGGGGGACAAAAACAGCGGGTTGCCCTCGCTCGCGCGCTGGTGCGTCATCCCAAGATACTCGTGCTTGATGAACCACTCTCAGCACTCGATCCGACAATGCGGCAAAAGCTCCAAGATGAGCTCTCGCTCATTCACAAAAAACTCGGCATTACCACATTGTTAGTAAGTCATGATATAGCAGAAACCGTCAAACTCTCTAATCGTCTTGCCAATATCCAAACAGGACGGGTTGCGAGTATCTGTCCGCCGATGGATTTTTTCACCCCCCATAGCCTCAGCGGAAAATTGCAGCTCATAGGGGAGGTGCTCAAGCTGGAAACCGAACCGCCGATCACGATCGTCACGCTACTGGTGGGCTCCTCTGTCGTGCGAACCGTCATCAGCCAAAACGAGGGAGAAAGTCTCTGTATCGGCAAACATGCCCTCATCGCCGTCAAAGCATTCAATCCGATCATCCTCCCTCTGAGCTAGGAGCATACATGAGCCATTCTTCTACGGCATTTTAATCGGAATACTCAGCAGGCTGATGTGGCTTGGCGGAGCGGAGTTTGCCTCCCCGGTTCTGGCATTTGTCTTTGATTTCACGACGCTTCATGGCATAGTAGCCGCTTGTTTAAAGATTACCGCTCCATAGAGTTTTTTGACTTCTTTGTGATTTTGCAAATATTTCTCTTGCTACAGCTACCCTAAAGTGATCATTAAGTATCAAATTATAATTTTGATAATTATTATCTTAATTTAAGTAAATGGTTGTATTATTTTAGTGATAATTATTATCATATTCATAAAAGGATGCAATGTGCGTAAAAGAATATTATATTTGGCTGTGGCTTCAATCGCGACTCAAATAGATGCCGGCGGAGATATCGCCAAGAAGGAGGTTATGAGAACGCCGGATCATGCAGTATCCAATGCCTTCAAAGAGGGTAGCATAAGCGGTCAAATCCGCCTTGGATATATAGATCAGGATAATGCAATAGATCCTGATACATATACTGCGGCATTAGGCGGTATCCTCAAGTATGAAACAGGTGCATGGAGTGGATTTAATTTTGGGCTAGGTGCTTATATCAGTCAAAAGATACCTTTTGCAACAGGTGATGGCGAAGAGGAAAATATTGACTTTCTTACAGATGAAGGCGACTCGTATGCCTATGTGGGCGAAGCATATATCAATTATGCAATTGAAAACCTCAACATCCGCCTCGGGCGCCAACTCATCGATACACCATTTGCCGATACCGATGATATCCGTATGCACCCCAACAGCTTTGAAGCCGCAATCGCAAGCTATACCGGCTTTGAAAAAACAACACTGATGGGCGGATATGTGACACGATGGGCCGGCTTTGATTCTGGTGAAAATATCTCAGAATTTAAAAAGCTTGTATATGGGGGGGATGGCGCATTTGTCATAGGTGCCGTCAACGAGAGTATAGAAAATCTTCACTTGCAGGGATGGTACTATAGTATTGATGGGCTGTCAGATGCATTGTATGCCGATGCCGCCTATACTGTCACTTTTTCTGAAACAATGGGATTGGAACTAAGCGGACAATTTGCAGATTTTGCACAAAAATCTGATAGCGGATTGGATGGAAATGTCTATGGGATCGGCGCAAGCGTGAATGTCGCAATGGCTACGATAGGCGCGTCTTACAACGATGTATCCGGTGTGGTTTCAAACGGTTTTGGCGGAGGACCCTATCTGACATGCATGGAAGAGATGACGATCGACGGAGTCGAGGATGTAGAAGCATATCGGATTGCGATAGATTTTGATATGGAGAAAATAGGCTTAGCAGGATTGACACTTTCAGCTACATATGGCAATTTTAAAAACAGCTTACCCGATAATATCGAGATCGAAGAGGTTGATATAGCTGCTGCATATGAAATTGATAAAATAACTGCCGAAATGAGCTATGCTATGATTGATGATGCCAACAAAAATACTCTTGCAGATGATCAGGATATGCCTTATGATGGCGGATATGACCGATTCTTGGCTCGACTGACTTACAATTTTTGACAAACCGCAACTTTGACTTCATATAGTGTAATATAGCGGTACAGTAAATGATTTAGTAATAATTATCAATATAATTTAAGGTTTTTTTGTATTATTTTAATAATGAAATAAAATGTCACTAGCCAATTTACAAATAGAATGCCGGCGAGAAAGAAGCACTTGTCGCCACTTTTTTGCACCTACATTTTTGGAGCGATCATCTCTTCCGGCTTCACATACCGTTCGAACTCATCGGCACTAAGCAACCCGGAAGCGACCGCCTCCTCCTTAAGTGTTGTACCATTTTTGTATGCACTTTTGGCTATTTTAGCAGCATTTTCATATCCGATATAAGGATTGAGCGCCGTGACTAGCATGAGTGAATTGTGCAGATAGGAGTCTATCTTCTCTTTCGATACCTCTATCCCGACTGCGCAATTCGTATCAAAACTCCTTGTTACATCGGCTAAAAGTCTGCATGATTGCAAAATATTGTAGGCTATGACCGGTTTGAAGACATTGAGTTCAAAGTTGCCCTGACTTGCAGCAATCCCCACTGCCGTGTCGTTACCCATCACTTGGACGGCAACCATCGTCATTGCTTCTGCTTGCGTTGGATTGACCTTACCGGGCATGATAGAGCTTCCTGGTTCATTTTCCGGGATAATAATCTCACCGATACCGCATCTAGGTCCGCTTGCCAACCAACGAATATCATTGGCTATCTTCATCAGATTGGCAGCAAGTGCTTTCATCGCGCCGCTAAGCACCACCTCTGCATCGTGTCCCGTAAGTGCATGAAATTTATTTGGCTGGGATACAAAACCATAATTTTTACCCATAAAGTCATTTAACTTCTCCGCAACTCTCATTGAAAATTCAGGATGAGAATTGAGTCCTGTACCCACTGCCGTACCCCCAATAGCAAGCTCCCTGCAATACACAAGCGCGTCATCTATTTGTCTGAAGTTTGTATCCAGCATCGCAACATAACCGCTCAACTCTTGACCGAGCGTTAGCGGCGTAGCGTCTTGGAGATGCGTCCTTCCGATTTTGACAATCGAAGCAAACTCTTTTGCTTTGGCATCGAGTGTCGCCCTTAGTTGACCGATAGCCGGAATAAGATCATCCTCCACGGCCACCACTTCGGCGATTCTCATAGCTGTAGGATATGTATCGTTGGAGCTTTGCCCCCTATTGACATCATCATTGGGATGAACTAGTTTTTCTTTGGTGTAGTCCCCGCCAAGAATTTCGATCGCTTTATTGGCAACTACTTCATTGATATTCATATTTGATTGAGTCCCCGATCCCGTCTGCCACACCACCAAAGGAAACTCCCCATCAAGCCCACCGGCAAGTATAGCTTCACAAGCCCTTGCGATCGCATCCGTTTTGTGTTTATCCAATCTCCCCAGATCACTATTGACAAGCGCACAAGCTTTTTTGAGATATGCAAAACCTTTTATCACCTCACGGGGCATTTTTTCATCACCTATTGCAAAATTCTCCAATGATCTTTGTGTTTGAGCCCCCCAATATTTCGCATTGGGCACTTTCACTTCACCCATAGTGTCTTTCTCTATTCTGTATTCCATTCTCTCTCCTTTGTATTGGTCATATTTTGCGAATTTAAATATCATCACTATATCATAATTATATTTTGACCATATCCCTCACCAAACAACAAAAGAACATATCATTTTTCCATTCTAATGATATTAATTTTTAATATTGAAATTGAGTGTTGTAAATTTTTCGAAAGGATGTTCATATGTCGGTCGCACCCACTATATATGTTCATGATGTTAAAGATTACGCTAAAAATTTCGATATGTCCAAAGCACCTTCACACCAAAAGAAAATAGCCAAATCAGGTTTTGGCGACAAGTTCAAGACATTGCTAAAAATGGTTGGTGCTTATGCTTGAATTTTTATTGCATAATTCGGGATAAAATCGTATCATGCCTTGACCCGTCTAAAATTGAGAGTAAAGCGGCTTCCCTTGCCCCTTTCAGACTCTACATCAATTCCGATATCGTACTGTTTGCAGACTGATAGTACAATATCTAGACCTATGCCAAATCCGCCTCGATCTTTGTCGGCGCGTCTATAGCGTTTGAAGATCTCTTTTTGAACCGATGGATCGATACCGATCCCGTCATCTGCTACAATTAGCTTGTCGCCTTCTGTACTCAAAGTGATCGATCCTCCAGGATCATTATATTTGATCGCATTGGAAAAGAGGTTGTCGATAAGGCGGATGGCGCTATCGTTGTCCATCGAAAGCATCAATTCATCTAAATGCAATTGTACTGTCAGTTTTTTTGCGTCGATCAACTCCTTGAAATAGTCCAATCGCTCCTTGAGTAGCTGCGAGAGTTCGAAGGTTTCATTTGTGGACTCTTTGTTCTTGTCTCGCAGTCGATATGTCAACGAATCATACATCAAGCTCAATCGTTTGGCACTTACCTCAAGTCGTTTGAGCTTTTTTGCGTCACAGCCTTTGAGGCTCTCTATCGTCATCAATATAGCTGTGATCGGGGTATTGAGCTCATGTGTGGTATCGTCGATAAACTTATCCAAAGATTCGATCTTTTCATGCACCGGTGCCAGAAAGAGCCGCCCAAGGAAATATCCCACAACCCCCATCAGGATAAAAGAGAGGATGAGATAACGGATCATTTTTATCCTCAA
>DYNJ01000113.1 GCA_020721085.1 Sulfurovum sp. | reverse complement strand
GGAGGATTGTATTTGAATCCGCCGTCTTCCGGAGGATTGTGCGAAGGGGTGATGATGATCCCGTCCGCTTGTTCTTTGCTTTGCTTGTTGTGCGCCAATATTGCAAAAGAGACAAGAGGTGTCGGCACATATCCGTTATTTGACGCAATCAATGTATCTACACCGTTTGCCGATAGAACTTCGATTGCAGTAATCTCTGCCGGCGCCGAGAGCGCATGGGTATCTTTGCCCAAATAGAGCGGCCCGGTGATTCCTGCTTGCTTTCTGTATTCGCAAACTGCCTGCGTGGCAGCTTGGATATGGGCTTCATTGAAGCTTTTCTTCAACGACTTTCCTCTGTGGCCTGAAGTACCAAACGATATTTTTTCTTCTGCCGTAGAAACATCCGGCTTGAGACTGTAATAGGCGCAAATAAGTGCCGGAATATCGACAAGTTGATCTTTTGAGGCAGGCTTTCCCGCTTTTAGATGTATTGACATGCCTTCTCCTAAACATAATATATAGGATAGCTTGATCCTATTTTTTTAATATATCATTGCTGAACTTAAGTGGAGTATCAGAATAGTTAAAATGAAAGATTTAAAAAAAGTAATGGACAATATGTTTACTTTTGGCACAAAAAGAGACGTACAGCTTCAGACTAAATATTATATATTAACAAATATCAATAAGGTTTCTTTTTGCTTAATATTTTTTTTTCTGTTCGGTTGCCGGATCTGTAACAGTCATCACAGATAGAAAATCTGTAGCTAAAATCAAGTTCTTTGCCGCACTGACGGCACATCTTGACAAAATGACCCTTTTTGAGTGAGTTTTCGATAAAACGGTTGAGGCGTACACGCGCATCAATAGCATTTTGCGTCTCTTTGAAATAGTCTGAGAACTTGAACGAAAGCCAGAGATACAAAGATATCTCGCGCACTCTGTCTTCTGCATTGAGAAGCATATCGTTGGTCTGTGCAAATGACGGAAGATCCCGAGGAGAGATATATGGCACTTCGGAGCCTTTTTCTATAAGTCTGATGTAGCGGTGAAAAACAGATTCGAGATATGGTGATGAGATGCTCACGGGCGCGCAGCTGAGATAGTAACGGGTTTTGAGATCAAGATTGTATTCGCCCACAATCGATGCAACTTCTAACATCGCATCGATATTTGCGGCACGAAATGGACCGTCAAATTCCATATTTTGGGCAAAAAAAGTGAGAATCTCCAGCAGGTTGTCTGTCTCCAAAATATCACCTATCAGCATGACATGCTCCAAGCTTGCCATAACAGAGCAGGGCAGTTTAATATCTAAAAGCGGTGTATGAAACTGCCTGCGAATGGTCTTGAGTGTACCATCGTCAAGTGCGCCGACAAATCCCTTCTCTTCAAAGCCATATCGGCCGGCACGACCGGAGATCTGCAGTACTTCGCTAGGAGCCAGCTCTCTGCGTTTGAGGCCGTCAAATTTGTTGTCTTTGGCGAACAAGATGGTTTTGATCGGCAGATTGAGTCCCATGGCGATCGCATCCGTGGCCACGAGTATCTCGCTTTCACCTTCTCTGAACCGTCTAGCTTCCTCTCTGCGCACCTCAGGAGATAGATTGCCGTATATTACCGAAACCCTATATTTTGCAGAGAGCTGTTGTTTGAGAGAAAGCACCTCTCTGCGTGAAAAGGCAACAATAGCACTTTGTTTTTCGATTTTGCTCAGTGGAGTAGGGGCGGGGAGCAGTTCGAGAGGGTTTTTTTTCTCAAAACGGATCACCTCCAGACTCTCTCCCATATAATCGCA
This sequence comes from Sulfurovum sp., assembly GCA_020721085.1. Classification (GTDB taxonomy): domain Bacteria; phylum Campylobacterota; class Campylobacteria; order Campylobacterales; family Sulfurovaceae; genus SZUA-451. The sequence goes on along the minus strand of DYNJ01000113.1, from coordinate 1,551 downwards.
TAAACTAACTACCGCGTCAAGCGCGTCAGAAGATCCTGTCAGGATGACTGTTTTGGCAGGCGCTCCGATGAAGGCATTGGCCCATGCCCAGCCTCTGTCGCGGTCATCGATCATCTGTATTTCATCTATGACGCATATATCCACATCAACAGCGCTGTTGAGCATCTCGATAGTTGAAGAGATATGAGTAGAGGCTTCATCTATGATCTCCTCTTCTCCTGTGATCAACGAAACGGCTACACCCTCTTTTTTGAGATTCTCATACCCCTCCAGCGCCAGCAGCCGCAACGGTGCCAGATAGTATCCTGTGGCAGCGGTTCGGAGTCTTTGCATGGCGGCATAGGTTTTGCCGCTGTTGGTCGGTCCTGCATGAAAGATGATATTTCGCTTGAGGCTTCGCGCCAGAGGGAAGAGATTTTTGAAATCCCGTATCGTTTTTGCCAGCAGCTCCTCTCTCATTTTTCTCTCTTTGAGAGGTTTAATGAATTCTCCGAAATGATACAGTACTCGCCGTTTGTTCTTCTCTTTGAGTTTGAGTGTCTGTGATGCAGTAATTTGCGGAGCGATAAACTGGACTATAAACTCCTCGATAGTATGCCGCGCTACCCCCAATCCGCTTGCAATATCAGCCATATGATCATACAGAGCTTCGATAGATAGATTAAAATGACCTATCAGCTCTTCGTTGATCTGATTGAGATCTTCGGCCATAGGCAGCTCTTCGCCCCTCCATATCGCACTGTGTAGAAGTTCTTTGGTGTATGATACCGAGATACGATATGTCACCTTTTCATCAAGCAACAAAAATGTTTTTTGCTTTTCGATGACAAAATGATCAGTACTTTCAAACAGATCATATTTGGGATTATCTTGATGTATGATACGGAGTATCAGATCAGGGGTCAAAGGGATATGATAGAGGTCGCTGTCAGGCGGCATTCGCTTGATAGAAGTGATCATCTCATCAACTGTAAGCCAAGGATGATAGCTCTCAATCTGTTTGATAAATGCATCGATAGAGCTTTGAGCAGTTTGGATCGCTTCTGATTTTTCGGCTCTCAGCCGTGCTGTCAAATGCTCATTATCAAGACTCCACAGAGTATCCATATCAAGCGGAGGAGTTTTGGTCTGAAGGATTTTTGTAAACTCTGCCTGGCGCATCACAAATGGGTAACTTTGATAAAAGCTCATCTCATCAAGGCTGCTGAAAGTTACTTCAAGCGTCTGCATGAGCTTGTTTAGGCGATCTTGCAGGCGAAGATAAGCCAGTTTATTGGCTACTTTTTCTTCAGTGATCTTGGAGTTTTTGGTCTCGATAAAAGCTTCCAGCAGAGCGTTTTCCTCGGCTCTGGTATGATCAATGCCATCGAGCATCATCAATATCTTTTCAACTTTGTCAAGCGGTTTTTGGCTGGCGGCTGTCTGCTTTTTGGAGTTTTTAGACTGGAGCAGATAGTGTACGATATGCTCTCGCACCACATGACTCTCTTGACTCCATACTCTTCTAAGAGCGCGGATCATCTCTTCTTTGGAGAGGGAAGGCGGCTTGAG
>DYNJ01000046.1 GCA_020721085.1 Sulfurovum sp. | reverse complement strand
TTTCCACTTTACACGCGATCTCGCAACCTTTGCACCCCATACAGAGATTTAGGTCGACTAAAAACCCTAGTTTCATGCTTTCTCCTCTTCTTCAGTTTTAACATAGCCCATAAACCCGGCTTATCACAACGATAAGCACATGTTAAATGCGATTTTAAGGGCATTTGTTATACTTAAAGTGTAGTGCATTTTAGATTAAAATATATATTTTGTTATGATAAAAAGATTGATTTTCTTGTATTGTGTTGATTGGAAACTTTTATTAATAAGAAAATATTGTGTATTTCATCAATTTAAATGAAAAGAGAACTCCGATCCTTGGCCTTTGACACTTTTGATTGCCAGTTGCGTACCGTGAAGCTCCAGAATTGCTTTGACGATGGCAAGCCCAAGCCCCATAGAGTTATCCCAGCTATGCGCTCCGGTACGATAAAACTTTTTGGTCACTTTGTCAATATCTTCAGGCGCGATACCGACTCCATGGTCTGCTACAGAAATATTCCCACCCGCGATGGCAACCTTCACTTCGTCCTGGGAGTACTTCAGGGCATTTTCAATCAGATTTTTCAAAACCACATCCATCAGTATCCGATCTGCTGTCACCATGCTTTTGTCTCCATCGATTTTGATTACCCGCTTAGGATATTTTTCATTGAGGCTGCGAATCGCTTCGTGTGCGAGGACGACTGCATCAAAGCGGCTCTTATGCAATATCGCCTCACCGCTCTCAAACTTATTCCAAAGTATCAAACGGCTCAGCAGCGCCTCAATTTTGTAACCGTTATTGTAGATCTTGGTCAAAAACTGCTCCTGGATAGCGCGCGAAATCTCTTTGTCATCATAGAGTGTCTGCGAATATCCGATGATAGAGGAGATAGGATTTCTAAACTCATGAGCGATTGCAGAGAGCATATCGCTTCGCTGTTTGTTTTTTAGCTTGAGTTTGGCATTGTATTTTTGCTTATCTTCTTCTCGTTTTTTGGCTTTTTTGAGCACTTTGATCAGATTTTGATTGATCTGATCAAACTCTCTAGTCACAAACTCCGTTTCTCCAAAGAATCCATTTGCTGTGCTGCAATCAGCCAAATGTTTATTTAACGCCCTTAACTTTTTCTCAACCATCTTAGATACGATCGCAGTTACCAAAAGAATGACAGCAAACGATACCAGCAGCATCATCTCTACCGTAACTGCCTCTCGAACTGCCAATACCCGTGTGAGAATGAAATAAAACAGAGCCGACACGGCAAGCATCAACCCCACCATTCTCAAGATGATATATCTGGTGATAGTTGGAAGTACTGATGATTTTCTTGACATCTATTTTGGCTGTTTCAGTTTGGTTTCGACATTGTCCATCCAGCTGGCGAAATCCAAAACTTCAAAATATCCTGTTACGCGTTCAAGCAGCTTTTTGTCGGGTGTCATGAAAAATATAGTCGGCACATACTCGACAGGAGGAAACTCCTTGGCGTCAGGACTCTCTTTAGTGGTCTTGACAAGCACGAAGCTTTTAAGCCGCTTGGCGATAGTCTCATCTTCAAGCGTTTGATGTTCCATTTTTTTGCACCACCGGCAATGCTCGCCTTCGATCATCACCATCAAAGGCTTTTGGAGACGGTTTGATTCAGCAAAAGCGCTTTGGACATTTGGCTGCCAGACAAGATCCTCGCCATAAAGCAGACCAAATACCGCTACCAAGCCTAAGAAAACTTTTTCTATCATCACTCTTCTCCATACTCATAATTTTTAATTGTATCGCAAAAAACACGATAGAGGTCGGTTACCTCTTGAACGGTCGTATGCTCGTTTGGAGCATGGATCGTATCGTTGATCACCCCAAATTCAATACTATTGACCCCATACTCAGCCAAAAATCTGGCATCGCTGGTACCCCCCGCAGTCGAGTATTTAGGCTCCGTATCGGCGATCTGTGCGATGGCTCGGCTCAAGACCTTGACTATTTTGGTATCCGGATCTGTCACAAAAGGCTTGGCGGACTGAGCCACGGTCAGCTCATATTCCATTCCCTCAAAGTGACGATGGACAAAGTCTTCTATATCTTCGAGTGTCGTCATAGTAGAATTGCGGACATTGAACATCATCTTGAGTATTCCCGGAGTTACATTGGTCACCTCCATGCCGGCTCGTATATCTGTCACCACAAATTTACTCGGCGCAAAATGCTCATCTCCCAAATCCAAATTAACGCCGGCTATATGAGGCAAGATATGGCTGACGGCATGGATCGGATTGAGTGATTTTTCAGGATATGCCGCATGCCCCTGTCTGCCAAAGAGCCTGATCACTCCGTTGATGGAACCTCGGCGGCCAATCTTAAGCGCATCACCAAATTTTGTTTCGCAGGTCGGCTCAGCTACGATAGCATAGTCAGGAAGAAAATCGATGGACTTGAGATGCTCCAGCATGATTTGTGTACCATAGACTCCATCCCCCTCTTCATCGCTTGTCAAAAGCAAAGAGAGCGTTCCGGCAAACGACTCTGTATCTTTGAGCGCCTGTACAGACGCCGCCACACCGCTTTTCATATCCTGTGCTCCACGCGCCGTAATGACGCCGTTTTCGACTATCGGGACGAAAGGATCGCTATGCCAGCCATCTCCTGCCGGTACGACATCGACATGACCCGCAAAACACAAATGCGCCCCTTCGCCAAACTTTTTATATAGAAAAAGATTTTTGACGCCTCCTTCGTTTTTCCATATCTCTTGGTACCCGCCAAGATACTCTCGGATAAATTCCAGAGAACCTGCATCTTCCGGTGTCACAGACTTGAAGCTCAAAAGACGAATAAACAGATCAATTACTTGCATTGTATTCCTTGCAGATAGTTGCGGATCATACATAGATAATCATCAAAACGGTCAAAGCGGTGGCTGCCTCCAAACTCGACGATCACCCTATGCTCTTTGTAGCGCTCTTGCGCCTCGCGGTAGTCAAGCAACTCATCGCCGCTTTGCAACAACACAAGATATTTGCCTCTTCTGAGACTTTCTATGTTATAGCTTTTGAGATGCCCAAGATAAACGCTTTTGAACTCAAACACCTCTTCCTCCTCGCCGCAAAGGCGCTGCTGCCAACCTACAAATGGCGCCAATGTCTCGAATGGTCTCAGCGACGGGTTGATCAAAACAGTCTTTATAGCATTGAGTTCAGCCAGATAGGCAGCATAAAATCCGCCTAGCGATGAGCCCACGATCATAGTAATATCCTCATCGTCTATCATCTCTTGGATCATCTCCACGGCATCGATCGGAGCAGGGGGGAGGTCGGGTGCTATAATATTTTCTTCACCAAAGAATGCTTTGAGCGCCTGAGCTTTACTGCTTTGCGCACAGCTTGCAAAACCGTGAATATAGAGTATTTTGGACACTACAAACCCTTCTCAATCTCTCCGCGATAAGAGACGATCCCGCCTGAGTGGTTGATCACGCGCGGATGGCCGTTGCTTTTAAAAATGGCTTGGACTTGACCGCTGCGATTGTCGGTGCGGCAAGTGAGGATCAGCACTTTTTCGCGCGTCTGCTCTAGCAACTCTTGTGTCCATGTATGAAAAGAAGAGGTTGGCTTCAGGAAGTCAACCCCTTTGATATGCCCCATCCCATACTCCATCTCTTCTCTGACATCTACCAGTACGAACTCTACTTTGTTGGTATCTCTATCTTTGAGCAACTCTTCCAGCTCCTCAGAACTGACTGTACTTTTTTGCAACAATGGATGCATCTGCACTCCCCTTTGAAATCTTGTTTTACAGTTATATCTTAAAATAATTTAATCTAAAATAATGGTAAATTGTTTTATTGCCGACTGAAACTATCAAGCATTGTACGCATAGGCAATCAATAAAAAACTTATAACTCGCATTCTACACAAAAAGTAGTATAATTATACTCTATATCAAAATATACTTATCAAACTGGATCTGTCTAAATGGGAATTATAGAAAAAATTAGTCAAAATTTAAAGATATTTAGCGAAATCATAAAGCTTCCTGTGGTTGAACTTTCCTTTGTGCATAATAAAAGTGAAAATAATGATGTTGAAGCAACATATAAATATTTTACAAAAAGGCATCCAAAATATAAAATTTTCCAAAACAAACAGATTGGAATCGCACTGATAAATATCGCCTCTTTTGCTTCAGGCGACGAGTATCTCAAGTCAGTCAACGGCAAAAACTCGGCATTTTATTATGCGCGAAAAGCAAAGGGACGGAACTACATGTTTTGCGAGATAGATCGCAATCATCATGTAGAAGATATTTATCAGATCAATACATCGGCGCAAGAGAGACAAGGACGCAAGATGGCGAACTCTTATCTGCAAAAAATCGAACGATTTGAAGACAAATCAAATTATCGTTATTTCGGAGTTCTTGACAGCAGCGGGAGGCTCAGAAGCTACTGTAATATCGGATATTATGGTGATTTTGCTCTGGTATCGCAATTGCTTGGTCATAAAGATTTTCTAAATGATGGGGTGATGTATTTGATGATGACAGAGATCGTAAGCGAGCTGATCAGAGAGAAAAAGGTCACATTTTTGATGTATGATACTTTTTTCGGTGCAAAAGACGGTCTTAAAATGTTTAAAGAAAAGCTTGGCTTTTTACCATATCGCATTCAATGGAGATTAAACACTTTAAAGTGATTTAATATATAATGATCCCATTGTGATACCGATTTACAAATTGACAAAAGAGGAGAGTGGATAATGCTGATAGATAATACTGTTTTGAGCAAACTGGAGAAACTTTCACATCTGCATATTGATGAGGCAAAAAAGGATGAGATCATAGAACAACTCACGGAGATCGTATCTTATGTCGAAAATCTATCTGAGCTCGACACATCGGCACTGGACAGCTCGTTTTCTACGTTAGACGGAGGTACGCCTATGCGCGAAGATATGCCTTTTTGTGATCCTGAGATACCCAAAAGTATCCTTGCGCATGCGTCGCAGAGTATAGATGATTTTTTTATCGTTCCCGCAATTATTGAGTAAATGATCCGTAACTGTCAACAAAGGAGAAATGATGTCTGAATTCAATGTCAAAAAGCTGTTGCAAAGTGTAGTTACCTACAAAGCTTCGGATTTGCACCTCATCAGCCGAAGCGAACCGCTGATCCGTCTTGACGGCAAACTTCGTCCGGTCAATCTGCCAAAACTTACCGGCAAAGACATAGAAGAGATGTGTTACTCTTTGATCACAGAGAAGCAAAAACAGCATTTCGAGGAGTTTGACGAGCTAGATTTCGCCCTTTTGCTGCCGGGTATCGGTAGATTCAGAGCAAATTTTTATCGTACTATCGGTGACACAGCGGCCTCCTTTAGAACCATTCCTATCAATATTCCATCTTTGGACGATCTAAAAGCTCCGGAGGTTTACAAAAAGATTATCAAAAGAGAAAAAGGGCTTATCTTGGTCACCGGACCTACAGGATCCGGTAAATCAACGACTCTGGCGGCGATGCTCAATGAGATCAACGAAAAAGAAGAAAAACACATCATCACGGTTGAAGACCCGGTAGAATTCATACATACCAATAAAAAATGTGTTTTTTCACACAGAGGAGTAGGCGAAGATACGCGAAGTTTTGCCATCGCACTCAAATATGCGATGCGTCAAGACCCTGATATAATACTGATCGGGGAGATGCGTGACAAAGAGACGATTGAGGCGGCTTTGACTGCAGCGGAAACAGGCCACTTGGTTTTCGGCACACTCCACACCAACTCGGCTCCTACGACTATCAACCGTATTATCGATGTATTTAGCGGTGATGAACAGCCTCAGATACGAGCCATGCTCTCCACCTCTCTAGTAGCCGTCATAGCGCAGACATTGGTTCCGAAGCTTCAAAGCGGTCGTACCGCAATCTCTGAGATTTTGGTCACCAACCATGCGATCGCCAACCTGATCCGAGAAAGCAAAGTCCACCAAATCTATTCTCAGATGCAACTAGGCCAAGGAGATACCGGTATGCAGACGCAGACACAGATGATGCTAAAAAGCGTCAAAGAGGGTGTCATCTCCAGAGAAAATGCCATCCAGTATTCCAATAAACCCGAAGAGATACTCAAAGCCTTTGGTTTATAGGGGATTAGTGCCGTCTAAGGCTATTTTGATATAATGAACTGAAATAGAAATAAGGGTAAAAAGAGTATGGATATAGAATCGCTTCATTTAAACGCTTTTGATCTTATTATCGGGGCAATTGTATTGATATTGAGCATTAAGGGTACCTTAAACGGCTTAGTCAAAGAGGCATTTGGCCTTTTGGGGCTGGTAGGCGGTGTCTATATCGCATCGAGGACAGCTCAGGCGGCAGCCGGCTTTGTAGATACAAATTTTTATCACCTCGAGAACCAAACAGCGCTGAAACTGATCGGCTTTATGGTTGTTTTTGCTATCGTTTGGATTGTCTGTATTGCACTGGGCAATCTATTCTCAAAACTGACACATGCAAGCGGTTTTGGCTTTATCAATCGCCTGGGAGGCTTTATAGCCGGAGGCGGGAAATATCTGCTTATCTTTGCGGTGATTGTCAGTGCGCTAAGCAATGTCACGCTGATCAGGGACAACCTCGAACAAAAACTGCAGGACAGCATTCTGTATCCCTATTTAAAAACAGCCGGCTCATACCTGATAAATCTTGATCCCAATATCATTTTGACAGATGAGTCCAATGCCACTGCTGCATCCGCCACACCGTCAGACACCAACGGCAGCAATATAATCAAAGTATCCGAATAAGCTTCGGTATTTATAAGGACTATAAGAATGATCGATTATCCTACTTTGCTACAGACATTCAAACAGCTTCTCAAAGATAATGGATTGAAGTTTACCAATCAAAGAGAAGTGATACTCAAGATGCTTTATGAACACGACGATCATTTTACACCTGAAGCCCTCCATCATCTCATCAAAGACAATTATCCACAGCTCAATGTCGGCATCGCTACAGTCTATCGTACGCTTGGTCTGCTAGAGGATAATGGCATCATCAACTCTATTTCGTTTGACGCCAAAGGCAAAAAGTATGAATTTGGACTTAAAAAACATCATGACCACCTCATCTGCACACGGTGCGGGAAATTGATAGAGTTTTATGACAAAATGATCGAAGAGCAACAAAAACTGATCGCCAAAAATTTTCATTTTCTCATGACAGACCATACTATGAATATTTTAGGCATTTGCGAAACATGCCAAAAGGCCAATAAACCACAGGAGAAGATTTGATATTTGCCAACCAATATATCCAAGAACGCATCAAAAAAAGAGATATACTCAAAGCTGAGGGGATCAATCCATACCCCAACCAAATCTCCAAAGGTACGCCCTCTGCACAGTTTCTAGAAGAGTGTGCCTATCTTCACACACTAGAGATCGGCGAAAAGAGCAACAAAGACAAAATCTACTCATTGACAGGGCGCATCAGATTTATCCGCATCATGGGAAAGGCCGCTTTTGCAAAGATCGAAGACAGCGCCGGCACAGTACAGATCTACTACAACCGCGATGATCTGCCGGAAGGGTATTACAACCTGATCAAAAAACTGATCGAAGTGGGCGATCTCATCGAAGCCAAAGGCTTTGCGTTCGTTACCCAAACAGGTGAAATCACACTTCACTGCGCCTCACTTACTATCGTGACCAAAGCAATCTCGCCTTTGCCTGAGAAATTTCACGGACTCACAGACCATGAGCTTCGTTACCGTCAGCGTTATCTCGATATGATCATGAATCCCCAGATCAAAGAAAATTTTGTCATGAGAAGCAAAATCGTCTCATTGATCCGAAGGTTCTTTGAAGAGAAGTCGTTTCTTGAGGTTGAAACACCCATGATGCACCCCATCCCCGGCGGCGCCAACGCCAAGCCGTTTGTCACCCATCACAACGCCTTGGGTATCGACCGGTATCTTCGCATCGCGCCTGAACTTTACCTCAAAAGACTGATCGTAGGCGGCATGGAGGCGGTCTTTGAGATCAACCGCAACTTTAGAAACGAGGGGATGGATCATACGCACAATCCAGAATTTACGATGATCGAATTTTATTGGGCATATCACACCTACCGCGATCTTATCAAGATTACAGAAGAGCTTTTTGCCTATCTTTTTGCACATCTGGATCTGCCGTCAAAACTCCCTTACGGCGATCTTGAGATAGACTTCAAAACGCCTTTTGCGGTTATCTCCTACACGGAAGCATTGACGACTGTCGGGGGCGTTCCTGCCGAAATTGTATCGGACAGAGAAAAAGCATTGGCATATCTCAGACACCACCACATCAAAGTCGATGCCAATCTAAGCCTAGGATATCTGCAAGCCGAACTCTTTGATGAATTTGTAGAGAACAGACTGGTCAACCCCACATTTATTATCGATTTTCCTATCGACATCTCTCCTCTTGCGCGAAGATCCGATGAGCAGTCCGAGATCGCTGAACGGTTTGAACTTTTTATCGCCGGCAAAGAGATCGCCAACGGCTTTTCCGAACTCAATGACCCCATAGACCAATACGAGCGGTTCAAAGGACAAGTCCAGACCAAGGCAGCCACAGGCGATGATGAAGCAATGCATATGGATACAGACTATGTCAAAGCGCTGAGTTACGGCATGGCGCCGACAGCCGGAGAAGGCATTGGCATAGACCGACTGGTCATGATGCTGACCAATCAGCACTCCATCAGAGATGTGCTTCTCTTCCCTGCTATGAAGCCGGAGATGCCCACAGCTGAATCTGAAGAATCTGAACAATAAAACAAAAAAGGAAACTATAATATGGGTTATGCGATAGAAACATTTGATCCGGAAATTTTTGAAGCGATTCAAAGCGAACTGGAAAGAGAGACAGACCATCTCGAAATGATTGCCAGCGAAAATTTCACCTTTCCTGAGGTGATGGAGGCGATGGGATCAGTTTTTACCAACAAATACGCCGAGGGATACCCATATAAACGATATTATGGCGGGTGTGAATTTGCCGACAAAGTAGAGCAGCTGGCGATCGATAGGGCATGCGAACTCTTTGGATGCCTCTATGCCAATGTGCAGCCGCACTCAGGCAGCCAAGCCAACGGTGCTGTTTATGCTGCACTCATCAAAGCCGGTGATAAAATTCTCGGAATGGATCTGAGCCACGGCGGTCACTTAACACATGGCTCGAAGCCAAGCTTTTCCGGCAAAAACTACCAAAGCTTCACCTACGGCGTAGAGCTTGACGGTCGTATCAATTATGACAGAGTGATGGATATTGCCAAGATTGTCCGCCCTAATATCCTCGTATGCGGCGCATCCGCTTACGCCAGGGAGATTGATTTCAAAAAATTTAGAGAGATTGCCGATGCGGTAGGCGCTATCCTTTTTGCCGATATCGCACATGTTGCGGGTTTGGTAGTAGCCGCAGAGCACCAAAGCCCATTTCCTCATGCCCATGTCGTTACCACTACTACTCACAAAACACTCGCCGGCCCCAGAGGCGGAATGATCATGACAAACGATGAAGATATCGCTAAAAAGATCAACTCAGCTATTTTCCCCGGACTCCAAGGAGGTCCTCTGGTGCATGTCATAGCTGCCAAGGCGGTAGGATTTAAACACAACCTCAGCAGTGACTGGAAACTTTATGCCAATCAGGTCAAAGCCAATGCATCAAAACTTGCAGAAGTATTGATCTCGCGAGGCTACGATATCGTATCCGGCGGAACTGACAATCATCTTGTGCTGGTCTCATTCCTCAACAAAGATTTTTCAGGCAAAGATGCAGACGCGGCATTGGGAAATGCCGGGATCACCGTCAATAAAAACACAGTACCGGGAGAAACACGAAGTCCTTTTGTCACATCCGGTATCCGCATCGGATCCCCTGCTTTAACCCGCAGAGGGATGAAAGAGAAGGAGTTTGAGCTGGTCGCCCACAAGATCGCTGATGTGCTTGATGATATCAATAACAGCACACTTCATGCCAAGATCAAAGAGGAGATGAAAAAACTTGCAAGAGATTTTATCATCTATACCAAGCCGATCTACTAAGGGAGCCGACATTATCACGGATACCCTAAAGCTTGATAGATCGCACTATTATATCAAGCGCCGTCAGATCGTCGAAAAAATCACATTTGACCAGCGTACTTTCTATGCGAAATTTGAGCGGATCAACGAACCGCTTAACGATATGATTGCGGCTCAGCATTTGAACCGATACCATGTCATCGCAACCCCTCTTTTGCGCGATAATAAAACAAACTACCTCGTACTTGAATATAGAGGTGCTGAGACCTCTAGGTTCTACGCTATGAGCAAGCATCTCATCCATTCACTCTTTATCAAGCAGTATCACTATTTTCAAGGCAAAAAGAGAGATTATCTGCTTCTTTTCATCCCCGTCGAGAGTCTTTCTCTCGAAGAGGCCGACGAACAAGTACGGCAAATATCAGATGCACTGGCGACGAGGATGCCAAAGGAGTGGAAATGCTTCCCGGACAAAACCATACCCGAATGCTACAACATCGTCACGCTTCCTTATGAAATATTTGCCATTTAAAGATCAAAAAGAATTAATATAGATAAATATGATATACTGTGAAATTAATTCCATGATTGGAGATTTTTGAGATGAAAGACCACAACCTTGATGATTTGATCATCAGTGACAACGAACCACAAGGCAATAGAAGCAAAAAGCTTCTTACTATAATAGCGATACTTATAGCGATGCTTATCGTAGCAATCGTCATGACACGCATGATACTTGGCAACGGCGATGCCAATCAAACCATACAAGAGCCAAAGCAAGAGGAGCTTATCAGCCCGGAACTCAAACTTGACACCACAGATCAAAACCTTGATGGCGCCAAAAAAGAGCTGGATCAGCTCTCCAATATTATAGAAGACGAATCAAACATGACAGTTGCGCCCAAACAGACTATTGCTGCTCCCATCAAAGAGATCGCGCCAAAAACGATAGAGATCGATGAAGAGAACGGCGTGTCTGCCTTGACACCGCAGTCTGAAACTCCCAGTCCAAAGCCGACAGAAAATGCTCTCAAGATGCCTGAAGCCACACAACAGACACCTATTGACAGTATGACTGAAGAGCGGAACACGCCCACACAGGCTCAAGGGATAGATACCGTCAAAAAGGAGACCTCTCAAGCCGAAGAGAGCGGCAACAAAAGAGATTTTGCAGAAGAACCTGCTGTTCAAAAAGAGATTCCCAATACCAAGCCAATAGCAAACAAGCCGCAATCTGACGGTGCATATTATATCCAGGTAGGTTCATTTACGCAAGAGCCAAGCGCACAGTTCCTCTCGGTCATTACCAAGAGCGGATTTGCATACAAACTGAGCAATGGAAAACTTCTCATTGGTCCTTACGGCTCCAAAGAGGATGCAAACAGAGATTTGGGTAAAGTAAAAGACAGGATCAACAAACAGTCATTTATCAAAAAATTATAAAGTGCAGCCCATGTATCAAACCCGACTCTATGATCAACTGACGCCGGTTGCTCTTTATGGGCAGCTCAAAAAGCATTTTCAAGACGAAGTCACTATGCTTTTTGAAAGCGTTGTCAACACAAGTGACGGTAATTTCAGCTTTATTACCATCGGTGCGCTTGAAAGGCTAAGCTACCGCGACAAAAAAACATATTACAGCAACCGCCTCGGCGAAAGGGTCGAGCTTGATACCGACCCATTCAGTTTCCTTAAATCCTACTATCAAAAACTCGATAAAGCCGCTTACCAAAAGATATCACAAGAGGTGGGATTTAGTTTCATTGACGGCTTCATCGGATTTATCGGTTATGACATGGTCAAAGTATTTGAGCCGGTACTTGAATCGAGTATGGATCCGCTGCCAGATCCGCTCAATACACCTGATCTCGACCTGGTTCGTCCCAAAATTATCCTTGCATATTCCCACAAAAATGCTAAACTCACTATGATTCTTAACGATATCAATGGTGAAAATATCTTCAAAGAGGTCGAAGAGATACTCCATCAGCCATGCACGCCTATGCTTCTCAAACCCGTGCATCTTGAAGGCGAAGGGTACTTCTCTATCGAAGAGGAGAGATTTAAGCAGATGGTCGATGAATCCAAAGAGCATATCCGCAGCGGTGACATCTTCCAGATCCTGCTCTCCAACCGCTATACCCAAAAAGGAGCAATTGATCCTCTTAGTTTTTATCGTATTTTACGCTCCAAAAACCCATCTCCATATCTGTTTTTGCTGGATTTCGAAGACTTTTCTATATGCGGATCCTCTCCCGAGGTGATGGTCAGGCTCACAGACAACGAGATATTACTCCGACCTATCGCCGGGACGCGAAAAAGAGGCAAAACACATCAACGCGACAGAGAACTCGAAGAGGAGATGTTAAATGACCCCAAAGAGTGTGCCGAACATCTCATGCTGATCGATCTAGGGCGCAATGATGTCGGACGCGTCGCCAAAACAGGCAGCGTCAAAGTCACCGCTATGATGCGCGTGGAACGATACAGTCATGTCATGCATATGGTGAGCGATGTCGAGGCTCAGCTCATGGACGGCAAAGATATGTTTGACCTCTTTGCAGCCACCTTTACCGCAGGGACGATGACTGGCGCGCCTAAGATCAAGGCGATGGAACTCATAGCAGCTTTTGAAGGGCTCAAGCGAGGATTTTACAGCGGAAGTGTGGGTTACTTCTCATTCAACGGCAACATGGACAGCGCCATCGCTATCCGTACCTCACTGATCACACCACACTCCATCACACTGCAAGCAGGCGCCGGAGTTGTTGCCGACAGCAAGCCTGAGCTGGAGTATCTTGAAGTACAAAACAAACTAGGCGCCCTGCTCACTACAATCAAAGAGATGCAGACCATTTAGGGCGTCTCACAAATTTTATTCTCCTCATGTAACGATAACGGAGACAAAAAAGTAATTTGTTTTCATTTATGGTGTATAATGTTTTT
>DYNJ01000045.1 GCA_020721085.1 Sulfurovum sp. | reverse complement strand
TCGGCACGGACGGACACTTCACGACAAGCGAAATCGAAGCGTCGCTCACCAATCTTATCCTTGCAAAGCTCCCGCTGGTGTTGGGGGAAAATAAAATTTCTGTACTTGACTTGGCGGGGCATTATGAGAATCTTGGCGGATTTATCGCCGGCAAAATCTCTCCATATTTTGAGGAGTACGGACTCTCATTGACAAAAATGCTGATTGAAAATATCTCATTGCCGGACGAAGTCGAAAAGGCATTAGATAGGCGTACAGGCAGAGAGATCAGCGGAGATCTTGATGCCCATCTCAAATATCAAACCGGAGAGGCGCTGGGAAATCAACACGGAGGAGGTGCGGCGGATATGGTAGGCATAGGTGCAGGCATGGCTATGGCAAACAAGATGGCAGACAGCTTGCAAAACAGACAGTCCACTCCTCCGCCATTTCCGGACAGCCCCGCCATTTTTGTCTCCATCGGCCAAAAAGCAGATGGACCTTATGATGAGAATACACTCAAAGGACTGATTCAAAACGGGACGGTGACAGATGATACGCTTGTTTGGCAAGAGGGCATGGAGAAGTGGCAGCAAGCTTCAACCGCTTTCCCGAAACTTTTCAAGAACATACCTCCTCTTTCATAAAACAATAAGGGTGGGCAGGTGAAATTCACAGCGATCAACTTTACCTGCCCTAGCTGTGGCGCTCCTATGAAATTTTCTCCGGTTTCCGGCACTCTTAAATGTGAATTTTGCGGCACAGAGTCGGCGATCAAAGATACTATGGAGACAATTGAAGAGTATGATTTCAAAAAAGCGCTTTTGAAACTCTCCAAACAAACCCCACAACTCATCGACAAAACCATAGATTGCAGCAAATGCGGAGGCAGTTTCACATTGACTCCATATTCAGTCAGCTCAAATTGCCCATACTGCGGTATTCCGGCAATCACAGACTTCATTCAGGAGATCACCCCTCGATCCATTCTGCCTTTTCAAATCCCACAAAAAGAGACCAAGGAGCGGTTCAAAAAATGGGCAGGGTCGCTTTGGTTTGCCCCTGCATCTTTTAGCAAATATCTTGACAGCGAGGATGAACTTAAGGGTTATTATCTGCCGTATTGGACATATGACAGCGATACGATCACAAGCTATCGAGGAATGCGCGGGGATATCTATTATGTCGCGGTTGCGCGCACCATCGTTAGAAATGGCAGACAAGAGACGGTACAGGTGCAAGAACCCAGGATTCGATGGACACATGTAAGCGGCGCAGTTTCGCTCTCATTTGACGATATCACTGTCGGCGCCAGCAAAACAATCTCCAGGGCAATCATCGATGCATTGGCTCCATGGGATACCAGTCGGCTCAAACCTTTTGACGAGCGGTATCTCAGCGGTTTTGAAGCAGAAGAGTACACCATCGGTTTGGACAACGGTTTTGAATTTGCCAAAGCCAAAATGAACAGTGTGATCGAACAGGCTATCCGCAGAGATATCGGAGGAGACCAACAGCAGATCCACTCAATCGATACTACTCACAACAATATAACTTTCAAAAATACACTCTTTCCAATCTGGACAGCCTCATTCAAATGGCATGACAAAATTTACTCCTATGCCATCAATGCACAAACAGGCAAAATCTCCGGCGAACGCCCATACAGCACGGCAAAGATCATCTTTGCTCTGCTTGCGGCAGCAATCGTGATCGGTGGATTGGTATACTTCAGAATGGAACAACAAAATTATACATCCATACAACATAGTGAAACTTACGATTATCCTGTACGATTTTAGCCACGATGAGTATGATGCAATTATAAAGATATAATATAATGTCAAATATGATACTATCAGTGAAATTTATATATGATGGGTAAAAAATAATCGGGACAGAAAGGATGCGATTATGAAAGTTGCAATTAGCGGAGCGGGAGGCTTTATAGGTACTCATCTTGTATCAATGTTCAAAGAGAAAGGATGGAATGTATCGCCGTTACACACAACCGACTTTGATCTTGACGACAAAGCCTTTGGCGAAAAGCTCTTGGGTGCGGATGCTGTAATACATCTTGCGGGAGCCACCATCAGCAAGCGGTGGACGGAAAAATACAAAAAAATTCTCTATGCCAGCCGTGTTGAAACGGCTAACAAGATCGTCGCCGCTATGGCAAAGATGGAGCAAAAACCAAAACTATTTATTTGCACATCGGCCGTGGGGATTTATGCCTCAACAGGAAGATATGACGAAGAGCACGCCGTCTATGCAGACGATTTTCTGGGACGACTGGCTATGGACTGGGAAAATGCCGCTTTGCAGAGCAAAGTGCTTGGCATTAGAACCATTATCTTTAGATATGGGATTGTGCTAGGTCATGGCGGAGGAATACTCAAAGAGATGTTTCTGCCCTTTAAGCTTGGATTAGGAGGAACGATTGGCGATGGCAAACAAAATTTTACCTGGGTGCATATCAATGACCTCATGCGGGCATATCTCTTTGCAATAGAACATCCCAATATGGAAGGAGTCTATAATCTGATGGCTCCGAACCCAACTACAAATTATGGCCTGACTAAAGCGCTTGGGGCAGTCCTGCGTCGCCCAACCTTGTTTACGATACCAAAATTTCTGTTAAAACTTCGCTTTGGCTCAGAAGCTGCTGAAACACTCTCTAGCGGACAGTATGTCACACCCAGGCGGCTTCCGGAAGCCGGTTTCGAATTTGAATTCAAAACTATTGAAGAGGCATTAAACAACCTCTACAGTTCCTAAGCAGCATATAAAAACGGCTTGCCGGTATTATACGCCGATATAGATATTTAAGTTGCGGGTATTGGGATCAGCCGCCTAATGCCAAAGACAATTTGACGCGGTTGATATACCATCGGTATCTGCTCTCAAGATAGAGCAGCTCTGCTTGGCGTGAGACCTCCTGCGCATCAAGCAGATCCTTGAGGCTTGTCGCTCCGGCTTCATACCGCACCCTATAGAGCCGCTCCTGCTCTTGAGCGTTTTGCCATGAGAGTTTCAGCACTTTGCTCTCTTGCGCATATCTCTCATTGGCCGAAAGTCCGTTTTCCACTTCCCTCATGGCCTCATAGAGTGTTTGGCGAAAGTGGACCTTGGCCTCTTCGTAGGCTACTTTTGAACCTTTGAGATTGAGTTGGTTTTCATTCCAGTTCAAAAACGGCAGCATCATATCAAGCGCTACAGATCCTACGGGATCACTGAGTATTTTGGACAAAACTTTCGATTCGGTGCCAAGAGCGCCGGTAAGGCTCAATGTCGGATAGAAATTGGCTTGGGCAATCTCAATAGCGCCCAGAGCTTTTTTGAGTCTGAGCTCAGCTGCTTTGACATCAGGCCTCCTTGCCAATACTGTTGCGGGGATACCGGCTTTGACGGGCGCCATGCCAGATGTCGGCAATCGCTGCGGCTCATCGGCTACATGTGACGAAGGCGGCGCATCAAATAAGATCGCCATCGCATTGCGGCTCTCTTCAATCGTCTGAAGAATAAGCTGCGCTGAGGCTTGCTGCGTGATGACCACGCGCTCAGCAGAGATGAGATCGAGTTTTGTAACCGTGCCTGCTTTGTATTTGACCCGGATCAAGGCTAGTGTCTGTTTGGCTTTCTTGATATTTTGATCTATAATACGCCTTTGCTCATTGAGATAAGCAATCTGCCAATAGAGCATCGCGACATCGCCGGAGATACTCAGCGCTGTACCCTGAAGATCCTGCTGCGTCGCCATAGCTTCCCACTCTTGGATGGTTTGGGCTTTTGCAAGCCTTCCCCATAGATCGACCTCATAGCCGACACGCAAAGTCGCATTAGCGGCTCGGGCACTCTCTTCGCTGCCAGAGAGAAGTTTAGCGGCACCGGCACCCGCCCCGCCCGAGAGTGACGGCAGAAGTGCGTTGTGCTGGAGCGCCGCATTGATATTGGCCTGCTGCAGCCTATAGCCCGCAGCCGCCAAAGTACTGTTTCTACGAATAGCATCCGCAATCAATGCATTAAGACGGGCATCACCGAAGATCGTCCACCATCTTTGATTGGATGACAAGCAGCCGGATCCAGCGCGGGGTGCATTGTGCCACCTGCTTGGGATATCTAGCGTCGTCGCCGGAGGATTTTGCATCACACCGGAACTGCAGCCTGCAAGTACCAATGCCCAAAGCACGGTCGAGACTCCGGCGGCTGATCTCAAAAAATCATTGCCTGATTTTATATGCAAAGCATACTCCTTTATTCACGCATCAATGCAATTACCGGATCAAGCTCTGCGGCATTTTTGGCCGGCATAAATCCAAAAACAATCCCTATGAGGGTCGAGCAGACAAAGGCAACCACAATGGAAGTCATCGAAAATACCATACCGAAACTGCTGTTGAGCCGTCCAAAGATTTCACCTATCAGCAGTGCCAATGATATCCCCATGATGCCACCGATGATGCAGACGACAACCGCTTCGATCAAAAACTGCTGCATAATATCGCTTTGTCTTGCGCCGACAGCCATACGTACACCGATCTCGCTGGTTCGTTCAGTGACAGAAACCAACATGATATTCATCACACCGATACCGCCCACAAACAGCGAGATGGTGGCGATCATCGAGATCAGCAGCTGCATGGTCGCCGTGGTACTTTCGATCGTTTGGCGCACACTGTCAAGGTTTGCCATGAAAAAGTCTTCTGTACCACCGTGGCGCTGTTTGAGTATTTTGGCTATCCCCTCTTCGGCAGCCTTACTGGTGGCATCATCAGAGATTCGTACAATGATACTTGCCAAATGGGTTTGTCCCAAAATGCGGCTCATCACCGTCGTATATGGCACCCAGATATTGAGTCTGTCAGCTCCCATGCTCATGTGAGACTGCTCCTTGCCTACGCCGATGATGCGCAGCGGCACATTGTCAAGGATGATGACCTCGCCTACAGGATCTGCCTCTTTGCTGCCAAAAAGGGCTTTGACGGTATTGGGATCAACGACCGCCTCTTGAGCATACTGCTCAACTGATTGCCTGTCAAATGCTTTGCCTAAGCTGATTTGGATCCCTTGAACCTGGAAAAACTGCTCGCCTGCCCCTCTGATCTGCGCTGTCACCGCAATATTTCTATATTTGACAGTGGAATTGCTCATCAATGTCGGCGTGACGCTGTCCACAAATCCCTGTTTGGCGATCATCTGGGCATCGCCTACACTGAGCGTACGGATCCTATTGGACCTCATATCGCCGAAATCTTTGCCAGGATAGATATTGATCGTATTGGTGCCCATGGAGCTGATATCTTGAAGTATTTTCTGACGGGAACCTGTGCCCAGCGCTACGACGGAGACCACAGAGGTGATGCCTATGATGATACCGAGCATTGTCAGAAATGTACGCATACGGTGTGCCGCCATAGAACGCATCGCCATCAAAAGCGCTTCGCCAAAACTGTCTATCAATATGCGCCATCTGTTTTTTGAGGTAATTTTGAGACCCTGAACCTGCTGGCGTGCTCTTTCTGGCTTGGCGCCGGCATTGTGGTTCTTGGTGTCAGAGAGTATTTCGCCGTCTTTGATCTCTATGATCCTCTCTGCGCTATTGGCGATCTCTCTTTCGTGCGTCACCAAAATGATTGTATGCCCTTCGGCATGCAGCTCCTGAAGTATCTTCATCACCTCGGCACCGCTTTTGGTATCGAGTGCTCCCGTAGGCTCATCCGCCAAGATCACCTCGCCTCCGTTGACCAGCGCCCTGGCGATGCTCACACGCTGCTGCTGCCCTCCGGAGAGCTGGTTGGGGCGGTATGTTAGCCGCTCTGCAAGTCCCAGTCGCTCAAGCAGCAGGCGGCTGCGGTATCGCCTCTCTTCATCGCCATATCCCGCATATACGGCCGGCATCTCTACATTGCCCAGTGCATCCAGATCGCCCAAGAGATGATAGCGCTGGAAGATAAACCCGAAATGCTCACGCCGCAAAGCGGCAAGATCATCCGGGGTCATATCTTTTGTTGCCCTGTCTCCGACCTTGTATTCGCCTCTCGTAGGTCTATCCAGACATCCCAAGATATTCATCAGCGTAGTCTTTCCGGAGCCCGACGCCCCCATGATGGCGACCATCTCCCCGGCTCCGATCGCAAGATTGATATTTTTGAGCACCGCAACCACCCCTTCTCCGGAGGGGAACTCGCGGTAGACGCCGTTGAGCTCCAGCAAGGCAGACATTCTCTATCTGCCTCCCACGGCGGCACCCATGCGACGATGGCTCATCGCTTTTGCCGCCGCTGTGTTTTGGGAACCGGAACCCTCTTCTGTTTGGCTCAAGATGACCTGTTCGTTTTCAACCAAACCAGAGAGTATTTCGGCATTGATATTGTTATTGAGTCCTGCTTTGACCCAGCGTTCCTCTATCACATTCTCTTTTGTAAGCACAAGGACGGCATATTCGCCATTTTGATTTTGCCTGCCAAGCGCCAGCGAAGGGATACTCAGAACTCCTTTGATATTTTTGATGACTATAGTGATCTGTGTCGTCATCGAAATACGAAGTCTCCCCTCAGGATTGGGTACATCCATCATCCCATAGTAATAAATAGGTTCATTAGATGTGACACCCGGTCCGCTTGCGCTGCCGGTGCCCATGCTGTTGTCGCGGTCAGTCAAGGTCGTAGGTCCAGGGTCAATAGAGCGCAATGTCGTCGTATAGCGACGGAAAGAGTCACCCAAAATAGTGAAAGAAGCCGGCATACCCTCTTTGAGCTTGATCACATCCCCTTCTGATATCTCTGCTTTGATCGTCACCTTATCCAACTGCGCCAAAACCAAAATTGTCGGCGTGGTTTGGTTTGCATTGACCGTCTGCCCCTCTTCAACCGGCACAGAGACGACAATACCGTCAATAGGCGCGATCACCTGCGTATATCCCAAGGAGACTTTGGCAGTTTCTACATTGATTTCGGAACGCTCTATTTGAGATTTGGCCAGACCGATATCGGCTTTCGCCAGTTCTAATGCCGCCTTGGCATTGTCGTATGCCTCTTTGGAGGTAGCACCGTCTTTGATCATAATGGTCTGTCGTTCGAAATCTAGTTTAGCTTTGTAGAGGAGTGCTTGCTTGCTCACAAGTGTCGCACGATTGCCAGCAAGTTCTGCCTGGGCACTTTGAAGGGCATTTTCCTGCCTGTCAGGATCTATGACGGCAAGCAGATCGCCTTGTCTGACTTTTTGCCCCAATACCACATTGAGATTTTTAATCTGCCCGGAGACTTGAGCGCCGACACTGACCTGCCTATAAGCCTTTACCGTACCGGTTGCCAGTACGCTCTCTTCCAAATCCATCCTTGTAACCGGTGCGGTGATAAAGCGATCCTCTTTTTTGGTCGGGAAAAACCAAAACTTCACCCCTACGGCAATACTCGTCAAAACTATAAGCCACACAAAGCGGCGAAGCCAAACATTATGTAACATCTTGGTCAAAAATGAACTCATAATTTCGCCTGTTGTTTAGATTAAGGCAAGTATACCCACTAAAAACTTAACGAAGATTATTTCTGTAGATCAATATCCTAACAGTGGTTATGGCTGAAGATATTTTTCAAAACTTATGGCCAGATGACGAAAATAAACCTATTTAAACCAGCATTATCGACCTTGTATTTATTGCAATACACAAAATCTAAGATATCAAAAATAATGACATATCAATTATTCGTCGCAGCGAAGGACCATGACTTATAAAGTCATGGAGAGATAATTTTGGGTTTTATTGTGCGACTGATACCGGAGCAGTGATATTGGCTTCTGTCGGCGGTACCGCGATAGTTTGCGCAGAGGGCGTGATACTCTCTACGGCAGCAGGAAGTACCGGAGAAGCGGTATTGGTCGGGTCTGGCGCTATCGCACTTCTGTTTTGTTCCGGCGATTGAGGCTGTGGTACAGGCGCCACCGGCGCAGGTATTGGTATCGCAGGTACTTGCACTTCAGGCACCGCAGGAGTGGGTACCGTCGAGAATTCTGCCGTGTCATTGCATTCTGCCTTGAGCGTCTCGAGCTCATCTTCAAGGTTAAAAATCCTATCATCCATTACTTTAACGGTTGCGACATTGGCGCCGTGCTCATAGACCAGCTCCCCGCCATCTCTGCCTTGCTTGAGCGTGACAGCCACAAAGAGCAATGATACGATCACCAGCAGACTTCTGCCGGCTCCTCCGGCAATCAGGGATATGAGTTTAAAAACAAGCAAGGCAACCGTTCCATAAACTAGATAGATACCTAAAAGCTTATGTTCTTTGAGCTCCGTTTTACCTGTTTCACAAAGCATATCATAGGTGTTTTTACCATCAACGGAACCGGTCAAATAGGCTCCAAAAAATATAATCACAATTAAAATAATTAAAAACAGCGAAAGCATACTGACTGTTGAACCTCGAGGCATTTCTGTCGTAGCTCTGCTTTTTAAAACCATATTGATCAGCTCAAGTATCAAGATCATAACCGGAAGAACGATCGCGAAATGCACCAAAGGAGGATGCAAAAGCACCGGAATCTCGAAAGGCAATTGAAGCGCAGGCAGAGCTATTTCTGGTAATGACATTTGTATTTCCTTTTATTTTAATTTTTGCATTTTAGAAAATATTATAACACATTATCAATTGAAACCTAAATCGGTTTGATCACCACCATAATCACGATAACGATCATCAGCAATGTCGGCACCTCATTGTAAAATCTAAAGAATTTACCGCTGCGGTAGCGTGGATTTTCCTTCAGAGCAAGTCGAAAGTTCTCCAAAGAGAAGCTGTATGCAATCATCAATACAGTAAATACAATCTTGATATGCATCCACCATCCGCTTTGAAAGAGTGCGGGATTGAGAACGATCATCCAAATACCCGAAAGGATCGTTGCCCACATCGCCGGCAATCCGATATATTTGTAGAGCTTGTACTCCTGCACCTCTACGACAGAGACAAAATCTGCCTTATGAGCCTGCTCGCTGTGATAGACATAGAGCCGCGGCAGATAAAAAAGCATTGCCATCCAACTCATAAAACTCATCACATGAAATGCCAAAATCCAACTATAATACTCCATCACTCCTCCACTTCAAAATCTTTCTTTTCATAGATCACCAACTGAGGTACCTGATGATACCCCAAATGGCCATAAAGTATCTTGAGTTTGCTTCCATCGGCAGGTTTTCCCATTTTATTTTTGAAGAATATCGGTATTTTTATCCCGTTAATTTCAATTTTATTGTCACTATACACACCTGCTGCATTTACAATAATCTGATTTTGCAGTGACAGATCTTTAAAGGAGATAAGTTTGTCCAGTGCGAGAAAATACTCATCTTGATTTGCCCAGCCCTGTTTGATGAAGCGGTCAATCTGGGTGATCTCCTTGAGGCCTTTGTATGTTTTGATCTCACCGACTACCAGATCATAACGCTCGCCAACACTGAGTCTATTGCCCACGCGGTATAAGTAAACCGCCATTCCGTCTTTGGTTTGCTTGACCACTGCATCCTTTCCGCGCTTGAAGATGACGACGCATCCCTCAATTTTGACTGGATGATCAAGCTTTTCGACTCTGTAGAGATCCTCTATCTTCGCTGTCCTGAGGAGTTCCGGCTTATCTTTACGGTAGCCATCAGTACCGAAACTGGCAAATACGGGCAGATGATCCGAGTACCCTTTGCCCAGATGCGTGTCATTGCTGTACTCCCACCTGTTGATTTGACCTTTTTTAGTAAAAAGGTATGGTGCCTTAAAGACACCAAATGAATTGTTGAGATAGTCGATTCCTTTGCCGTCAAAGAGTGTCTGCGGGAGTATCAGATGATCAATCGCTCCTTTGCGGGCGAAATGTTTGTGGCTCCAGCGCTTGGACTGCGGAAGTTCCAGCCAAAGGTTGTAATGGCTGCCGTTCAAGTCAGTGATAATCTGCTCTTCGGTGATCATCTCGTCATCTGCGGAAGTTTGCAAGAGATGATTGATCCCCGTCATGCCTTCACTGTCATCAAAACTTTTTGGCATCGTTTGATACTCGTCATAATTGCTGTTGAGGTCGCCCAGTATGATATAGTCACTTCCCTTGGGAAGATTTTTGATCCGATCTTTGAGCACTTTGGCATATTCGATACGCCTGCTCTCTTTGCCGCCGCTTGATTTGGACTTCCAGTGGTTGACAAAGAGCATCAATGGATCATCATCGGTTTGAACTACTGCCTCCAAAATGTTGCGGTCTTGTTCATCAAACTTGACCTCAAGCTCCCCGGTCTGGACGATCGGATGTTTCGAGAGCAGCGCCACATGCACCGAAGTAGCCTTTTTTTGGGTGATCGCACTATACGGATAGGGACATCCGACCCATGTAAGACGCGACTGAAGTTTTGCCAGTATCTCTTTGTTTTCGATCTCTTGCAGACCGATAATGTCAGCATTGAGATCACACAAGACCTCGGCGGTATGATTAAGTTTGATATCCACCATCTTCGCATCCCAACCGTGTTTACCGGGGATATGTGATTCATATTCACTGCCATTTTTGACATCATCGAAGAGATTTTCGACATTGTAGCTGGCGACCTTAAACTCTTTGGCACACAAAAAAAGAGGTATGAGCAACATCAAAAACAGTCTTATCATCAAAAATTCCTAAAGATTCAACGAGATATTGTCACCGTCTTGTCTGATCAGACCTTTTGTCTTGAGTGCGGTAAGTGCTCTTTTGAAGTTTTTCTTGCTCATACCAAACTTATTTATGATCTCAGTCGCATCACTTTTGCTCGATAGCGCGCTCTTGCCAGCACCCTCTCCCATCACCGCCAAGATCTTCTCTTCGAGCTGCACAAGATTGTTGTCCGCGCCGAGAGGCTGCAAGACAAGATCAAGTTTGAAGTCCTTGCGCACCTGCTTGATATACCCTTTTTTGCGCATACCTATCTCTATAGGCTCAAATATCTCATTGCCAAAGAGCATCCCCTCATAGAGGTTGTCGGCTACCACCTTGTATCCAAGCGGTGTTTTGGATATGACCAGCAGATCCATCTCTTTATTTTGATACAGACCACTCATATCCCGGCTCAGCCACTTGCCGATCTTTTGTGTCGCATAGAGACGGTTTGTCTGATCATCGAGGCAGACGCGCAAGATGTACTGCTCTCCTATATGAAAATACTCTTTTTGCTGCGACAGGGGCACGAAAAGGTCTTTGGGCAATCCCCAGTTCACAAATGCGCCATAGGATTTGTAATCCACCACCGTAAAATATCCAAACTCTCCCAGCATGGCTTTGGGCATCTGCGTCGTAGCGACAGGTCTGTCTTCCGAATCTGTATATACAAATACATCTACAAGCGCTCCGACCCCCATCTCTTCCGGCACCATATAAGCGTTGGGCAACAAAACCTCCGTCGCGTCTTTGGTCCCGAGATAGAGTCCATTATCGCTTTGGCGTATTACTTCGAGAGTATTGACCTTACCGATTTCGAGTATTAGATTTTTCAATTTTGTTTGCATTGGTTATTCCGTCCTTCTGTTCTTTAGGGGATACCCCCTTCAATTAGTTTGAAATGCACGAAAATATAGTCCCGCTACATATCCTACATATTTTGATTAAAGATACCGAGTATCCAAATCTCACTTTGTTCTATTATACCACAAATAAAAATTAAATTTAGGCGCTCACGACAAGCTTACTTTGGGGGCGCTATCAATCCAAGATGTCTCGCAAAAGCTTCAGGACCCACATATCCCGTAAGAGTTTTTTCAGCCAAAAACGCATGTTTTGCATCAAAAAAGATGATATTTGGCGTGCCAAAGAGCTCGAATTTCTCCAATATCGCTTTATCGTCATCGGTATTGTCCGTCAGATCGATCTTGATGAAAGTAAACCTCTTCAGCGCCTCTTGTACCTTTGGATCAGGAAAAGTGATCGCTTCAAGTTCAGCACATGCCGCGCATGATTTTTTGCCAAAATCAACTGCTACGGGTTTGTTAGAAGCCTCGACCTCACGCATGAGCCGTTCGATACTATAGCCTTTGTGGCTTTTGGTTGCCGTCTCAGGCATTCCCTTCATGACACTGCCGTCTCTGGCCATAAAGCTCTCAAACGGCTTAAATACCGAAGTCGATCCGCTGATCCCTCCGACAAACAAAGCGATACCGTAAATGAGAAAAAGGATCGAGAAAAGCTTGCCGGCATATCCCCCAAAACCTTCTGGGATTTTTCCGTCAAAAAGTCCAAAAAATAGTGAAGTACCAATCAACAGCATCGCCCAAAGTATCAAGCTGAGACTATCTGGCAGTATGCGCGAAAGCATCATGATCGCCATGCCTATCATCATCAGACCGAAAAACTGCGAAACTTTACTCATCCAGCCGCCAGGCTTGGGCATAAATTTCCCGGCGCCTATACCCACAAGCAGCAGCGGCAGCCCCATCCCCAAACTCATCACAAACAATGCGATACCGCCTAGCAGCATATCGCCTGTATGGGAGATGAAGAGGATTGCACCTCCCAGCGGCGGCGCCACGCACGGTCCGACGATCAGCGCGGAGAGAAGTCCCATTACGGCAGTTCCGGCGATTCCCTTGCCCTGTGCGCTGTCGCTTGCTTTGGTTAATTTACTCTGGATAGACGCAGGAAGTCCGATCTCATAGTAGCCAAATAGTGAAAAAGCCAATGCCACAAAAAGCGCAGCAAAAAGTATCAGCACCCATGGGTTTTGCATGGCCGCCTGAATATCTGCTCCCAAAAATCCGGCTACCAACCCTACGACTGTGTAGGTCAATGCCATCGAAACCACATATACAAGCGAGATCATAAATGCCCGCGCTGTACCTACTTTGTCATCTATTGACTGCGATACGATGATCGAAGAGAGGATTGGGATCATAGGGAAGATACAAGGAGTCAGCGAAAGAAGCAAACCAAAAATGAAAAAAAGCAAGATGATGAAAAAGGAGTTTTCACTCTTGAGTACATCGGCGATCTTTGCAGTATTTGCCTCGCTTGTCAAGCTGCCGATCTTATCGACA
>DYNJ01000044.1 GCA_020721085.1 Sulfurovum sp. | reverse complement strand
ATTTATCCAAAATTTAGGCTTCTATATCCATTAAGGGGTTTTTAGAGGTGCCCTGTAGCAATAAACATTGGCCGACATCTACGCCAACTGCCCATTTTTTTGCTAAAATAGTAAAATAGTTATCGATAGAGGAGGAGATTTTGAAATGAGGTGTTTTTTTTTGGTTTTTTCATTGTTCTTTGCAATGTTTGCGTGGGCAAAAAGTGATCATCTGCTCAAATCTTCATTGCTTCAAAACGAGAAGGTCATAAGTATCAATCTCAAAAGCAAAGGCGACGCTCCATATATTGTGCAAACAGGAGACACCGTAGAGTCAGTTGCGCTCAAGCATCATATGACCGCCAAAGAACTAAAAGACAACAACAAAAACCTTCCCAAAGGAGTCGGCCTAAGCGCTGGCAGCACATTACAGATCCCGAATCAGACGATAGATCTGTCAACACTTCTTGGCGCTTGGGCGAGCGCCGGCCCGCTCCTGCAGGAGGCTCGCAAACATCTCGGCAAAACTTATGTATGGGGCGCAGCCGGACCTGCTCACTTTGACTGCTCAGGCTTCACATCATATGTCTTGAAGCAAAACGGCATCCAAATCCCGCGTACCTCGATACAGCAGGGACAAACAGGTGAACTGATCGTGCGCGATTCGCTTCGCAAGGGTGATCTGATCTTTTTTGATACATCCAAAGAAAAAAACGGCACGATAGATCATGTCGGCATCTATCTCGGTGACGGCAAATTCATCCATGCAAGCAGCGCTACGATGAGCGTCGTCGTCTCAAGCCTCGATCAAAACTTCTATCAATCACGCTTTTTGTGGGGCAGAAGAGTAAACTCATAACTCGACTTTTGCACATACTGTCATCGTATGCCACAACACCGGGATCCAATCCCCCGTCTTGCAAAGGGTAAGACGGATTGGAATGAAGCTCCTTGGTCCAAGAGGTACTAGGTATCTCGGAGGCGCCCTATATTTTATGGTTTGTCGAAATGCTGATAATCCTTCTCTGCAAAATCCCCGCCCCAACGCCATCCATAGGAGCGAAAAAGCTGTACAACAGCATCATTGTCCAAGATCATCGCCTTTTGTCCTACGGCAAGATCGCCTTCTTTTATCCGTGCACGATAAGGCAATGAAGCCTTGTGTGAGATGCGGCCGCTATTGAAAATATATGGATTTTCGATCGGGTTGATATCTATCGCTTTGCCATAGCTATGGCGCGACCATCTATTGCTCCCTGTGGCATTGCGGCAGTTGAATGCAGAGGTGTTGTCGGCCTCTATGGAGGCGAAATCGCTGCTTTTGAAGTCGCTCACAAGGCGCATCTGCCTGATGGGGTAGCCTCTTTTGTATAGCGCTTCAAATATCTTAGTCACATCTTCGGCAACCTCATGATGGACTACCAGCTCACCCTCGCGCTCTTTGCCATCAAAATCCCGGTAGCTCACCTGCAGATAGCGAAGATTTTCGATAGCCACAGGGCACCCCTCTCTCCATGAGTCCCCTTGAATCAGCCGCTTTTGAAGCTGGGGCGTCATGGCAGAGACTGTCGCACGATAATCACCCATCAACGGCATAGCCAAAACTGCAAGTACCACCAAAATGTATCCCATCACAACAAAATCCTCCATTTGCGGTATAATAACATTGTATCAAAAAATAAAAGGATAATAATATATTATGGAACAGTTCAAAACATATGCACTCATGATAGGTCTTATGCTTGTTTTTGTCTGGGTTGGCGGGATGATCGGCGGAAAAGCCGGTATGATCATAGCATTTTTGATCGCAGCCGGCATGAACTTTTATGCCTATTTTTATAGCGATCAGCAGATACTCAAACATTATGACGCCATCCCTGTCGATCGTGCGTCAGCTTCCGGTCTGTATGAACTGGTAGAGGAGTTGACCCAAAAGGCCGCTTTGCCGATGCCCAAGATATACATCATCCCTGATCAAGTACCCAACGCCTTTGCTACAGGCAGAAACTACGATCATGCGGCGGTGGCGGTGACGGAAGGACTGCTTGATCTGCTAAGCAAAGAGGAGGTCGAAGCGGTGCTCGCCCATGAGCTTAGCCACATCCGACACTACGATATGCTTATAGGCACTGTCGCCGCTTCTATCGCAGGAGCAATCGCTATGATATCCAATTTCGGTACATTCTCAGGCGGTCAAAGCGATAACCGCAATGGCGGTTTCCATCCTCTCCTCATGATTGCCATGATGATCGTCATGCCGCTGGCTGCCACGCTGATCCAAATGACGATCAGCAGAAGTAGAGAATACATGGCAGACGAAGGCGCGGCGCATATCACAGGCCATCCGGAATGGCTGCAAAGCGGTTTAAAAAAACTTGACAGCTATGCCAAAGGAGAGATCATCCACAATGCTGATCCGCAAACCGCCCATATGTTTATCATCAACCCTTTCACCGGTGTCCATAGTGCGTTGCAAACACTCTTTAGCACCCATCCAAGCACTGAACAGCGCATCGCAAGACTTGAACTCCTAAAAAATGAGATACGGGGCTGATATGGATTTTGCAAACGATAAACTATATACCAAAGAAGTGAGATATTAGCTGTGTCTCCTTTTGCTATCCA
Organism: Sulfurovum sp.; assembly: GCA_020721085.1. Lineage (GTDB taxonomy): Bacteria > Campylobacterota > Campylobacteria > Campylobacterales > Sulfurovaceae > SZUA-451. The sequence goes on along the minus strand of DYNJ01000044.1, from coordinate 10,497 downwards.
GCTGATCAACGGTTGCCTTGCGACGGATATCGAAGATGAGGATCACAACGCATTTGGACTTTTGCAAAAAAATGGCGTGATCGAAGAGGTCGGAGGTCTATGGAGGCTGAACTCTCTCTATCGTGCCGGCAGACTTTATGTTGCAAAAGACGGCAGAGGCTATGTCGAAGCACAGTTTAAAGAGCACAAAGATTTGCTGATCGAAGCCGATGACTTTGGAGGTGCCAAAGAGGGCGATACGGTCATCGCCAAACGGATCATCGCGCGACGCGGAAGGGCAAGCGGCAAAATCGTGATGATCATCACCAAAGCACATCTCTACACCATCGTCTATACCCACAGAAGCGCCGGAGGAAACTTCGAGATCCTCAACCTCAAAACCGCACTGCCGACACATGCTGTTATGGAGGGGATGGATCTGAAGGCATTCAAGCTCGGCACAGTACTCAAGATCGACAATGAAACGGATCGCGTAGTCGAGATACTCGGCAATCTGTCTGATCCCAAAGTCGATGAGAAGATCTCCCTGGCACTTTACGATCGCACTGATCTCTTTGATCCGGCGTCTGTCGAGCAGGCCAAAAGTGTCGAATCCTCCGTCGAAAAAGACGACTATCCCGGGCGAATCGATCTGACACATCTTGATTTTTGTACCATAGATCCTGTTACGGCAAAAGATTTCGATGATGCGATATTTTTTGATCCGGGGCAGTTCATACTTTATGTCGCCATCGCCGATGTCAGCCACTATGTACCGTACTTTACTCCTATCGACAAAGAGGCAAAAAAGCGAGGATTTACCACCTATCTCCCGCACAAAGCATTTCCTATGCTTCCTCGTGAACTCAGCGAAAACATCTGTTCACTCAAGCCTCGCGTAGATAGACTTGCTTTTGTAGCCAAGATCAAACTGGACAAAGAGTCTCTCAATCCCCTCAAAGAGGAGTTTTTTGAAGCGGTCATCCACTCAAAAAGGCGGTTCAACTATGAACAGGTTGATGAGATATTGGCGCGCAAAGGCGCTGGAGCCGAGGAGACAGACCTGCCGATTCTTAACTATCTTCTGCCTTTGCAGAAGATCACCGAACGGCTCAGAGCCAAACGCCTCAAGCACGGATTTGACTTTCGAAGCGAAGAGATCAAGCTGACTATCGATGCCGAGCATCTTTTGACGCAGACCATGATAGAGACAGGTACGCCTTCGCATTCACTGATCGAAGAGTGTATGCTTCTCGCCAACCAAGCCGCCGCCAAGCGCTTCACGGGCAAAGGAGACGGCATCTTCCGCATCCACGAACCGCCGCAGCTGGCAAAGATGGAGGAGCTGCTTACCGAGCTGGCAACGATCGGTCTTTTTGTCGATAATTATGACGACTCACCATCTTTGATCCGTGCTATCCAGGCAGAGGCAGCAAAGATGGGACTATCAAGCGAAGTTGATGCGATGCTCATCAAATCCCTCAAGCAAGCCTCGTACTCTGCCCAAAATGTAGGTCATTTCGGCCTTGGATTTAGCCACTATAGCCATTTCACCTCACCCATACGCAGATATAGCGATCTGATCTTACACCGATTGATCAAGACACAACTTCAAAACGACGAGCAAGAAGCCGAATATCTTCTGCGCAATATAGAGCCGCTTTGTGCGAGGGTCAGCATACTGGAAAGAGAAAGCACCAAAGCTGAGTGGGATTTTAGAGATAGGAAATTTGCCAGATGGGCTCAACAGCAGATTGACAAGCAGTTCCCTGCAGAAGTCATAGAGACAGGTGAAAACACCAGAGCAATTCTCACAGGCGAAGTCAAAGGGGTTACAGTAAATCTCAAAGGAGACGGGGTCATGCTATTTGACAAAATCTATGTCACTGTCACGCAGGTTGATATCGCTGCGGCAACCATCATGGCCCAGATGTCAGGCAAAATCGATGTATCATAAAGAGCTTGAGCTCAAACTGCAAAAAGGGCTTCCTGGCTCCCTTCTGCTCTATGGAGAAAACGACTATCTCATCGACTTTTATATCGACCGCTATATCCGACAACTAGGTGCCAAAGAGGACAAACTCACACTCTATTTCGATGAGTGGGATTTTGCCAAAGCCAAAAGCTATCTTTCTCAATCTTCCCTTTTTGGAGGCATCAATCTTTTGATTGTAAGATATGACAAAAAGATCCCTGCCAAGGAGCTAGATACACTCATCGGGCTTACCAAAAAAAACAGTGATAACTATTTTGTTTTTGCATTCAGAGGATCAGAAAACGAAGCCAAAGAGGCCAAATTGATGCACGCCAGTTTTGATGACAAAAAGGGTGGGAATTGGGTTCGCTTTTTTGAACCGAACAGCCGTGAAGGAGTAGAGATACTCAATCAAAAAGCACAATCCATGGGGCTGGATATCGACCATTTTGCCTTGGGGCATCTCTTGCTGGCTCTTAACAACAATCTATCGCTTTGCGCCAACGCACTGGAAAAACTTGCTATTTCGGATACTAAGATTACCGGCAAAGAGATTGATCGCCTTATTTATTCTGCTGCGCCGCTGGCAACCGAACAGCTGCTTGTCGATCTCTTCGAAAACAGACCGATCACAGAGACGATCGGTATACTTTTGGAGCTGGGCGAAGATGAGGAGTCAATCTTGCGCGCCACACAAAAATTTGTCAATGAGATTTTTCTATTTAATGCCTATATCAAACTGCACGGCACTCCAGACTCCCAAGAGATCCTCGGCTACAAACTCCCAAAACAGATAGAAGAAAAGAAGGCTGGACTGGCTACGAAGATCAAATCTTCTGTATTGCTGGCCATTATGGAGCATCTCTTAAAGAGTGAACTCTATATCAAGCGTAAGGGAAGTGCCGACAAAGAGAGCCTGCTGTATGGCGCTTTTATCAAAATGCAAACCCTTATCCAGCAACAGCGCTAAAAAAATATGTTAAGATACAATAAGCCGATATGGTCGATAAAGAATGTAAAATCACAAAAAAGAGTTAAAAATGGCAGCCCTGCAACCCAAAACACTGATAGAGCAATATTTCGAGATGTGGAACGATGCCGATTTTAGCAAAATCGACAGCCTGATGCATCCAGACCTCTTATTTCAATGCTCTATGAATCTTGATAAAAGCGGAATTGAAGCATTTCGTGAATACACACAGATCATCCACAAAGCATTTCCGGATCTGTATCATACTGCCGAGATGGTGCTTAGCGAAGGCCATCAAGCATCTGCGTATGTTCTTTATGCCGGCACACACAAGGGGAAGTTGTTTGATCTTGAGCCCACGGGCAACCGTATCCTTTATAACGGTGCGATTTTCTTTACAGTAAATGGCGATAAATTCTCAAAAATCAGGGTTTTCTGTGATCGCTACACGCTGTTTAACCAGCTTCAAACGGCTGACAAGCAAGATCAATAATACAGGGCAATAGGCCTAAGCCGTTATCTTTTCGAACTTGCATGTCAATGCCTCTTTGATCAATATGCTCGCCATCTCTTCGCTTTCGTTTACGATATGGTTGATATGGAGCCCTTCTAAGGTCTCTTTATGGCTTTGGTTTCTTACTTTGACGATGGTATTGATCGGCACATCAAAAGAATCTATCGCTTCACAGACAAGGCGTAGTTTTTTGAGATTGTCTATAGCGACGATCACGGCAAACGCCTCTTGGATGCCCAGTGCCTTCAGGACATGTCTTTGGGCTGCATTGCCCAGGAAGATGGGCTCACCGGCGGCTTCTCCTGCTTGCACAAGAGCCGATGTATGCTCGATGATCACATAGCAGATCCCTGCCGCTTTGAGTTCTTTGACAATTTTTTGCCCCAAGGGTCCATAGCCGCAAACGATGATATGATCACGATTGCCGGAAGTCAAGACTGATTCGCCCGGTTCAGGTTCGACAAAAAATCTATCGGCAACTCTTTTGGTATTTCTCAGCACAAAAGGGGTTAGAAACATTGTCATAATGACAGTAACGATCAATATCTGACTCACCTTCTGATCGATGATCCCGTTGACATTGGCAAGTGACAAAATAGCGATCGCAAACTCTCCGATCTGAAAAAGAGTAAAAGCAGTTTTAAAAGCGGTTCGAGACTGTACAAAATAGTTAAGGATCACAAAAAGTATCGTCGTTTTCATGACTGAAAATGCGATAACCAAAAAAGCGATGATATACCAATGCGCCATGACAATATCAAGATCGATCAGCATCCCCACTGTGACAAAAAATACACCCAGAAACAGATCTCGAAACGGGATCAAGTCAGCTTCGATACGGTATTTGTATTTGGTCTCAGCGATCACCATGCCGCCCAAAAATGCACCCAGAGAGTAGCTGAAGCCGAATGCATGTGACAAGTAGGAGGTGCCCAGTACGATAAATAATATAGAGATGAGAAAAATCTCTTCAGAATCTGCTGCACTGATCCAGGCAAGCAGCTTTTCTATCACCATTTTGCCTATCACAAAGAGGAGAAACAGGACAATAGCCGCATCGATCAGCGTGGTCAGCAGCAGCATCTCGATAGAACTGCTTTTTGTTGCAAAGATAGAGATCGTCAGCAAAATAGGGATAACTGCGATATCTTGAAACAGTAAAATACCTAATGCGATTTGACCATACCCGCGATGCAGATCGCCTGTAGTGTTGAGCATCTTGAGTATGATGGCTGTCGATGAGAGCGAGAGGGCAAAACCGATGATGATGGCGCTTTTGATCTCGCTCGCAAAAATCTCATGCAAGATCGCACCAAAGATATTTCCGGTTACAAAAACCTGCAAAAAGCCATAGACAAAGACCTCTTTTTTCATCGCCTTGAGATGCTGAAGGGAAAATTCAAGACCTATGGTGAACATCAAAAAAACGATTCCAAACTCTGCGATGTGTGATAGTTTTTGTGTAAAAATTCCATCAAAAACAAATAGCCTGCCAAGTACAAGACCTGAGAGAATATAGCCGATGATCGTAGGCACACCTGCCCGCTTGAGCAGTATATTTAAGACAGTTGCGATCAAAATAGCAGTCAAAACAACAACTAAAATGCTTGGCATTCTCTTTTTCCTTTCTTGTGAATTCATGCCTTTCGGTCTGATTTTATCGTAACTTTTTCAAAATACCCCTTAGAATACCTGAAGATTAATTGTCTCTTTGGTACAATAAAAAATTCATTATGGAGGGATTTATTGCGCTATTTTATCAGCTCGTTCGCCATTATGGGTGTTGGACTTATTGCGGCCTTTTTTCTTGGGGGTTTTGCTGCGATTTATATCACCTTTTTGTTGATCATTCTGGAGGTCTCGCTCTCTTTTGACAATGCCGTAGTCAATGCCAAAGTGCTTGAAACTATGGATCCGATCTGGCAGAAGAGATTTATTGTTTTTGGTATTCCTATTGCGGTATTTGGCATGCGGCTTGTATTTCCTTTGGCAATCGTCTCGATCGTGACAGGCATGGGGGCCATGGAGACACTGCAAGTAGCCATACATCAGCCGGATGTCTATGAAAAAGCGCTTACAGGGGCGGAAGCGGTCATTTTTGCCTTTGGCGGAGCATTTTTGCTGATGGTATTTTTGGATTTCTTTTTTGAAGAGAGAGATGTCAAATGGCTGAGATTTGTCGAGGGCTCCAAGCTCGTCGAACAGGTCTCCACAGTAAAAAACATCGAACTGATCATTGCGATCATGACAGGAATCATTCTGGGACATATCACGCATGATTTCGGAGTAGTACTTGCCTTTATGTATGGGGTATTGCTTCATTCTCTGCTTGGGATGATAGATCATTTTCTCTCTTCTGAAACTGTCAGAAGCGGAATTGCCGGATTTATCTATCTGGAGGTACTCGATGCGAGTTTCAGCTTTGACGGCGTGATCGGAGCCTTTGCTCTGAGCAGCAATATCTTCATTATAATGATCGGACTTGGCGTGGGAGCGATGTTTGTGCGGAGTATCACGCTTTATTTTGTAGAGCACAAAACCCTTTCTCGGTTTCAATATCTCGAGCACGGCGCACATTATGCTATCGGGATACTGGCTATTATCATGCTGATGAAGATCATAATGCATGTCAGTGAATTGGTGACAGGAACAATCGGGATCGGGCTTATCGCGATAGCATTTGCCCATTCTCTATGGGAAAACAAAAAGATAAATAGGCTTTAAGAAATTTTATAGTAAAATCTATGTTCCAAAATTCTTGCTCAAAGTTTGGATGGTTTACAAGAAACCAAAAGCAATGGGCTATTAAACCAAAAGAAAGGCAGTCATGATGCAACATTATGAAACTCTGTTTGTGCTCAAGCCTACACTCACAGAAGAGGAGATCAACTCCCAAGTCGAAAAAGTCAAGGGTATTCTTGCAAAAGAAGAGGCCGAACTCATCGCAACCAACACAATGGGGATGAGAAAACTTGCCTATAGTGTAGAGAAAAACAATAGAGGATTCTATACAGTACTCTACTACAAAGCACAAGGCACGACTATCGCAGAACTTGAGAGAAATCTCAGAAACAACGAAGATGTTATCAAGTTTTTGACAGTCAAATACGGCAAGGCGAAAGAGATCGTTCAATTTAACAAGCTTGTAGCTTTGACAAACAGATCAAGCCAGCCTCAGGCAAGCCAAGTCAGTGAGCCAAGCGAAAGTCAGCCTCAGATAAGCGAACCAAGCGAGATCGGCGAGTCAGAACAAGCATAAATACTCAGGAGCACCCTTATGTTTAACAAAGTGATATTGGCAGGAAATCTCACAAGAGATATTGAGATCAGATATACCCAAGGCGGAAGCGCTATCGGCAAGACAGGTATCGCAACCAGCAGAAAATTCAAATCTCAAACAGGCGAACAAAAAGAAGAGGTGATGTTCATCGATCTGGTCTTTTTCGGGCGCACTGCGGAGATTGCCAATCAATATTTACGCAAGGGCAGCGGAGTATTAGTTGATGGTCGCTTGACGCTTGAGCAATGGACGGCAGCGGATGGTTCAAAAAAGAGTAAACACTCTGTCACAGTAGAAGAGCTGAAAATGCTCCCAAAAGGGGAGAGCCGCAGCGAAGAGGGCGGATATGCCGCTTCAGGCAGCAGCTCAACCACTGGACAATACAGCTCACCAAAACCAAACCGTACCGACAATGCACAAGCGCCGGAGAACATCCCAGTCATCAATATTGATGAAGACGAGATACCGTTTTAGGAGTAAACAATGGCGGATAACAAAAAATTCAAAAAAAGATATTGTAAATATTGCGAAGCAAAAATCGATCATATCGACTACAAAGACCTTTCACTGCTCAAGTTGAGCCTCAGCGAAAGATTCAAGATCATGCCGAGAAGATTGACAGGAAACTGCAAAAATCACCAAGAGATGGTGACAGTCGCGATCAAAAGAGCAAGACACACTGCTCTGATCCCTTATATCGTGGATCGCAAAAATGTGGTCGAAAATCCATTTGAGATACTCAAATAATCTTTTATAAGATCGCAAAAATTCTCCCTTCCGAGACGGAGGGGATCTCTATACTCATTATTAATCTTTAAAACTCCCATTTTTTTCAAGATATTTTGACAATGCTAATTTTTGATGGCATCATTCAAGTTGCAATAAAAAATCAATTTTTGCTACAATATACCGCAGTTCTCAAATATTATTGTTTTTGAGTATAGTATCCGCCTCGTTTTGGTCGCCGGTAGCAAAGATCCGATGGTTTGTCGATCTGACAAGCGATTCGGAACTTAGGTAGATGATGGCAAGGTCACCATGGAGGGTAAAAAATTGATAATACGAGTGATGTCAAAACATTAAGCTGGCAATAACTGCCCGGTCAGGGCAGTTGGGTGTTGCATTGCTTGCAAACACATCAAAAGATGAGGATAGATCATGCCAGAAACATCACGAACCAAAAAAGTGTTAGCGCTCTCTCTCGGCAATACTTTCAATACTATAGCTTTTATTGTCGCGGGCATGGTAGCTGCGAGGGTTCTGTCAAAACATGATTATGCGACATGGAAACAGACATTTTTGATCTATGAATTAGCAGCCCCTTTGCTTCTGCTGGGACTTCCAAGCGCCGTATATTATTTCCTCCCCATGGAGCAGGAACGGAAAAAAGGCGTGATCATAGACAACCTAACGCTTATAACGGCTATGGCTTCCCTATTTAGCCTGTTTTTATTTTTGGGCGGCGCAGAATACATAGCGGGCCGTTTTGAGAATGAGACACTGCGCACTACGATGGGGTGGATGGTACTCTATCCGCTCTATGTAATGCCTGCTGCTATACTTGGAGCTGTGATGATAGTGCAGAGCCGCACCAATGAATTGACGCTGTATAATGTCATAACCAATTTCATCCTGGCAGCCTCCATCATAATCTCTGTTTATATGACACAAAGCTATAGCGGTCCATTGCTGGTACAGATAATCTATCCTTTGATACTTTTGCCGATAACTATATGGCTTATGTTCAGATATATACCGGGCACACTCAGCAAGCCGGATTTCACAAGCATGCGGGCTATGTTGAAGTATTCGGTTCCGCTCGGCCTAGCCGGAATGCTTGGCGTACTGATGCTTCAGACCAACAAAATCATAGTCTCAGCGATGTGTACTCCCGAAGAGTTTGCCGAATATATCAATGGGGCCATAGAGATACCGCTTATCGGTGTAGTGACAGGCTCCATAGCTTCTGTGATTTTGGTCGATATGGTCAAATATATTCATGAAGGCGACAAGCCAAGGGCCTTGGAACTATTCAAAAAAGCAGCCTCCAAGAGCGCGCTTATACTGTTTCCCGTGATGATATTTTTGCTGATAGCAGGCAAGCCGTTTATCGTGACGCTTTATTCGGAGAAATATCTGCAAAGCGTAGTACCATTTTATATCTATCTGTTTGTTCTTCCTATACGGATAGTTGTTTACGGCTCTGCAATGATGGCATTGGGTATGTCAAAAATTATACTTTTTAGAAGTATTTTTGATCTCGCAGTCAATGCTGTTCTTAGTATATTATTTATCATGGCATTTGGCTATTTGGGCGCCGCTGTCGCTACGGTGGTGACATTGTATCTTTGGACGGTGCCTTTCAATCTGCGTAAAATTTCTCAGGGATTTGATGTCCGCATCGCCGAGACGCTGCCTATCGCTGATCTGGGCAGGATCATGGCTATCAGTATAGCGGCATCCCCGCCTGCGGCGCTGTATGTGTGGATGAGCGGACATGATTATGTGATTCGGTTCGTTGTATCATCTGTATTGTATGGCGTACCTGCATTGTATCTGCTTGGAAAATATGGGTATATAGACTTTGCCCGCATAGGCTTTTTGGGCAGATGGATCAATCGTCGATAACCTCCAAACGGCTTTGCACAACTGCATTGATCTTTTCATACAAGGAGAGTATCGCCTCTTTTTTGGCATAATAGCTGTTTTTATTGGCGATGAGATGTGCAGATGACTCCATGATCACCTCGGCGACTTTTAGCCCGTTTTCACGCATAGTAGTGCCGGTTTCGACGATATCCACGATAGCATCAGCCAGATCTACCAATGGAGCCAGCTCGATAGAACCGTAGAGTTTGATCACCTTCACGCCTACCGCTTTTTGTGCAAAATAGTTTTTGGCGACATTCACCATCTTGGTAGCTACCTTGATATCAGGCCTGCTCCAGTCTATCTCATCTTCATTTTTGATACCCACGACAACTTTGCATTTGCCCATATTCATATCAAGCAGGTTGATGATGTCAAGCTCTTTTTCGCTGATCACATCAAGTCCCACGACACCCAAATCAGCCGCGCCGTGCTCTACATAAGTAGGTACATCCTGATTGCGTACATTCAAAAATCGAAATTCGCCGATCTCCAAGATGAGCTTCCTGCTTTCAAACTTGAACTCTCCGCCAAAAATTTCTGTAAAAATCTCCAGTGTCTCTTCGGCAATTCTGCCTTTCGGCAGGGCAATTGTCAACATATCTCTATCCTTGTTTATGGTAATTTTCGCACTTCTCGAGTGCTTTGCGCATCCCCTGAAAAACCAGTGTTTCATCAAACACTGAGCCTTCAAAAAGAGAGGAGAGAAACGCCCCGTCTCCTCCGGTAAAATAGATCATTTTACTCTCTTGATGCATCGCTATCACCGCTTTAATGGACGCGATTATACCATAGCTTATCCCCTCTTTTGTTGTGCACGGGAGCGCGTCCAAGCAGATTGTCTCGTCAAGCGTCGTTTCAAGAACCGGTGATATGCTCGCATAAGAGCGGAGTTGGGCTTGGATCCCCGGCAGGATAAATCCTCCTATATATACCCCGTCACGCATCACATCCACCGTGATCGCCGATCCCGCATCGACAAAAATCCCATTGTCACGGCTCAGGCAAAGCGCTTTGCGATCCACCCCCATCGTATCGTAGGCTCCTTTAAGCGTGATAGATGAGGAGACATTGTGCCAATTTGTTTTTTGGATGATTTGCTCTTCCAATGCTTGGTTGACGGTGATATA
>DYNJ01000043.1 GCA_020721085.1 Sulfurovum sp. | reverse complement strand
ATAGGATCTGTGGCGTGATCTTTTCTAGTTCGGTTTGCGCAATTCTTCCCTCTTCGGCCACCTTTAAAAGCTTCTCTTGAAGTTTTTCCACTTTTTGTTTAGTATCATTTACATAGAACCGTATTACATGTAACCGTTTTGTAACTGTTTTTGTCTATAGTTTCGGCACACAAAACATACAAAAGGACAAGGAATGAACAAAATATTACTTTCAGCGGCGGCAGCGTCGCTACTAACCGTAAGCTATGGCTATGCAAGTACCGATAAGCTTTCACTGGAAGAGAGACTTGAGAGACTTGAGGATATAGAGGCGGAAAACTTCGAGAAGGCCAAAAAAGAGGCGAAAATCAAAAAATCAAAGTCACCCACACTTGAATTCAGCGGTGTGCATTATTTCGGTTTGACATCGGCTGATCCTGAGACTACAGAGTCTGTAAAAGGCGGAGATCAAGCAAAATATCTAGATAATTCAACAGGTTTTGAGATGAGACGAAACTATGTGCAGGTCAAAGCATTTTTCAACGAGAAAGATTATTTTCGTGTAACACTGGATGCGACAAAAGAGCTTGGCGCCAATGAAGTAGTTAAGGTCAAAACACCAGTTGATCTCAATGGCGACGGCGATACTAAGGATGACGGAGAAGAGATAAGCGGAAGTGTCACGCAAACCCGCAACGGTTATTCGAATGCATTTTTCAAATATGCATACCTTTACCTAGACGATGTCGTCCCTGCCGCTGTGGCTGATTTCATACCTGCTACAGGCGCAGAGATCGGTATCGCTCACCGTCCTTGGATCGACTACGAAGAGCATAACTCATGGCATTACCGCTCATTCAACAAAGTTGCCGTTGAAGAAAAAGGAACCATGACGGAATCCGGTGTTGACCTCGTCAACTCAGCTGACCTTGGTATCAACTTGAAAACGAAAACAGAATTTTTCTCTTCAGAGCTTGGCGTGTTTAACGGTGAAGGCTACCATGCCGACAAAGCAGCTGCAAACCAAACTTACAGCAGCGAACTCTCCGGTGAATGGCGTTTGACCGGTCACATACTGGGCGATGGCACCAAAGTAGGCAAAAATGACCGCACAACTGATACTTATGCCAATGTTTCATTTTTTGGCTTGGTATCCCAAAATCACAAAGATGACAGCGCTGACTTGGATCAGATTAATAAAAGTGCATTAAAAGGCCAATATGACCGTACATTCTATGGCCTCCATGCCGTATATAACCAACCGCTGTTTTTGATAGCGGCTCAATTCGTAACTGCTGAAGATGAAGCTCAAAATCAAGACATAACAGAAAATGACGGTAAAAATTTCGGTTTGCGCGAATATGATCTATTGTCTGTGAATGCTGAAATCAGACCCATGGAAGACTGGACCATCATCGGACGATATGACAATTACAGCTGGGATGACACTACGGTCGGCGGCAATGCTATGAGTTCAAGCGTAGAGGGTGATAAATACATTGCTGCTCTTGCATACAAATATAGCAAAAATATCACTTTTATCGCTTCAGGTAAATTTATCGACGAAACATATACTGTCGCAGATTCAAAAGGCAAATATACTGACGGATCCGACGACGGTGAGTCAAAAAATGTGTTTATGCTCACTACCGAAGTGAAGTGGTAAGCCAAAACCTTATTGCTCCACCCATAAAACTTATGAATTAAGGATTGCCGCACTTCATTCGCAATGACCGTCACTGTGAGGTTCACAAGAACCGCGGTAGTCTAAAATATTTAGATATTTGGATGGTGAAGCAATAATGTATTCTGTATCATCGCGCCGGGCATCTCTTGCGCGGGTAAGTCGATCTTGTAAAACAGAAGCAAACCTTTTCCCAAGTACAATCCCAAACCCAGCAGAGAGGACAAACTCCTTCCTCTCTGCTTTTTCCCAAACATATCTTGATGCCGACTTATAAATATAAAATTGTTATTGAAATGTAATCATTCTATATTATGATTGCCTATCAAAACAGAGGAGTCATACATGGAGCAAGAGTATTCTGTGGTTTCCCAGAAGAGATTAGTTCAGCTTGGAAACTATCTCCAAAAGATATACCGCATAGACGAGCAAGAGGCGCTTGAGATGATCTACGAAGAGTGGGATTTGGTTGAAGCCGCATTTGCATCTGAAATGAAAGTCGAAGAGGTGCTCAAAAAGCTTCTCTATGAATTCAATGAAATATATCGGGTGGCATAATGCAGTTAAGCGTTGAAAGTTATATCACCCACCACTATCCCAAAATTGATACCATGCCGCAGATATTTAAGCAGCCGATATTTTCTCTTTTGAGGCGGATATTCCATGAAGATCAGGTTAATAGATTTATCAATGACAACAGATATAAAGAGAACTTCGCTTTTGTGGAGGCGATACTGGACTATTTTGATATAGATATCGCCATCAACAAAAATGAACTCAACCATATTCCCTCGTACGGCCGCCTTGTGATCATTGCCAACCATCCGTTGGGAGCATTGGACGCTATGGCGCTCATCCATCTGATCAAGGATATTCGCAAAGATATCAAGATCGTTGCCAACTCGTTTTTGCATGCTTTCGATAATATAAAAGATTTGCTCATCCCTGTGGACAATATCCAAGAGCGCATGGACAAAACCAGCCTCAAGAGCATCTATGAAGCGCTCTCGAAAGAGCAGGCCGTGATCATCTTTCCTTCGGGGGAGGTGAGCCGCGCCCGTCCCAGCGGTATCAAGGATACTCGCTGGAAGAGCGGATTTTACAAGATCGCATCCAAGATGAACGCATCTATACTGCCTATCCATATCCATGCGAAAAATTCCAAAAACTTCTATCTGCTTTCGATGCTGAACAGGTCGCTTGCAACAGCGACACTTCCAAATGAGATGTTCAAATTTCGAGGTAAAAAGATCGGCTTCAAGATAGGACACACGATCCCGTACGAGGCATATCACCTTCCGACTTTGAGTATCAAAGAGTCGGTACGGCTTTTGAGAAAACACTTTTATCGTGTTGCCAAAGGCAAACAGGGGCTTTTTAAAACATACAATGAGATTGCATTGCCGGAGGTGCGAAGCGAACTCAAAAAAGAGCTCAAAAACGGAGAAGAGCTCGGCATGACCGGCGATGGCAAGAAGATCATCCTTTACGCCTCAGCTACGGAAAATTCGGTGATCAGAGAGATTGGCCGTCTAAGAGAGATATCATTTCGCCATGTGGGAGAGGGAAGTGGTAAAAAAAGAGATATCGACCGCTATGATTTCGCTTACAAGCATCTGGTAGTCTGGGATGATGAGTCTCTTGAGATCGCAGGTGCCTATCGTATCGGTATTTGCGCGCAGATCGTCAAAAGCGAAGGGATACAAGGACTTTATACTTCGACTCTTTTTGATTTTGATCCCGGCTTTGAAGAGTATATTTCACATGGCATCGAGCTTGGGCGAAGTTTTGTCCAGCCCAAATATTGGAACAGCAGGGCGCTGGACTATCTCTGGCAAGGCGTGGGGGCGTATGTGCGTATCCATCCTGAAGTCCGTTATCTTTTCGGTCCGGTAAGTCTAAGCGATACCTTCAGCAAAGAGGCGAAAGAGATGATGATCTTCTTTTATAATCACTACTTTGGTGCAAAAACCCCTTCCGTGAGCCATAAAGAGCCCTATATATTGACGCAAGAGAGCCAAAAACGCTATCAGTCATACTTTTTGGGCACAGATTATCGAAGCGATATGAGAGTACTCAAAGAGGAGTTGGCGCTTATGGGCTACGCGATCCCTACACTTTACAAGCAATATACAGAGATTTGCGAAGACGGCGGTGTTGAGTTCATGGATTTTGGATATGACCGTGAATTCAATGACTGCATAGACGGCTTCATCGTAGTAGATATGCAGCGCCTCAAACCTGCTATGCGCAAACGGTATATCGGAGCCTGATGGCATACTATAGGTCTATTTTTATTTCTGATATTCATCTGGGTACCAAATTTTCCAAAGCAGAGCTTCTGCTTGAGTTCCTTAGAGACAACGAATCTGCAAACCTCTATCTAGTAGGCGATATCATAGACGGATGGGCGATCAAGCGCAAAATCAAATGGGCGCAGTCTCACTCCGATGTGATCCAAAAGATCCTCAGAAAGGCGCGCAAGGGCACCAATGTCTATTATGTTACCGGCAACCATGATGAGTTTTTGCGTCCCTTTCTTCCTCTGATGATGGGCGACAGGCTTCACTTCGGCAATGAATTTGATTATGTTGGATTGGACAATAGGCGTTACTATGTGACACATGGTGATTTTTTTGACTCGATTACGATGACCAAGAGATGGCTGGCCGTACTTGGCGATTACGGATATGATGTCTTGCTGCATCTCAACGGTGTGATCAATTTCGTCAGAAATACATTAGGGATCCAGCGATATTGGTCGCTCTCTAAATATGCTAAAGACAATGTCAAAAAATCACTCAGTTTTATCAATGATTTTGAGGGCATTTTGTCGGAGCATGCCTTGCGCAAAGAGTATGACGGCATTATCTGCGGACACATCCATAAAGCCCAGATCAAAACCATAGATTCGTGTCTTTATCTCAATTGCGGAGATTGGGTGGAGTCGTGTACTGTGATAGTAGAGACGGTTGAGGGCGAATGGAAAATTCTTGACCAGCTTGTCTAAACAACGAGCCCGACCCACAATATCAAATTTAGAATATATCCGGAACTTTAACCGTTTCAAAACAATCCTACGATAAAATATAGTAACGATATATATTTGCGGCAGTCAGCAAGGGGAATTATGGAAGACGGGATTGAGATCATTGCTATCGAAGATGATCAGGATATATTGAATCTTCTTGAGTATCATCTCCAAAAGGAAGGGTATGCGTTTACCGGATTTCTTTCGACCAAAAATGTAGAACAGTTCCTAGAAGAGGAGTCACCTGCACTTATGATTGTAGATCGCAACCTGCCGGGTCTGGAGGGGAGTGAGTTTGTCTCTCAGATGCGCCAAAAAGGATATACAATCCCAGTGATATTTCTGACAGCCAGAGACAAAGAGAAGGATTTGGTCGAGGGGTTTGAGTGCGGCGGGGATGACTATGTCACCAAACCCTTCAGCAATAAAGAGCTTATGGTAAGAGTCAAGGCGCTTCTGGCGCGCTCGGGAGTCGGCATGGTTCAGAAAATACGATTTAGAGATATCAAGCTCGATCTTGCCAAAAGAGAAGCATGGGTCGATAAGGAGCCCATTGACCTGACCAATCTGGAATTTAAACTGTTGCAGACCTTTGTCTCTAAACCAAATGTTGCTCTTGAGAGAGATTTTCTCCGTGATGAGGTCTGGAAGGACGAGAGTATCGATTTTCACGACAAAACGATCAATGTTGCTATCAGCAGACTCAAAAAAAAGATAGACCCAGATGGCACAAAAAACTATTTTTTACCTGTCTGGGGGGTTGGATACAAGATGATTTAAAGGGTGATCGGATATGCAGTTGTTGCCAAATTGTTTCCGTCTTTGGCTATTATCTCGCAACCCAACAGTGGTAAAAACCAAAATGAAGGATATTCAGATGACATTGAGAAAAATTGCGGTAAGCATTTTGCTTGCAGGTGTGGCGATAACAGCTTCAAATGCAAGCAACATCACAGGAAGAGGAGCTTCGTTCCCTGCACCGGTTTATGTAGATTGGTCACAGGCATATTTTAAAGCCACCGGCAATAAAGTAACATACACAGGTACAGGTTCAGGGGACGGTATCAAGTCGATCAATAAGCAATTGGTTGATTTCGGCGGAAGCGATGAGCCGCTTAAAGCTGATAAACTCAGCGAGGGCAAATTGTCAATGTTCCCTGCCATTGTCGGAAGTATCGTACTTGCTTACAATATCCCAGGTGTTGCTGACAATCAATTGAAACTCAGCGAAAAAGCTATCGCGGCGATCTTTTCAGGTGAAGCAAAATTCTGGGATGACGCTGTTATCACAGCCGACAATGCAGGCGTAGCTCTCCCCCATCAGCCTATCATTGTCTCAGTCAGAGCAGACAGCTCAGGTACGACTTTCAACTTTACTTACTATTTGAACAAACTTGACAGAAATATCTTTAGTGCCAACAAAAAGCCTGAGTGGAAGGGTAATATCGTCGGCGGAAAAGGGAACCAAGGTGTAACCGCCAATATCCAGCAAAATAAATACTCTATCGGTTATATTGAGTATTCGTACAAGCTCAAATCAGGTCTCCCGGCTGCTACCGTACAAAACAAAGAGGGCAAATGGATCAAGCCGACAGTCGCCTCTTTCCAGGATGCGGCCAAATATGCGAAGTGGGATAAGTCAAACGACTTTTATGCGATGATCGCCTATCCGAAAGGCGCTACTTCGTATCCCATCGTAGCGGCATCGTTTATCCTGGTTGCCAACGAAAAAGCGGCAGAAAACAAAGAAGTTGCCAAGTTCTTTGAGTGGGCATTCGCCAACGGCGACCAAATCGCTGCAAATCTTGGTTATGTCCCGCTTCCGGACGAAACAGTCAGAGAGATCAATGCATACTGGCAGTCAAAAGGGATGAAATAACCTCTTCGGTTGTCACCCAAATGCAGAGGAACTATTTCTCTGCATTTGGATTTATGGTGATAAAAAAGCACACAATATATGAGTTTTTTTGTCTCCATTTATGTGGTATTGGCAGATTTGGCTCTACAAATAAATGATAAGATAAAGGCGCAGGATGTTTAACAAGCTATTTAAACCCATCTCTTATATGGCAGCATGGATGGTTCTTCTTCTGCTTATGTCTATTGTAGGAACACTCTATTATTATTCCCAAGATGCGATCGTACAATTTGGCTTTTGGGATTTTGTCACAGGTGAAAAATGGGAAGCTGACGAAGAGGGCGACGGCGGAGTTTTCGGAGGATGGATACCTATCTTGGGAACTTTCCTCT
Organism: Sulfurovum sp.; assembly: GCA_020721085.1. Taxonomy (GTDB): domain Bacteria; phylum Campylobacterota; class Campylobacteria; order Campylobacterales; family Sulfurovaceae; genus SZUA-451. The sequence continues at coordinate 6,554 of DYNJ01000043.1, read as the reverse complement.
CTACAGCCATTGCTATGCTTTTTGCTATCCCAATAGCTATGGGGATAGCTATATTTTTGACAGAGATAGCGCCGGAAAAGCTTAAAGCGCCTGTCGGAGTAGCGGTAGAGCTTCTGGCGGCGATCCCCAGTATCATCTACGGTATGTGGGGATTGTACTATTTCGGTCCTGTTCTGCAGAACATTTTTGGCGGTCAAGGCAACTCTTTGCTGACTGCAGGTATCGTCTTGGGGATCATGGTCATTCCCTTTATGGCGGCGATCACCAGAGATGCGATGAATACAACGCCACCTGTACTCAAAGAGTCTGCGTATGCGATCGGTTCGACACGGTACGAGGTGATCAAAGATATCATTTTCCCTTATGCCAAGCAAGGCATCATCGGATCGATCATCCTCTCTTTGGGGCGTGCGCTCGGAGAAACGATGGCAGTGGCATTTTTGATCGGAGGTGTGCTTCGTATCCCGGGCAGCCTTACAGATCCTACGATATCCATACCCGTGCTTTTGGCAAACAACTTTGCCGAGGCGGGAGAGCTTGAGATTTCTGCGATGTTTTATCTAGCATTGATCCTGTTTGTGATCAGCTTCGGTCTGATCGCAATCGCCAAATTTGTCTTTTTGAGTCCGCCCAGCAGAGAATCTTCGCGAAGCATCTCAGGCTATATAACAAAAGTGAGATTAATCTTTATGGGGAAGGAGAAACAAAATGCATAGACTGTTTCTCAATAAGTTTATCATGGTTCTTTCGACATTGGCGGCTGTTTTGGGGTTGGCATTTCTTTTTTGGATACTTGCCACACTTACTTTTAGAGGACTGGAGAGCATCAACTGGCAGCTTTTCACGCATGCTCTTGTAGAAAAAGGACTTCTCAATGTCATCATCGGACAGCTGGTGATGGCTGGTTTTGCTACCTTGATCGGTGTGCCGATAGGAATGATGGCGGGGATCTATGTGAGAGAGTACGGATTTGGTTCAAAATTTTCAGACACTATCCGCAATCTCAGCGATGTGATGATGTCCGCGCCTTCGGTGGTCATCGGCGTCTTTATCTATGGTCTGTTTGTGGCGCCTATGGGAGGCTTCAATGGCTGGGCAGGCGCGATAGCTCTTTCGATCATGATGGTGCCTATCGTCGTCAGCACCACAGATTCGATGCTCTCCTTGGTGCCTCAAGAGCTGCGTGAAGCAGGTATCGCCTTGGGGGCGTCCAAAGCGCAGGTGATCAAAGATATAGTCATCAAAGCGGCGATGATAGGGCTCATTACCGGTGTGCTGCTCGCATTTGCCAGAGTAGTAGGAGAGACAGCTCCACTGCTCTTCACCTCTTCCAACAATGACTTTTTTACGATGAAAATGAACGAAGAGTTCCCTTCGTTGACTGTCAGTATCTATCAGTTGGCAACATTCCCTGACGAGACCAGCCAGAGTCTCGCATGGGCAGGTTCAGCGATCTTGACACTTATGGTTTTGGCTATCAATTTGACTACGAGATACATCTTTCGAAAAAGGAAAAACTAATGAATACCAATGTGATGGAAGCAAAAGATTTTGATTTTACATATCCAAGCGCTTCCGCCCCTTCTCTAAAGGGTATCAATATGCCGGTCGAGAAAAACAAGATCACGGCATTGATAGGACCGAGCGGCTGTGGCAAATCGACGCTTCTGCGCGCGATGAACCGTATCCACGATGTCTATCCTGGCAATAAATACGAAGGATTGATCACTTTGGCGAACGCACAGACAGGGGTGATGGAGAATATCCTTGATCTTTACAAAGAGAATGACCTCATCGCTCTTCGTCAGCGCGTAGGGATGATCTTCCAAAAGCCCACCCCTTTTCCTATGAGTATATTTGACAATGTCGCATATGGTCTGAGGCTGTCAGGCATGAAAAACAAAAATGAGCTCTCAGGCAAAGTAGAAACCGCCCTAAAGGGCGCCGCGATCTGGAATGAAGTCAAAGACAGACTTAACGAAAGCGCAATGGGACTCAGCGGCGGACAGCAGCAGAGGCTTTGTATTGCCAGAGCCGTGGCGGTCAAGCCGGATGTGCTGCTGTTCGACGAGCCGACATCGGCACTTGATCCGATCTCGACCGGAGCTATCGAAGAGCTGATCAGCGAACTCAAAAAAGATATTTCTGTCTGCATCGTGACGCACAATATGCAGCAGGCGAGTCGTTTGAGCGATTATACCGCTTTTATGTATTTAGGTGATTTGATCGAATTTGACAAGACAGAGAAGATATTTGTCAACCCGCGAGAGAAATTGACAGAAGAGTATATCACCGGAAGATTCGGGTAAGGAAAAATTATGTTAAATGAATATGCAGATAAACTTGACCAGGTTCGAGAAGAGACAGCAGATGTACTCAACGCATTGATGCTTTCTCAAAAACTTGTGCTTATGGCATTGGAAAATTGTGACCAGGCAAGCTATGATCAGGCCTTTGTCCCGACCAAAGGGCTTACCGAGAAGATTGAGAAAATAGATACAGATATACTCATCGTTTTTGCCAGATATACTCCTGAGGCCAAAGACCTCAGAGAGATGATCGCCTTTTTAAAGATCACTTCATCATTGCTGCGTATTGTCAATAACTCTAAAAACTACCTGGAGAATGTAGAGATTTGCAGTCCAAAAGCAGATGAAGAGACCAAAAAGATCATCGTAGATTCATTGGCTATCAACAGGTGTACGATCAAAGCGCTTGAATATACCATCGCAATGGCGAGGGAGATTGAAGACAAAGACAAACTTCTGGAATATGCAAGCAAGATCGCTGTCGAGGCAAGTAAGACAGATGATATATACGCATTGATAGAAAAAGAGATGCTCCAAAAGATGAACAAAGAGCATCTGCTCAAAGAGGAGCATTTCAATCTTTTGAAATATATCCGCAAAAACCTCAAAGTCACAGATCGTCTCGAAGAGATCTCCGCAAGACTTAAATTTGCCAGAATCGGCGGAATGACACTATAAAAGCAGCGGGATGCTCTTGAGCTGCAAAGGAAAATATGGAAATGATAAGCTTTGATAAATTCGTAGAGGAGTTTCAGGATAGTACTGAGATACAAAAGCAGATATACAGAAGGCATCTGTATGATCTCGAAGAAAGAACACTCAGGCCATTTCAGGTAGAACTTATCAAACTTCAAGCACACCTTGAAAGAGTCGGCGAAAAGATGATCGTTCTTGTAGAAGGGCGCGATGCCGCCGGCAAGGGCGGAGCGATCCGCCGTATCACCAGATACATGAACGAGAAACATTATCGTGTAGTGGCATTGGGCAAACCCTCGGATGTACAGCAGACGCAATGGTATTATCAGAGGTATGTAGAGCAATTCCCCAGGGGCGGAGAGATCGTTCTCTTTGACAGAAGCTGGTACAATCGGGCTATGGTGGAGCCGATCTTCCATTTTTGTACCCAAAAGCAGTACGATACTTTCATGACGAGTGTACCGCACTTTGAGCAGGATCTGATCCGTCATGGCTTTCATTTTGTCAAAATCTATTTTTCTGTCACCAAGGAGGTGCAGGATGATCGCTTCAGTGAGCGCGAAACCAATCCTCTCAAGCAGTGGAAGCTAAGTGAGATCGATGTGCAGATGCAAGAGAAGTGGGATGAGTTTACTCTGATGAAATACCGTATGCTCAAACAGACGCATACAGAGACCACACCATGGACTGTCATACGAAGTGACGATAAATTTGCCGCGAGACTCAACGCTATCAAAACAATCCTCAACAGCGTGGATTATGACAATAGAGATCTTGCCCTCAGCTATGCTACAGATCCTCTTGTCGCAATCGGCGGTGCCGATGAGATCATCAATATGGAAAGAGACCTCAAGGATAAAGGGAAATTCTTAGGCTGATCCACACTTGCGCTCTAGAGCAATCAGGGGCGTATGATCTCAATGGAGGCTTTGCTTTTCATCTTTTCGAAATAATCCTTGATCGCATCGTCTTGCTGATCCTTCTTCCACTCCACAGTAACGCTCTCTTTGGCCTGATCAAACGGCTTGAGGGCGCTTGCGCCTTTGGCTTTGACCAGAAATGTCACATATGCATTGCCGTTGTTAAACGGAGGCGTAAAACCGCCTACCTGTGTCTGGGCTATCATCGCGTGAAGCTGCGGAGTGAGCTCTGATCCTTTTATTGTAACCGTACGGCTTTTGACCCCTTTGGATTGCGCCGGATTTTGTAAAAAGGCTTGGATAGCGGTCGGTGAAGATGAGCTGTATTCGGTCATAGTGATAGACGAGGGCATACTGAACAATTCAGGATGGTTTTGGTAGAAAAGCCTGAGCTCGTCGTCGCTGGGAGCCATAATGGTATTGGCGATCTTGGTCTTGAAAAACTTCTGTTTTTTGAGAGCCGTTTTGATCTGATCGCGAAACTTGCTCCATGTCAAACCCTGCTGTTTGACCGCTCCTTGCAGCTTTTCAGTAGACATATTGTTTTGTTTGGCAATCAAAGCGACTCTTTCGTCCACCTCATCTTCGGTGACTACGATATCTTTCATCGCTGCCTTTTGCAGGCGATTGTCGATCAGCATCGTTTTCGCCTCTTCTTTGGAGATGTGCATCTGTGTCTGGACGGCACTGATCTCAGCTGTCGTGATCGGTTCGCCCTCTACGACTATAGCGATTGCATTGACCATCTTCGCCTCTGCAGCGCCCAAAAAGAGACACAAAGATAAAAAAAGTAGTTTATTCATAATAACTTCCCTCGATTTGATAGACAATTATAGCATAGTAAACGAAAAGAAGGGATGATGTCCGTATGTCTGGAAGCTTCGGCATATGAGATAGTAATATCATCTGTTGTTTTATGGTATAATAATTATCATCTCAGTGTAGAGCCAAACGCGTTTATGATTATCTGAAATGTCAAACGCTTTAGTGCAGATATCAAGCTGGCGAGCAGCTAGGAGTTTTGTTCTGGCAATGACTAATAGGAATAACCGCGTGATCAATAAACTGCACTCCCTCAAAAAGCACGAAGGTTTCATGCGCTATTTTAAAAACACCTCGTGGCTTTTTGGTGAAAAAATCCTGCGAATGATTGTGAGTCTTTTTGTCGGGGTTTGGGTGGCAAGATACCTCGGTCCTGAGCAGTTTGGACTTTTGAGTTATGCTCAGAGTTTTGTAGGGCTATTTGCTGCTATAGCGACTCTTGGGCTGGATGGTATCGTGGTACGAGAACTGGTCAAAGATGAGAGTAGGAGAGATGAGCTGATAGGCACTACTTTTTGGCTGAAGCTCATCGGGGCTTTTGGAGTGCTAGTTATTTTAGCGATAGCTATCCAATTTACTTCCAATGACCACTATACCAATATACTTATATTTATCATAGCATCAGCTACGATATTTCAAAGCTTCAATGTAGTAGATATGTACTTCCAAAGTCAAGTGATGAGTAAATATATCGTCTATGCAAATGTCTTTAGTCTTTTGCTTTCATCTATTGTCAAAATAACTCTTATACTAAATGAAGCATCACTTGAAGCTTTTGCATGGACTATCCTTTTTGATAGTTTTGTGCTTGCTTGTGGGTTTGTGTATTTTTATATTCTCAACAATCGTCATTCCCGACTCGATCGGGAATCCAGCTCTAAAACTATGATTCAAAATTTAACATTCAACAAATCTACCGCAGTAGTTTTGTTGCGAGACAGTTGGCCACTGATATTGAGCGGAATAGTCATCTCTATCTACATGAAAATCGACCAAGTGATGATCATGGAGATGATGGATAGCGAGGCGGTAGGACAGTATGCCGCTGCGGTGCGGATAAGCGAGCTGTGGTATTTTATCCCGATGGTGATTGCCTCTTCCGTTTTCCCTGCTATCATCAATGCCAAGAAGCAAAGCGAAGAACTCTACTATGCCAGACTGCAAAAGCTTTACGACCTTATGGTCTGGATGGCTATCGCTATCGCACTTCCTATGACATTTCTCTCTGATTGGGTGGTAAATTTGCTCTATGGAGAGCAATACTCTCAAGCTGGAAGTGTTTTGATGATACATATTTGGGCTGGAATTTTTGTCGGAATAGCCATTGTTAAAGGCAAGTGGCAAACAACCGAGAATTTAACCAAGTATCATTTTTATGGTGCCTTCATAAGTGCTTTTGGTAATGTTGTCTTTAATTATATTTTTATTCCAAAATATGGAATAAGTGGTGCAGCTTATGGAACAATATTGGCTCAGGCAATTTCAGCGTATGTAATTAATTTTTCTTTTGCTGATCTAAGAAGTCAAAATATTTTGATTCATAATACTTTGAAAATCAAAAGGATATTTCAGTGAAGGCGACAATAGCTATAAATAATTATAATTATGGCAAATTTTTAATTGAGTGTATAAATTCTGTATTAGAACAGAGCTATAAAAATATTGAAATTATTATAATAGATGATGGCTCAACTGATAATTCTTTAGAAATATTACAATCTCATTATTCGGACAATAGTTTAATCAAAATAGTTTCTAAAAGAAATGGTGGACAAAGGACAAATTGGAATTGTAGGAGGAACACATG
>DYNJ01000042.1 GCA_020721085.1 Sulfurovum sp. | reverse complement strand
CGAGGCGACATCAACAGCTTCGTTGCCGGTAAGTACGATGAACCTGCCGGCGCCCTCAAAATCATCTTCCCTGTATGGCGCTTCCTCTTTGAGCTCTTTGAGTGTGTAGCGGGTGCTTTTGACGCTTGGACTTGCCATGCGGTGGCGTGCCAGCTCTTGGAGCAGTGCGCGGCTGATACCTCGAATATAAAATGTATAGACGAGATGCTCCATCGTGGAGGCGTGTTTGAATTTGTTGCCCACACGGTCAATGAGCGCTTTGTCCTTCTCTCCGCCTTCATCGCTTTTGTCAAAACTCTGCCAGCAGGTGCGGATGGCATGGGCACAGACCTCCAAAGGAGTGAAGTGCAATAAATTAATTTCCACGAAATGATCCTTCTGCGCTATTTGAAATGATTATAACAAAAACTAACTTGAGTGTAAAACAGGATTTCAATAAAAATCTCGCTACAATGCTTTTAGGGCACCTCTAATAACCCTATACGAGGGTGTAGGGTTATTAGAGGTGCCCTTTATTATATATGAGGAAATTTCAGCATGAAAGCGACAGAGAGATTTTTTGGGTTTGAAGAGGATTTCAGAGAACCGTTTGCCAGAGACAGAGACAGAGTGCTGCATTGCGCCTCTTTCAGAAGGCTGGAGTACAAAACACAGGTTTTCCTCAATCACGAGGGAGACTACTTCCGCACGCGCCTGACCCATTCTCTGGAGGTCAGCCAGGTAGCACGGACGCTTGCAAGATCACTGGGACTTCAAGAGACGCTCTCGGAGGTGATTGCGCTTGCGCATGATCTGGGGCATACCCCCTTTGGGCATATCGGAGGGGATGCGCTGGATGCGCTGATGAAAGAAGACGGCAGCGCAAACGGCTTTGAGCACAACTTCCAGTCCTTCCGTGTCCTGACCAGACTTGAGAGGCGATACAAAGGCTTTGAGGGGCTTAACCTCACTTTTGCGACACTCGAAGGGGTTTTGAAACATTCGTTTCCTTACCAAAAAAGTCATTTGGCAGGGATAGACGAGAGATTTAGACTTGACAGACACCCCTCCTTGGAGGCAATGGTGGTCGATCATGCGGACGAGATCGCCTATACGAGTCACGATATCGATGACGGGGTGAAGTACGGATTGATCAGTTTTGAGGATCTTTTGGAAAATGAGCTGGTAAGAGAAGTTGATGCTGTCGTGCTTCAAGAGGGAGTCAGCAGAGGCGAGAAACTCTACAGACACCGCTTTGTTGCAGGCATGATCAAGTTTTTGGTGGAAGATTTTATACAAAACTCCCAAGAAACTATCAAATCTTATCGTATGGATGCACCCTCGTGCGCGACCATAGATGCCGTCGTGAAGCTTCCCGTCGGATTTAGTCTGCATACGGCAACAGAACTCAAGAAGCTCAAAAAGACCCTGCGCCAAAAACTCTATCACCATCAAAAAATCGTAGAAAAAATGTATGCAGGAAAGAAATGTATCGAAGGGCTCTATCGTGCCTTTGGCGAAGAGCATGATCTATTGCCCTTATATCAAAAAGAGCTCTTTGGTATCCGTAATGAACGGCGGGTGATCGCTGATTATATCGCTTCTATGACAGATCGCTTCGCACTCAAAAGCTATCATGAGATTTATGGACTTCGGTTGTATTAAGCCGGATTTATGGCTGCCGCGATTTCTCAAAAACTCTTTTGAAGATCGCATCGACATTTTTGGTATAATAATCAAAATCAAAACATTCTCGTATCTGCTGTTCGGTGAGCTTGGCTCTAAGCTCCGCATCTGATAAAAGGTATTGGAGATATAAGCTCTCGCCTTTGTCGTTGACGGTGGATTTTCCCTGCTGTATCTCTTCCCAGACTTTCATCGCGTTGTGTTGGACGATCCGGTAGGCATCTTCGCGGCTTACCCCTGCTTTTGGCAGTTCGAGAAGTACGCGTTGAGAAAAGACTAATCCACCGGTGAGATTGAGATTTTTCATCATATTTTTAGGCATAACAGTGAGGTTGGCGATGACATTGTTGAAGCGGTGAAGCATAAAGTCGCTCGTGATGAAGGAGTCCGGGAGCCAAAATCGTTCCGTGGAACTGTGTGAGATATCCCGCTCATGCCAAAGAGCGACATTTTCCATCGCGGGGATGGCGTATGCGCGGATGATGCGTGCAAGACCGGTGATATTTTCTGTAAGGATCGGATTGCGCTTGTGCGGCATTGCAGAGCTTCCTTTTTGTCCTGCAGCAAAGTACTCTTCGCACTCATAGACCTCAGTGCGCTGCCAGTGGCGTACCTGCACGGCAAATTTTTCTATTGATGAGGCGAGCAGGGCAAGCGCTGAGGCAAGTCTGGCATAGCGGTCGCGCTGGATCACTTGGTTGCTTGCGGGCGCTGGCTGGAGTCCCAGCTCTTCGCATGCCAGTTCTTCGAGTTCAAGCGGTGCATGTGCGAAATTGCCCATCGCGCCTGAGATCTGACCTATGGAGATCACTTTGAGGGTTTGCTCTAAGTTTTCCAAGTGCCTTGCCATCTCGTCATACCAGACAGCCAAGACCAATCCAAATGTGATCGGCTCGCCGTGAATTCCGTGGCTGCGACCCACCATGAGCGTCATCTTGTGTTCATAGGCACGCTTTTTGATCGAATCCATCACCATAATGACATCTTCAATGATCAATTTCAGGCTGTCTCTCATCTGAAGCGCTACGGCGGTATCGACAGTATCGCTGCTGGTCATCCCATAGTGAAACCATCGGCTTTCATTCCCAAGCGTCTCCGATACACTTGTCGTAAATGCAATCAGATCATGACGGGTGACCGCTTCGATCTCGTCGATCCGTTCGACACTAAACCCCGCCTTTTCGATGATATTGCGGCAATCCTCATCCGGGATCAGACCCAGCTTGTTCCAAGCTTTGACCGCTGCTTTTTCTACATCAAGCCATGCCTGGTATTTGGCTTGCATCGTCCATTTGTCGCTCATCTCTTTTCTGGAATATCTCTCAACCATTTTGCTGCGCCTTGTATCTTGAAAATTAGAGTATTATTCTAACAAAATTGCAGTTAGGTGAAGGTGAAATGTGCCATTTGTGAAAAAGAGCTTTAATGTCTCTGAAGAGATACTTGCGTTTCGTTTCGTTATGAATATGCTCGGTCTAACCCAAAGCGAGGCACAGCGCCATATCGATAGAGGTAGGATTTTGATCGGCGGTGAATCAATGACGGATAAATCAGCGAAGATCTACGGAGAGATCGAAATGGTCTATTTCGAACCAAAAAGCAGAGGCGAAATGCCACTTTTTATCAATAAAGATTTTATGGTTTTTGAGAAATCAAGCGGTATACTTGTCCATCCCAAAACCATGGAGACTCCTTACTCTATGCTTGATGAGATCCGCCATCACTCCGGAACCCATGCCAATGCAGTACATCGGATAGACAAGGAGACATCTGGATTGCTGATGGCAAGCAGACACAAAATAGCGGAGAAATTTTTGAAAAATTCATTTGAAAGAGGAGTGATCCAAAAATCTTATCTGGCATGGGTGGACGGCAGAGTCGAAAAAGGCTTTGAGGTAGATCTTCCTCTGCGGGTGCGCGAGGACTACAGCGCAGACAAACACAAAGTGCATGTTCATGAAAATGGCAAAAAGTCACGCACGACTTTCGAACCTCTTGAGTATGACCAGGGTCTCGATACGACACTTTTGGCATGCTATCCGCACACAGGGCGTACCCATCAGATAAGGGTGCATTTGTTTCACGTGAAACATCCTATCTTAGGTGATCCGATCTACGGTACAAGTTTTGATATGACCACAAAATACCTGGAAGATAGTATTTCGACAAGGGACAGGCTCGAGGAGACTGGTGCAACAAGGCTTTTGTTGCATGCGCATAGCCTAAAGTTTCACTATGGATCAGACTACTGTCTGCAAAGCAAAGTAGATTTTAGGGAAGTAAAAAAGCTGATTTGTCCGAAAGAGGAGCGGAGATTTAACTTTCGGAAGTAATAATCAAAGCCAGATTTACTAATGTTTAGTATGGATTCCCGCACTTGATCCGGAATCCGACTCTTTTTATAAAGAAAGGTACTCAAGAAAAATCGTCTTCCTCTCAAGTCACGACGCACTATTTCTGTGAAAACTTTTCTAAATATTACTGCTTTCAAGGCAGTTCAGTTAACATTATTTGATTAAATCGGTGCATTTCAGATATGCTCATCGCAATGACAAAACCATCTCATCCTTATAATCCAACTATCTATTTTTCCTCATCGCTTCTTGCGTCATAGATAAACCACCCAACGCCTATGATGACTACGACGGCTAGAAAAAGAAAAAGGAATTCATCTAAGCTTGGCATGATTTGAATCCTTGTTTGAAACTTCTTGTTCTCTGAGCTGACCGCACGCAGCGCTGATGTCGATACCCTTTGATTCTCTGATTGTGCATAGTAGCCCTCTTTGGGTTAAATATTCCTGAAACCTGATTATATCTTGTGATTCCGGGCGCTTGAACTCTGTCCCGCCGTATGGGTTGAAGTAGATGAGATTGACCTTGGCTTTGATGCCGTCAAGGAGTTTGAGAAGCTTTTTGGCGGCCGAAATATCGTCATTGATATTTTTGATGACCAGATACTCGAACATCACTCTTTTGCGGGCATTGATAGGGAAGTTTTTGACAGCTTTGATGATAGATTCGATATTGTAAGCTTTATTTATAGGCATCAATCGCTCTCTAAGCTCATCATCGACCGCATGCAAAGAGATGGCAAGATTGATGCCAAGATCCATAAGGCCGAGTTTTTCTATCTTGCTGCTCAGTCCGCTCGTGGAGACTGTCTGTCTGTTTGGCGAGATACTCAAGCCGTCAGGATCAGCAAATATCTTGATCGCTTTGGTAACATTGTCAAGATTGTCAAGCGGTTCCCCCATCCCCATATAAACGATATTGACACGGCGGTTTGCGTCAATTGCATTGTCTTTTTTGATCATAGTAAGCTGTGAGACAATTTCGCCTGCAGTAAGATTTCGCACAAAACCGCCTTTTGCAGTGAGACAGAAGGCGCAGCCTACTTTGCAGCCTACCTGCGATGAGATACAGACAGTGTAGCGCTTTTGATGCTTGAGCCCACCGTCCTCATGGTACTGCTCATCCCGCATCATCAGAAGTACCGCCTCAATCGTATGACCGTCATTGAGCTCAAAAAGATATTTACGGCTGCCGTCTTTGCTCTCTTGCATCATTAGAGTCTTGAGCGGTGTGAGCGTAAATTCATCTGCGAGCTTGACTCTCATCTCTTTGGGGAGATTTTGCATCTCATCAAAGCTCAAGGCATGATGATGATAGACCCAGCTTTTGATCTGCTTGACACGAAAGGCAGGAGTAATGATCTTTGAAAGCTCTTCGCCGGTATAGTCTTGCAGGATTTTTTTATTCATTGTTCAATACCAAGCTCCGTTTTTGTTTTTGAGATATTCATTCACTCTTTTCATCGCCTCGCGGTGGTTGTCCAAAAATGTCTGATGTGCATCTTTGTCGCAATAGTTGGTAACTACAAAGAGACCTCCTGCAGGAATGCCAAGCTCTTGGGCTACCTTCATCACGGCAAAAAATTCCATATTCTCCAGCTCGATATTGTGATTGAGATACTCTTTTGATACTTCATAATCAACGGTAATATAGTTACTTGAATTGACTATTGTTTCACGTGAAACATCATCGGCAGAGGAGATAATATTGTCAACAGGAGAGTAGTTGCCATGTGTAAAGAAACTATTTTCTATATTTGCTGCAGTCCGTGACTCGACTATGTCGAAAATCTGCCTATTGCCGTAGCTCCCTGCCGTGCCGACGAAAAGTATAAATTCAGGTGGACTCAAAAGGCAAAGCCGTGTGAGATTGATAGCAGAGCTTACCATCCCAATCCCTACGGGAACAGCAAAATCAAACTGCTCGTTATCGCCTGCGCATACGATCATTTCATAGCCTGACGGGGACATGTTCGTGATGGAGATAGCGCTTGAGCTCCAAGATATCGATCTCTCTAAAGTGAAAAATAGAAGCTGCCAGCGCCGCATCGGCATGACCTACAGTAAAAGCTTCTTTGATGTGTTCCATGGTACCTGCTCCACCGCTAGCTATGATGGGGATATTGACAACTTCGTTGATGGTGCGGTTGAGCTCGTTGTCAAAACCGGCTTTGGTGCCGTCCGCATCCATGGAGGTGACTAGAAGCTCCCCTGCGCCCCTCTCGTAAGCCTCTTTTGCCCACTCTATAGCATCAATACCGGTGTCGTTGCGTCCCCCGTGCGTAAAGATGTGCCATTTGCCCTGTGCAACACGCTTGGCATCTATAGCCACAACGATACATTGAGAGCCAAAGCGCTTGGCTGCCTCGTTGATAAGATCGGGACGATTGATCGCGGCTGAGTTGATACTCACCTTGTCGCATCCCACATTGAGCAGGCTGTAGATATCCGCAAGTTCTCGGATCCCCCCGCCGACAGTAAGCGGGATAAAGACCTCTTGGGCAACCTTTTTGACCACATCTACGATCGTTCCCCTCTCTTCATGGCTCGCTCCGATATCTAAAAAGGTGATTTCGTCAGCACCCTCTTCGTTGTATCGTTTCGCCACTTCCACGGGATCACCGGCATCACGAAGTCCGACAAAATTGATGCCCTTGACGACTCTGCCGTGGTTGACATCAAGACAAGGTATGATACGCTTTGCAAAATAATCCATAGAGTTCCATGATTGTAGGTTATATTATGATATTATTATACAGAAATTAATCAAAATATAGGATGAATGTGGATAGAGACCCGTTTTTTAAGGTGAATTAGAGTATGATAAACAGTGATTTGGTCAAGTTCGCAGATAAGAGATTTGGCCAAAATTTTTTGAAAAGCGATATTTATATACATCAAATCATCCAAGCGATGCCCGATACTAATCTAAGAGTAGCTGAGATCGGGCCTGGCTTAGGTGATTTAACCAAAGAACTCGTGAGAGTGAGAAATGTCACAGCGTTTGAAGTTGATAAAAGATTATGCGAGCATCTAAAAAGCACTTTTGAAGAACCCCTTGTGACGGAGGGATTTGAGCTGAAATGCGGGGATGTGCTTGAGCATTGGGAGCATAAAAATCTACTAGATGAGCCATATCATCTGGTTGCCAATCTGCCCTATTATATAGCGACAAAAATCATCTTAAAAGCACTAAAAGATCCACAATGCCGGTCGATATTAGTCATGGTTCAAAAAGAGGTTGCGGTGAAGTTTGCAGCACTGGCTGGACAGAAGGAGTTTTCGGCTCTTTCTGTTTTGGCTCAGAGTGCGGGAAAAGCGCAACTCTGTTTTGAAGTAGGGCCTGAAGCATTTGTGCCTCCCCCGAAGGTAACTTCGGCATTGCTTTTGATCGAAAAAGAAGAGACAAAAGATGATGAAAATTTTGAAATGTTGCTACGGATCGCCTTTCGCCAGCCGCGCAAGAAGCTGCTAAGCAATCTTGCCGCTGTTTTTGGAAAAGAGAAGATCGAACATCTTTTTTTAAGGCTTGGATTTGATCCGAGCCTGCGACCTCATGAAACTGAGACCTCTGCCTATCATCACTTATATAATGAACTAAAAAAGGATACTTTAGATGGACGACAACCAAAATAATACAGAAAATAGTCAAAACAGCACCCCAAGGCCTCCAAATCCCAATAGAAGACCAAATCCTCATCGGACGCACAGCAGCCAAGGGACAGCCACCACCCCCCAGGAACGAGATCCCAGCCGAAAGCCCAATCCTCAACACAGACACAACAGCAGAGGCGAGCGGCCGAAAGGACAAGAAGGGGCGACTCCTGAGAGCAGACAGGGCGGTAGTCAAAATAGCAGACACCACCACAATCCAAACCAAAAAAAACTGAACCATAACCCAAGCAACCCTAATAGAAGTGATGCTCAAAACAGAGGAAAACCGCACAAAGAGGAGAAGGCTCCTACTGCTGTAAGTGATGAGATGAAGCGATCTATCATGGAGAACAAGCAAGTCCAAGAGGCGCGCATGAATCCATGGAAGCAGATAGACATCAACAACAGAGAAAGAGTTCGTTTCACTCCATTGGGAGGATTGGGCGAGATCGGCGGAAATATCGCAGTACTGGAGACAGAGACAACGGCCGTGATCATCGATGTGGGTATGAGCTTTCCTGATGAAAGTATGCACGGGGTGGATATATTGATTCCAGATTTTAGCTACCTGCATACAATTAAAGAGAAGATCAAAGGTATCGTCATCACCCATGCCCATGATGACCACATAGGAGCGGTGCCTTATCTCTTCAAAGAGTTGAAATTTCCGATATACGGCACGCCGTTGACCTTGGCGATGATCGAAAACAAACTTAATGAACACGGTTTAAAAAACGATATGCAGTATTTCCGGTTTATCACCAAGCGCAAACAGTACGAGATCGGAGATATGAAATTTGAGTGGATGCATATGACACATTCTATCATCGATTCGTGCTCTTTGGCGATTGAGACCCCTGCGGGGGTTTTGATCCATACGGCTGACTTCAAGATAGATCATACTCCCATCGATGGCTATACTGCCGATCTCCAGCGGTTTGCCTACTACGGAGCCAAAGGAGTACTGTGTCTTTTCAGCGATAGTACCAATTCTCACAATCCCGGTTTCACCAAAAGCGAAGCAGTGGTCGGCAATACCTTCGATACGCTCTATATGCTGGCTAAAGGGAGACTGTTGATGTCAACCTTCTCGTCCAATATGCACCGTATCTATCAAGCGATGGAGAAGGCCATCAAATACAATCGCAAAATATGCGTGATCGGCCGTTCGATGGAGCGAAATGTGGAGATTACAAGAGCATTGGGGTATGTTGATATCCCTGATAAATACTTCATTGAGGCGCATGAGGTAAACAAATTTGCCGATCATGAGGTATTGATCGTGACAACAGGTTCTCAGGGCGAGAGCATGGCGGCGCTCTTTAGGATGGCGACAAATGAGCATAGGCATATCAAGCTCAAACCGACAGATACTATCATCATCTCATCCAAAGCGATTCCGGGCAACGAATCATCGGTGTCAAGCCTGATGAACCATATCGTCAAAACAGGCGCAACGGTACGCTATCAAGACTTTTCTGACATCCATGTCTCAGGGCACGCGGCGCAAGAGGAGCAAAAACTGATGTTGAGGCTTGTGCAGCCAAAGTTTTTCCTTCCGGTACACGGCGAATACAACCACATCGCACAACATGCCAAGACAGCGGTAAATTGTGGAGTAAGCGAACGAAATATACTTTTGATGAGCGATGGAGATCAGGTAGAAATCACCTCAAAATATCTCAAAAAAGTCAAGACGGTCAAGACCGGAAAAACTTTTGTTGACAATCAAAATAATATAGAGATTCACGATGAGGTGGTCGTAGATAGACAAAAACTGGCATCAGACGGCATCATCAATCTGGTCGTCCAGATCTCTGAGCAGACTCACAAAATGGCGAGCAAGCCGATCGTAACATCGCACGGTATCGTTCCTGACAAGCAAGACAAACGCTTTGCGGACGAGATCACTCAACTGATCGAAACATTCCTTCTCAATGCCAAGCCGGATCAGGTTTTGACATCTCAAATCGCAGAGAATGAGATCCGCCTTTTAGTGAGAAAACATATCTTGCGCACCAAGAAGCTCCATCCGATCATCATTCCTACGCTCTTTTATGTTTAAAGAGCGCCTATAATCTTAATAAAAGAGGTAATCGCGATGGATCTAATATCTGTGGGCAGAGAGACGCTTCAGATCGAAGCAGATACTCTTTTGAAAGCCTCCAAGCGTATCGATCAGAGTTTCCTCGATGCGATTGATATCATAGAGAAGACTACAGGCAAGCTAATCATCACAGGTGTAGGAAAATCCGGCTTGGTGGGCGCCAAGATGGCGGCGACTTTTGCCAGCACCGGCACTTCAAGCTTTTTTTTGCATCCGACCGAGGCATTGCACGGTGATCTGGGCATGATCGGGCAAGGAGATACCCTGCTGGCGATCAGCTACAGCGGAGAGAGCGAAGAGTTGGTCAAAATACTGCCTCATATCAAACGGTTTGAGATTCCATTGATCGGAATGACTGCTGATACCGACTCTTCTTTAGGGCGATATGCGGATGTTGCGCTTTCGATCGCTATCGAAAAAGAGGCTTGCCCTTTAGGCGCTGCTCCGACAAGTTCCACGACACTCACCATGGCGATGGGAGATGCTTTGGCGGTAGCAATGATGCAAAAACGAGGGTTCAAAGAGGAGGATTTTGCCTCTTTTCATCCCGGTGGTGCACTAGGAAGAAGGCTTTTTGTCAAGATCAAAGACCTGATGCACACCGAACATCTGCCTATCATCGATCAGTACAAGTCGCTCAAGGATGCTATTGTCGTTATGAGCGAGGGCAAGCTCGGCACTGTGCTTATCGTGGATAGCGATAGTAAATTGACCGCTATTTTAAGCGATGGCGACTTGAGGCGCGCTTTGATGAGAAGTGATTTTGATCTAGATGATGTCGTACTCAAATATGCCACGCTTCATCCAAAGAGCTATAGCAATACAGAGCTTTTGGCAAGCGAGGCTCTTGAGATCATCGAGGAAAATCGCATACAACTGCTTATCATCACCGATGCAGCAAAAAAAATCATCGGAGTACTGCATATTCATGATCTGGTGGACGCCGGCATCAAAAGCAAATAGGCAAGGAAAAAGCATGAGACTTAACAAATATATCTCCCACAACAGCAAATATTCTCGCAGGGACTCAGACAGCCTTATCGAAGCCGGTGAAGTAACTGTCAACAAAAAAGTAGTTAAAGAGTTTGGCTATATGGTGGAATCTGACGATCAGGTGACTGTCAAGGGCAGACCTATAAAGCCAAAAACAGAGTTGACAGTGATAGTTTACAACAAACCAAAAGGGGTGCTTGTCACCAAAAAAGATGACCGGGAAAGAACTACCATCTATCATAAACTTCCCGGTAAATTTAGGCATTTTACTTCGGTAGGAAGGCTGGATTATGCATCTGAAGGGTTGCTTTTGTTGACAGATTCTCCAAGTGTGGCAGAGGCATTGATGCAAAGCGCATTGCCGCGCACCTATAATATCAAGATTGACAAGCCATTGACACAAGAGATGGTGACAGCCATGCAAGAAGGGCTGATACTTGACGATGCGCGTGCAGGAGCGCATAGTAAAAGCAAGATCACCTCTATGGAGTTTGCCCCTTTCGAGGGCTTTGAATTGCGCGCCGAGGGACCGCATTATACCAAGCTTCGCGTGACTATCTCTGAAGGAAAAAACAGAGAACTCAGACGCTTCTTCGCTCATTTTGACGCACAGGTAGTTGATCTCAAGCGAGTGGCATACGGTGATATAGAGCTCAACAACCTCCCGACCAACAAAACACGCTTTTTTAGTCGTAGAGAGTATGATGATCTGCACAAGTTTCTAAAAAGCATCTCTAAAAAACCTATTGAGGGGATAGTTTCTGCCAAGAAGGAAAGCGGCGTACCCCAACGCCCTAAAAAACCACAACAAAAATAGGGGGAGTTTTGTCAGTGAATCTAGCACTCAAATATCGCCCAAGAACACTTGATGAGATGGCGGGACAGAAGCATTTGGTCTCCAAAAATGCCCCCTTGCGCCAATTGATTGAATCTGACGCATTGCCCCATATCTTTTGTTATGGACCTCCAGGTTCGGGCAAGACGACAATGGCAAGGATCATAGCCGATATGCTTGGCAGACCTTACTATGAAATGAATGCGACCACACTGAAAGTTGAAGAACTTAGGAAAATATTCAAAGAGTATGCCAATGCCCTTCAAAAACCTCTAATTTTTATCGACGAAGTGCATCGCTTGAGCAAAATTCAACAAGAGGTGCTTCTGCCTTATATGGAAAATTTTTCCGCATTGATTATCGGTGCTTCGACGGAAAATCCATACTATGTGTTGACGGCAGCCATACGCTCCCGCTCACACCTTTTTGAATTTGAATATATCAACGAACAGTCAATGGGAGAATTTTTGGATTTTGTCTTGAGATCAGAGGAGATCAGTACCCAAAAAGATGTCAAAGATTTTCTTGTCGCCTCAAGCAATGGAGATGCAAGAGCAATGCTCAATCTGCTTGAGAGCGCCCACAGGATAGAAGATCCTCTGCGGCTTGAAACGCTCAAAAAGATACGACCTTACGCAATGTCGGCGGGAAGCAGCGAAGACGAGAGCCACTATGAGCTTACTTCTGCCATGATCAAAAGTATCCGAGGAAGCGATGTGGATGCCGGACTTTATTATCTGGCACGACTCATCAGCGGAGGCGAACCGGCAGAGTTCATCGCAAGGCGATTGGCTATACTTGCCAGCGAAGATATCGGCAATGCCAACCCAAATGCCATCAATCTTGCCGGTTCTGCTTTGACGGTTGTAAAGCATATCGGCTATCCGGAAGCACGCATTCCACTTGCGCAATTGGTGATCTACCTCGCATCATCTCCTAAGTCAAACAGCGTTTATTTGGCAATCAATAAGGCTCAAAAGCTTATTGCCGAAGGGGTGATATACCCTGTGCCGGCACATATCAAGACCCATGCAAAGAACTATCTCTGTCCTCATGATTTTGGGGGATGGGCGGAACAGTCTTATCTGGAAAAGCCTCTTTTGTTGTATGAAGATGCAGGGATTGGATTTGAAAAGAATCTAGCCGAATGGAGAGCAAAGATCAGGCAAAGCGCAAAGCAAGAGCTATAATTCAAGCTGATCAATCTTCTCTTTGGCTTGGTCGGCATTAAGAGAGCCGGAAAAATATCCATCCTCTACTGTATTGATATATTTTAGAAATTTTTGTTTGAAATCATCATCAAGAATACGATCATTGATAAACTCTTTCATTCCGGAAAAGTTAGGGAAAAGTTCGATCAAAACCCTATGGAGACTACTTCTTTTCCAAACTGCAATTTTGTCTGCATCGGGCATCTCATTTTTAAAAACAAGAATATCGTTGCCTACAACATCTTTTTTGTAATATGCCATATCTTGTTTTGCTTGTATTTGATTTTCAGAAATAAGCCGGTCATCCTCGTTTTGAAGTTTGCCAACAAATCCAACAATCAAATAGGCAAGCCCAAGTCCAACTGCCAGTACAATCAATATCCCTTTGTCCACTATGCTTACCTCGTTATATAAATTGATAGTTATATTGGTATTAGTATACTATAGTATCAATTAAAAGTATTATAAGAAATGATAAATATTGAAAATGTGTGGTGCGCGCGAGAGGACTCGAACCTCCACGAAGTTACCCCCACTAGAACCTGAATCTAGCGCGTCTACCAGTTCCGCCACGCACGCATTTTGAAAAATAAGTTGATATTTTATTGGTGCGGATAAAGAGACTCGAACTCCCATGCCTCGCGGCACCAGATCCTAAGTCTGGCGTGTCTACCAATTTCACCATATCCGCACAACAACGATAAGTGGTACGCTCGTCAGGATTCGAACCTGAGACCGCTCGCTTAGAAGGCGAGTGCTCTATCCAGCT
>DYNJ01000147.1 GCA_020721085.1 Sulfurovum sp. | reverse complement strand
GTAGTTCTTGCATACTCTGGCGGGCTTGACACGAGCATCATTCTTAAATGGCTACAAGATGTTTATAACGCAGAAGTTGTCACTTTTACTGCTGACCTTGGACAAGGTGAAGAGGTAGAGCCTGCACGTGTAAAAGCTTTGGCGATGGGGATTAAACCTGAAAATATTTTTATTTTAGATATCAAAGAAGAGTTTGTTAGAGATTATGTATTTCCTATGTTTCGTGCAAACGCTATTTACGAGGGCGAGTACCTTCTTGGAACTTCTATAGCTAGACCGCTTATCGCAAAAAAACAGATAGAGATAGCAAAACAAGTCGGTGCTGATGCTGTAAGCCATGGAGCAACGGGCAAAGGAAACGACCAAGTGCGTTTTGAACTCGGATATTTGGCACTTAGCCCAGATATCACGGTTATCGCTCCATGGAGAGAGTGGGATTTGAACTCAAGAGAGTCACTTCTTGCATACGCAAAAGAGCATAACATCGAAATCTCTCAAAAACATATTGATGAAAACGGAAATCCAAAAGTTTCTCCATACTCTATGGATGCGAATCTTCTTCATATCTCTTACGAGGGACTTCACTTAGAAAACCCAAATGCAGAGCCTGAAGAGTCTATGTGGCTTTGGACAACTTCTCCAGAGAATGCTCCTGATGCACCAGAATACATCACTATAGAGTACAAAAACGGTGACCCGATTGCGATAAACGGCGAAGCGATGAGTCCTGCAACAATCCTTGAAACACTCAACACTTATGGTAACAAACATGGTATCGGCAGAGCTGATATAGTAGAAAACAGATATGTCGGTATGAAAAGCCGTGGATGTTATGAAACTCCAGGCGGAACGATTATGCTTAGAGCGCACCGTGCCATTGAGTCTATAACACTTGACCGTGAAGCGGCACACGCAAAAGATGAGATTATGCCAAAATACGCAAAACTTATCTATCAAGGATACTGGTTCAGCCCTGAGAGAGAGATGCTTCAAGCGGCAATCGACAAAACACAAGAGCATGTAGAGGGAA
>DYNJ01000041.1 GCA_020721085.1 Sulfurovum sp. | reverse complement strand
GCAGGGTCGTTGCGCTTGACATTGAGAAAATCCTCTTTGATCAGACCATAAAGTATCACTTATTGGTTTCCTTAATAGCTTGTATAGTTTTAAGATAGCTATTTTCACTTAAATAGAGATAAAGTTTGCCCAAAAGTTCTCTTTTTTCCTCCTCTTTGATCAGGACAGAGTCTTCGAGTTTGAGTTTGAGCGAATTGCCCATTGTATTGGTATCATAGTCGAGATCATCGAGTATATCGATCAGATTTTGTGCGGCGATGAGATTATTGAGCTGCGGGTTGCCCTTGGCATCAAAATCGATGACCACCTCCGTGGGATGGGTGAAGAGATTGTGTTTCATGCCAAGCACCTCTTGATAAGCGCCGGCAAGGAAAAATGCCAGAAAATACTCCTCCTCTTCGACATCGATATCGTGCAGATGAAGGGGCAATTTAGGGTTAAAGCCGATCTCACCGTCGCTGTCGCAGGTGATATCCCAAATACTTGCCGGCAAGGTAGGTTTGGTGTCGAGTCTGTCTAGCGGCATCACAGGGAAGTTTTGTGCCAGACCCCAGAAATCAGGCAGTGACTGGAAGGCGGAGAAGTTGACAAGATACTTCTCCTGGATACGGTTTTGCAAACGATGGAGCTCATCAGCATCATCATTTTTGAGCAGTTCGATCGCCTTTTTGATGATGAGATTGACCAAAATCTCAGTATTGGAGCGGTCTTCGAGGTCAACATATCCCAGATCAAACAGCGTAAGGATAGACTCCATATGGTCAAGAGCATCATGGAGGTATTCGCGCGCATTAGTGCGATTGATCAAGCGATAAAGATCAAAAAGCTCTTGCACTAGCGGAGGATTTGACTCTTTTGGCCGAAGAGCTTTTTCGTGGTACTCTTGGGAAAAAAGCTCCAGCACAGGGGCGATCAATACTGAGTGGCTAGCGGCTATAAAACGACCTGACTCAGTGAATATATCCGGCTCTGCTATCCCTTTGCTTTTAGCGACCTCTTGCATCAGATAGACGACATCGTTCGCAAACTCTTTGAGAGAGTAGTTGCGCTCCTGTGCGCCACTGTGCTGAGAGTATTCGACTGCAAGTCCGCCGCCTATATTGATGGCGCTCAGAGAGGCGGCGCCGCGATTTTTGAGATCAGCATAGATATTGCCTGCTTCGCGAAGAGCCTTTTTGAGCGGGGCGATTTCGTTCATCTGGGAACCGATATGAAAGTGGATCATGGAGAGCTGATCAAGCAGTCTGTATTCTTTGAGAAGCTCATATGCCTCGAGGAGCTCGGTTGCGGTCAATCCAAATTTGGAGCCGTATCCCCCGCTTTTGGCCCAGATGCCGATCCCTGAACTGTGCAGACGGATACGCATGCCTATACGAGGCGCTACGGGGATATGTGAGGATTTGTTAAATTGTTCATTGACCTCGATGATGGTTTCCAGCTCGCCCAATCCCTCAATCGTAACCGTGATATTGTGTCCCATCTTTGCGGCGATAAAACACAAAGCGATCATCTCCATATCTTTGAAACCATTGACGGTGATGGGCGCGCCAAGCGGTGTTTCAGACATTGCTATGATCAGCTCGGCTTTGCTCCCGGCCTCCAAGCCGTAGCCGTATCCTGATGATGCCTTCATCAACGAATGGATAAAGTTGGGATATTGGTTGACCTTGAGAGGAAACACGGCATAAAATTTGCCCTGATAATTGAATTCTTTGATAGTCTCATCGAAAGCCCCAAAAAGATTGAATAGCTGCTTTTTGATCAGATGAGGAAAACGCAGAAGCAGAGGTCCTTTATACCCCTTTTCCCGCACTTTGTCGGTGAGCTCCAAAAGCGAAGGATTATTGGCATAATTCAATGCAACTTTGCCGTCTTTTATCACAAAATTATCATCACCCCAGATGCTTAACCCGAAATCGTGCATTCTGATCCCTCCATTTTTTCGTTATTATACAGAAATAAAGACAAATCAAATATTTTTGCAGTATGACTTTGCTATAATGAGTTTATGAACGAAGAATATCTGCGCATTGAGCAAAACCATGATCATATCAAGATTGTCTCATTGGGAGAATGGACACTTTATCATGAGCCACAAATTTTCAGGGCGCTGAAGAAAATAATACCCGATAAAAAGATCATTTGGGATCTATCCGGCATTAAGTCGTTTGACAGTTCCGGAGTGATGCTTTTTTCGACCTATTTTGAACAGTTCAAAAAGAGATGCGAAGTAGAGATAGTCGGCTATACCCCGAAACAAGAACGGATGTACCTGCTGTTGCAAAAAAACCGTGCCACAGAGTCGATCCCGATCCGCCATGAAAATTTTTTTGAGCGCATAGGAAAAAATACGGCAGCCTCCTATAATGAATTTGTACAATATCTCGAGTTTAGCGGGCATGTCGTATCTGCTTTTTTGTATTACCTGAAATATCCCAAAAATTTTAGATACAAAGAGATTATTTATCATATAAGGCTTTCAGGAATGAATGCCATCCTGATCATCGCGCTTACCTCGTTTTTGGTGGGGCTGGTGATCTCTTATCAGAGCGCTGTGCAGCTGGCAAAATTCGGTGCGGATCTCTTTATCGTTGATATGGCAAGCATCTCTATCACCAGGGAGCTGGGACCCTTGGTCACCGCGATCGTCATAGCGGGACGAAGCGGTTCGGCATATACGGCGCAGATCGGCGCGATGAAGATCACAGAAGAGATATCCGCGATGCGTACCATGGGATTTGATCCTTTCTATTTCCTTGTCCTTCCGCGCGTGATCGCCCTGATGATCGCATTGCCGCTATTGATCTTCCTCGCTGATATGATAGGTATTTTTGGGAGTATGTTTGCTGCCGGTTTGGAGCTGAATATCTCTTATGCGCAATTCATAGATCGGCTCCAAGAGGTGCTGGAAGCCAAACATTTTTGGATCGGGATCATCAAAGGCCCATTTTTTGCGGTATTGATCGCGATGATCGGATGTTTCAGAGGTTTTCAGGTGACCAATGACACCGAAAGTATCGGAGCGCAGACTACTGCCAGCGTCGTAAATTCGATCTTTTTTGTGATCGCCTGCGACGCAATTTTCTCAGTAATCTTGACAGAATGGGATATATGAAAAAGATCATCGAAGTCAAAGACCTTGTGACACAGTTTGGTGAAACAGTGATCCATGACGGTGTTTGTTTGCACATTGACGAAGGTGAAATATATGGCATTCTTGGCGAGAGCGGTTCGGGCAAATCGTTGCTGATGAAAGAGATGATTATGCTGCTTGCTCCTACATCAGGCGAGATCACAGTGCTTGGATCCCGCCTTTCGCAGATAGACTACAATGAAGCTCAAATGCTTAGACAGCAGTGGGGTGTGCTTTTTCAGTTCGGCGCACTGTTCACCTCATTGACAGTGGCAGAAAACATAGAACTCCAGCTCAAAGAATATACCCATATCGACCTAAAAATGCGTAACGAGATCATCAAAACCAAGATCAGCATGGTGGGGCTTCCTGTGCGGGCGGGCGGACTCTATCCATCAGAACTAAGCGGAGGGATGATCAAAAGAGCGGCATTGGCAAGAGCGCTGGCAATGGATCCCAAGCTTCTGTTTCTAGATGAGCCGATCTCGGGACTTGACCCTATCGGTGCACGGAACTTTGACAGTCTGATCAAAGAGTTGCGGGATCTGCTTGGCATAACAGTCGTGATGATCACGCATGATCTTGAGTCGATCTATTCTACCGTGGATCGTTTTTCTGTTTTGGCGGATAAGCGTGTGGTTGCAGAGGGAAATCTAGAAAATGTGCTACAATCTGATCATCCTTTTATAGAGAAATTTTTCAAAAATGACTATGTAGAGAAGCGATTGGATCAAAGAGTGGGAAGAAATGTACAGTAAAGTCAACTATATGCTGATCGGGATTTTTGTGCTTGTGTTTAGCATAGGGATAGTGTTGTTCGCGTTTTGGCTTGGCAACAGCGGTTTTAAAGAGGACTATGATCTCTATGTTCTTCGGATGAGAGAGTCTGTATCGGGGCTATCTGTGGACTCAGGCGTGAAGATGAAAGGAGTCGATGTCGGCTCAGTGAGTGAGATCGGGATCAATCCGAACAATATCGAAGAGGTTGATGTTGTATTGAAAATCAGACGAGATGCGCCTATCAAAGAGGATATGTACGGTGTGCTCAGGGTTTATGGATTGACGGGTTTAAGCTATATCGAGATAGAAGGGGGCACCAACAACTCCAAAAACTTATCCGCACCAAAGGGAGAAATGCCGGTAATACCGTCTAAACCATCGTTGATGGTGCGTCTTGAAGATAATGTAATTGTACTCTCAAAAAAATTGGTTGATGTACTGGATAAAGCAGAGCGGCTGCTTTCTGATCAGAATATGGAGCATTTCTCCGGCATTTTGGATAACGCAGACAAACTTACAGCAAAAGGGATCGATGTTGAGCATAAAGTGATAGAGACTTTAGGCGAGGCAAATGTAACGCTTTCGGAGTTTAGGGTCTCATTCGCGAAGTTATCAAAAGACCTGGATAGTCTTGCGGTTGATTTGCGGCAAGATGCCAAGCCATCACTTCAAAACTTCAATGCAATGTCCAAAAGTATAGATCAACTGGCGATCAAAATCGAAAAGACAGTCAACCGAGGGGATTATAATATGCAAAAGATCATGCAGCCAACTATTAATGACATCAAAGATCTCTCTGTGCAGATCAATGAGCTTACGACCCAACTCAAAAGAAGTCCAAGCGATCTGCTTTTTAAAGCTGACAAGCCAAGACGAGGACCGGGTGAATGAACAAGATAGCAGTATGGATTGTAGTGATGATCATCTTTGGAGGATGCGGCTTGAAGACGGCTACTGTACAGACATTTACGCTTGATCCCCGACCGCAATTTGGTCAGATATACCACTCCAATTATTATAGTAAAAGTGTCAAAATCGCATATGTGACCAGCATTCAAGGCAAGACAAGCAGTGATATTTGTTATTCTTATGATAATCTCAAGGAGGGAAGCTATCAAAATGCTCATTGGAACACTACCGGCAGTCAGCTGATAGGAAGCGGCATTGTGCGCGCAATCGACCAAAGCAAAGTGTTCCGATCGGTAGTAGATTATAATTCGATTGCAAATACGGACTATCTGCTTGAAAGTCAAATATATGAATTTTGCCACAAAATGCATAATAATCTTTCAGTTTCAGCAGTCACTGTCCGCTTTGATCTGATCGATATGCAAACCAACAGGTTAGTCAAAAGCAAAAAGTTAAGTTATAATATTCCGACAGGAACTGTCGATGCGGATGGCTATGTCAAGGCGACCAACAGAGCGTTTGAACAGATGTCAGGAGATTTGATTGCTTGGTTGGCGCATTAAAAAAATCAAAATGGAGTTATAGCATGAAACGAATTATTCTTTCTATTATGGCGGTTATTATAGGAGTATTGAGCAGTGGATGCGCTACTTGGAGCGGGATCAAGCAAGATTCTAGCGAAGCATGGACATCAACCAAAAGGACGGTTCACAACGCAACAGCAGATTGATAGTATCTAAAAGGCACCCCCTTAGATACGGTTTGCTTCTATATGGCGTTCAAGGATGATTTTGGCTGCGATAGAGTCGAGTCTGCCGTCTTTTTGATGCTTGAAGCGACCCATAGTAAGTTCTTTGGCTTCATAACTGGAGCCTTGCTCATCTTGATAGACAACTTTGATATCAAGACTTATCAGCGAGACAAAATGTTTGATACGGCGTTCCATCTCGTCAGCGCTTGAGCCATCCCGGGGCAGGCCTACCACGAGAGTATCGATCTCCCAAAGTTGTAAAAATTGCCGTACCTCTAGCGCAGCTTGATTGCGGTTTTTGCGCATGATGGCATTTTGCGGTATGACTGTCTTGTCATCCAGACAGATTGCTGTGCCGATCCTTTTGAGTCCTACATCGATACTTGCTAATTTCATCTTTAGTAAAGTGCACTCGCGGATAACTGATCGGCCGGCGGATTACCGACCGCGCTCAAGGCATAACCGGTATCAGCAGAAGGCGGGGTGATCTGCGGTTTTGGCAAAGAGATACCGGTGTCAATGGGTGGTTTGTTTGGTGTGTTAAGAACAGAAGCGATAGCTATATCCGGTGCAGGAGTCGGTGAAGGCACGATATTTTGTGGTTTATATGGGATGACTCGTTTACATACGACAATGCGATTGGCATAATAGGGTTGATTGAGTTTGGTTGTAATGACCTTGTTTTTAGAGCTGCTCGCATGGGTAAATTTCCCGTTGCCGACATAGACGCCTACATGGTTTATCTTGCCGGAACTCTGTTTTCGGGTATCAAAAAAGATCAGATCACCGTATGTGAGTTCCCCTAAAGCAACCTTTTGGCCGCACTGCGCCTGCTCATGCGCAGTGCGGGGAAGCCACAGATTCATACTGCCGTAGCTATAGTAGGTCAATCCCGAACAGTCAAATGAGCGCGGTCCCTCTTCGGCAAAACGATATGATTTCCCATGGGTTTCCGCAAGCATTGTATTCAGCGCTTTGGGGCTTGGCTCTTGAAATCGAACAACCGGTTTATGAAGTGTGTAGTCATACCTTGGCGCACATCCGCTCAAAATAAATATAAACAGGAGAAGAGCTGCCGTTGCGGCAAGTTGTCTTGAAAGTCTCTTCTCCATTGATATTCCTAGTGTGGGATTTTGGTCGGCACTCTCATGCCGGGCTGCCAGGGGGTAGTGTGCCATGTGCTGGTAGTTTCCATCTTCTTCAGCTTCTCTTCGCAGTTCATATAGAGCTGTCTTTCGTCTTCGCTTAGATACCGCCTGCAAGTCTTCATGCGCTGTAGATAGATGGGCTCATCATTGAAATTCGTATATGTAACTTTACGATTTTCGCTGCTTGCATGGGCAAACCAACCGTTTCCTAGATATATGCCGACATGTGTGATCCGCCTGCTCTGTTTGTTGGCAGGACCGAAAAAGATCAAATCGCCATATTTGAGACCATTATACGGGATATATTTCCCGACCTTGGCTTGCTGCCATGCCACGCGCGGGAGCTTGACGCCCATTTGGCCGTAGATATTGTATGTCAATCCTGAGCAATCGTAGGCATAGGGACCCTCTTCTGCCCACACATACGGTTTGTCAAGACACTGTTTGAGCAGTCTGTCAATATTTTTTCGCTTGGGCTTGCAGGTAACTTCCGGTTCAATAATGTCGTAGTTTGGATAACTGTATGGTTTTGGCGCACACCCAGATAAAAGCGCGATACCTGTCAGTGATATCAAAGTCAAAAATAGTGATTTTATTATTCTCGTTCGCTTTGAATTGAGCATTAATTTATCCTAAAATGTTTTAATATGAATATGGTATCAAAATATCTATAAAAATGCAATTGTTTGTCAGGTATCTTTTCTGCTATGTCTTCATTGTCTTACTTGATCATAATAAAATATTAATAGAATCTGATGATTTGACACTTTATTGAAGAAAAATACTAAATTCTAATATCTTGAGTGTGTAATATGATACAATGTCTCAATTGCAGTTTTGATATATTGAGCCAACAAGGATGTGAGATGAATGCGGATAGATCGTTGTCCCGGAAATCATCGAGTGTAGATGCAGAGGGGGTACGAAGTTATCGCTACGCTGATTATATTCGCAACAGCGGAGATTTATATATCAGCTACAACGACTTGGCACCGGTGATCCAATATGATGCCGATGGCCACCCCTTGCCTTACCGACCGCCCGCTTTGCGGCTGCGGCTACCGGAAGCGGCTCGCCTGCTCCAGCCCTATGCTTCGGTTCGATTTGTTGATCAGGTGAGTGCGGTGGCACCCCTGGCTATCTATCTCGCACTGTTTCAGATTTTGATTTTACGGCAGCTTGTACAGGATGCTTGGCTGGTGACAGCCGGAATGTTTGCGGTCATTGTCGGGTTGATGCTGTTTTTGGAGGGATTGAAGATCGGTCTGATGCCCTTCGGGACAGCGATCGGTGAGCAGCTGCCTCGGAAATTGGCTTTGCCGCTGGTGCTGATCATCACCTTGATGCTTGGCATCGGTGTCACATTCGCCGAGCCGGCTATCGGCGCATTGAAGATGGCAGGACAGATCGTCTCAGTAGAGCGGGCACCTTATCTCTATGCACTCCTCAATCAATGGTCTGATGCTCTGGTGCTGGTAGTCGGTATATCGGTGGGATTGGCTGCGGTGATTGGAACGATGCGTTTTTTGTATGGATGGAGCCTGAAACCGCTCATCTTTTTTTCGCTTATCATAGCGTTTGTGCCCACGTTGTATATGGCAGCAGATCCACAGTTGGCTTCTGTTTTGGGTCTGGCTTGGGATACCGGAGCGGTGACTACCGGACCTGTGACCGTACCGCTGGTGCTGGCGCTTGGCGTAGGCATTTCGGCAGCTGCAGGCAAAGGAAGCGGAGGTCTGTCAGGATTTGGTATAGTGACCTTGGCTTCACTCTTTCCCGTGGCAGGTGTGTTGTTCTTGGCTTTATATGTGGCGTCCGTCCAGTCTCCGGCTGAGATCGTCGAGGCAGCAAGGCAGTCAGCGGCTTTGGCAAATATGGGAGTAAGCGCATGGTATGCCAGTAGTCCCGGTATCGAGATCATGTCCGGAGTTCGAGCTATTTTGCCGCTTGTGATCTTCTTGTTTTTGGTACTTAGCTTCATTTTGCGCGAACGGCTTGCCAATCAGGCAGAGATTTTTCTTGGTATCGGTTTGACAATTGCAGGAATATGTATTTTCAATCTCGGGTTGACATACGGTCTATCGATGTTAGGCAATAGTGCGGGCAATCTTGTGCCGTCGGCATTTATGAAAATTGATGATATTGTCATATCGCCTATCTACAGCTACGGCATAGGTCTGTTACTGGCACTGGTCTTTGCCTGGTTTTTGGGTTTTGGCGCTACGATCGCAGAACCGGCGCTTACTGCTTTGGGAATGACTGCTGAGGAGTTGACCAACGGCATATTTAAGAAAAAAACACTCGTTATGGCAGTATCGACAGGGGTGGCTTGCGGTATCGCACTGGGACTTGCCAAGCTCATTTTCGACCTGTCGCTGGTGTGGCTGCTGGCCGGGAGCTATGCCGTGGCGGCCATTTTGACACTGATATCAAGCGAGGCATTTGTCAATGTCGCCTGGGATAGCGCCGGAGTCACTACCGGTCCCGTCACAGTACCGCTGGTGCTGGCTATGGGCTTGGGTTTTGGCAATGCTACCGAGGCAATAGAGGGCTTTGGTATTTTATGCTTGGCATCTGTTGGTCCTATAATAACTGTCCTTATCTCAGGGCTATGGTCAAGTTACAAAAGTAGACTTGAGGCAGCGCAAGTAAACGATCAGGCGCAGAATTTATCTATTTTAGAATCGGCAAAGGGTATCTCATGAAAAATAGTAACATCACTTATTTTACTGATGTAGTTTTGATCACTTGCGTGGTTGCTCACGGTCGCGGCGACGAAGCCATAAAGGCGGCGCAAGAGGCGGGAGTGACAGGAGCCATCGTCTATCATGCCCGTGGCAGCGGTGTGCGTGAGCGTCTTGGCTTGCTGGGTATCGCCGTAGAAGTTGAGAAGGATGTGATAACTGCCATTGCCGCGACGAGCCAGCGCGATCTGGTCATGTATAGCCTCTATACCAAACTTGGGCTTGACCGCCCGGGAGCGGGTGTGGTCTATGCTATGCCGCTCAATAAGATGGCGACCTATATCCCGGCAGATATGCGTGAACGACTACAGACAAAAGTATTATGATGATGAAGGCGGAGATTGCCTTTGCGGCCAACAAACTTGAAACGGTCAGACTCATAGTATGTATATTGCCGGATGATGGTACGGATATTGTTTTGATACGGGCTCTGCGCAAAGAGTGGGATATCGAAGCTGCCGACAGCATTGCCTGCCGCGGCGTATCGATACTCCATGAGGCAAAAGCACAAAAAGGCGATCGGCTGCCTGAATCAACTTTCGTCAAGCTGGTGCAGATCATAACTCCTGAATCCGAGATAGATACCTTGTTTAAATATGTGTGCGATACTGCCGATATAGGACGGTCAAATGGAGGACTTGTCTTACTTGGAGAGCCTATCATTGCAACACCGTTTAGACTTCCAAAAGATCTCTTTGAGGAGAGTAATGCATGAGTACAGGCGTTATCGGCATTGGCAGCAGCGCACCGCTTGGCGCCTCGCTTTGCAAAGGAGGGGTCAATTTCAGTGTTTTTTCAAAGAGCGCCAATCTGATCGAACTGCTGCTTTTTGACCGCGCAGATGATACTCAGCCTGCCAGAGTCATCCGGCTTGATGCCAAACAGCACCGCACCTACCACTATTGGCACATATTTGTCTCGGATCTCAAGCCGGGTCAGATCTATGCTTACCGTGCATATGGATCATTTGAACCGCACAAAGGCTTACGCTTTGATGCCAAAAAAGTCTTACTTGATCCTTACGGCAAGGCTGTAGCTGTTCCTGCTATCTATGACCGCAATGCCGCGGCACAGCCAGGTGACAATGCTGCCGTGGCAATGAAAAGTGTAGTAGCAGACCCAGACAACTACGACTGGGAAGGTGACGAACCGCTTGGAAGGCCATGTACCGAGACTATCATCTATGAATTGCATGTCGGCGGCTTCACCTGCCATCCCGGTTCAGGCGTGGCGACAGATAAGCGGGGAACTTATACGGGTTTTATCGAAAAGATCCCCTATCTCAAAGATCTTGGCATCACTGCGGTTGAGTTGCTGCCGGTATTTCAGTTTGACCCGCAGGATGCCCCGCAGGGCAAGGTCAATTACTGGGGCTACCAGCCGGTATCGTTTTTTGCACCGCATTATGTCTACAGTTCAAGGACTGAGCCGCTTGCGGCGCTGGATGAATTTCGAGATATGGTCAAGGCGCTGCACCGTGCCGGTATCGAGGTCTTCCTGGATGTCGTTTTTAACCATACCGCCGAAGGCGGTGCAAACGGTCCGACATTGAGCTTTAAGGGCTTAGCTAATGAGATTTATTATATATTAGAAGATGACAAGTCGCATTATGCCGACTTTACCGGCTGCGGCAATACACTCAATGCCAATCAGCCCATCGTACGGCGCTTGATCCAGGATAGTTTGCGCTACTGGGTGACCCAGATGCATGTGGACGGTTTCCGTTTTGATCTCGCATCGATCCTTGCACGCGATGAGACAGGTCGTCCCATAGCAAATCCTCCTGTGCTTTGGGATATAGAATCAGATCCGGTTTTGAGCGGCACCAAACTGATCGCTGAAGCATGGGATGCCTCCGGCCTCTATCAGGTGGGCAGTTTCGTAGGCGATGCCTGGCAGGAGTGGAACGGTCGATTTCGTGATGATGTCCGCCGCTTCTGGCGGGGTGATGACGGCTCTGTTTCAGCCATTGCCTCACGGCTGCTTGGCAGTCCGGATATCTATGGACATGAGGAGCGTGAGGCGGAGCAAAGCATCAATTTCGTCACCTGTCATGACGGCTTCACCCTCAATGATCTGGTCTCCTACAACCACAAGCACAATGAAGCCAATGGAGAAGAGAACCGCGATGGCAGCAACGATAATTTAAGCTGGAACTGCGGCGTCGAAGGCGCGAGCAATGATACCCGGATAGAGGTACTGCGCATTCGCCAGGTGAAAAATTTCCTTGCCCTTGAAATGCTTGCAGTCGGTACGCCGATGATTCTGATGGGTGACGAGGCGCGCCGCACGCAGCAAGGCAACAACAATGCCTATTGCCAAGACAACAAGATAAGCTGGATGGACTGGAATTTGCTTGAGTCCCATGCTGATATTCATCGCTTTGTCAGAGAACTCATTGCTTTCAGGCAGCGCCGTGATGTGGTCGTGGGTCAAGAGCAATTCAGTCTAAATACACTTTTAGATCGTGCACAGATCGAGTGGCATGGCATCAAGCTTGGTCAGCCAGACTGGAGCGAACAGTCGCATTCTCTGGCATTTACTGTGCGTAGCCTGCATGGACGGTTTCTGCTTCACGGTATTTTCAACGCATATCGGGAGTCTCTGGAGTTTGAGCTTCCTGGCATCCAGGCGGCAAACGGGGATTTCTGGCGGCGCTGTATGGATACCGCACTGGCATCACCTGATGACATACAGCCGCTGATACATGCGCCTGCAGTCAAACAGACAACTTACCTTGTACAGGCTCACTCAACCGTTATACTTGCCATGGCACTACAGCACTAAGATACTCTCTGCAAAATTCGGCTCTTGATTAGATATTTCCACCAAGGGCGAGATAGAGATTGACGCGCTGGATACGCAGTTCGCTTTGAACACGCAGTAGTGCCATTTGTGCTTGGATCAGTTTGATCTGCGCATCAGCGAGGGCGCGCATATCTCTCGATCCAATCTTGTATCTGGCCTCCTCAAGTTGAAGCGTTTTTCTTGACTGATCTACCAGTGATACCAGGGTACGCTCTCTGGCTAGAAGATTTTTGTTGTGTGACAAAGTGTTTTCAACTTCATAAAATGCATTTAAGACCACTTTTTTATACTGAAGCGCCGCCTCTTTTTGCTCTGCTGTACGCACATCTTCTTGGGCTTTGAGCGCACCTCCATGAAAGACCGGAGCAGCCAAACTGCCCCCGATACTTTTGCTGATACCGCTATTTTGTAATACAAACATACTGCTGGAAAAATCAGAGACCGACGCATCAAGTTTGATGCTTGGAAGGCGCGCCGCTCTTGCTTCATTTGTCAAATCATATGCACTCAAAAGGCGATAACGCGAAGCAATGATATCGGGGCGGCGCTCAAGCAGCTCGCTGGGAACTCCGGCAGGCGGGATAGGTTTTAGTGCGGCTGAATGCGTATATGCTGCAAGCGAAGTTCTTGGGTAGCGGCCTATCAAAACTTCAAGCGAACGCAATACATTGGAGAGGGTATAGTTGACTTGCCCAAGCTGATCTTGGAGGGTGGTGACAGTACCTTGTGCCTGCAATACCTCATATTCGCTCCCGGCACCGATCAGATCTCTTTTTTGGGATAATTCGACGATTTTTTGGGCTTGGACGATGGCACCCTCCAGGTATTGCTGCTGTTTGTGCGCCTCAATCGCAGCAAACCACCCCTTTGCGACAAGCGCCGCGATAGAGTGGCGGGCATAGAGCTGATCTGCCTGGATAGAATAGAAAGCAGACTCGGCAGCTCTTGCCTCATAACGCGCTCTTCCCCAGAGGTCTGCTTCCCATGAAGCAAGAACTCCCCATCCATTGAGTGTTGAACTGCCTCCGCCTGTATCTTTGAAGCTGTCTCTTCCGATCGCATCCACAGAGGGCAGAAGTGAACTGCCGGCGATCGTCGCATACCCCGATGCCTGCTCTACGCGGGACGCTGCGATATGGATATCAAGGTTGTTTTGCAGTGCCTCATCGACGAGTTGGCGCAATTGAGGATCGTGAAATGTATCGACCCAGCTTTGAGATCGTAGATCATAGCTGTTGGCAGCGCCATACCATCTCGAAGGGACAGGAACTGAAGGATTGCTTTTTTTGGTAGTTGTCTTGAGATCCGGGAGATCCTTGATTGTGCATCCCCCTACTATGATCGCTGCCGCGACGGCTATGGATGAGATACGGATCATCAGTGCAGCTTCAAAACAAGGTAGTTCATATAAGCGCCGACACGCATGACCACTTTTC
>DYNJ01000112.1 GCA_020721085.1 Sulfurovum sp. | reverse complement strand
CTGCATAATCGAAAAACGCCGTATCTTCACTCTGGCAAAAGTACTCATTTTGATGGAGCTCTTGCAGCACCACCAGTTTTGCTCCACCGAATGCTGCTTGAGCGATCATAGAAGCGGTTGACGCCGTCATCGCCTCTTTGGTGCCGGGGAAAGATTGTTGTATAAGCGCTATTTTCATGTTTTATACCGTTTTTGTGATATTATAGCATTATTACCTAGTGTGGTAATAAATATGATTTGCCGTATATTCAGAAGTAGGGTGGATGAAAAAAATTATGTTTATATGTATTGCCATATCCGCTTTTGTCTATGCCCAAAACCCTTTCAAGGCGCCACCGATATCACAATCACTCAAGCAAACATATCTTGAAGCCATAAATGATGTCAGAACCCAAAGGCAACATTGCGGTCGCTACGGGATCAAGCCGGCCGCAAGAGCGCTCAAGTGGAGCGATGAGCTATACAAGGCTGCCCTAGAGCACAGTAATGATATGGCAGCAAGCGGTAATTTCTCGCATAAAGGTTCCGGCAAAAAAACAGACTGGACATGCAAAATAGTTGGCAAACAAAGCAATGTCAAAGATAGAGTCATAAATAACGGCTATGAAAAATGCGGCTCAATTGGAGAAAATATTGCGGCTGGCACCAGTCAGGACAGTGCGGCGAAAGCTATACAAATGTGGCTAAGAAGCCCGGAACACTGTGCTATTTTGATGAATCCTGCATACAAAAAGGCGGGCATGGCAATGTCGCAAAACAGACAATCCAAGTATATATACTATTGGACACAGGTATTTAGTGACCACTAAATAGGTATCTGCATCGTAGAACAATGCAGACTGCCGCCTTGTTCTATGAGCCGCAGGCAATTGACAGGGATAATCTCTCTGCCGGGAAATAGAGATCTGAATACTTTGTCGGCTGTTTTGTCCATCGGGTCATTGTATGTTGGATAGAGCAATGCATGATTTGTGATCAAAAAATTGGCATAAGTCGCCGGCAAGCGTCTGCCGTCATCTCTGTAGAGAGCTGATGTCATGGGCAATGCCGCGAGACGGTAGGGTTTGCCCTCTTCGGTCCTGAACCCTTTGAGTTGTTTTTCCATTTTTTTCAACTCTTCATAATGCTCATCGCTCTCATCTTCGCACTTGACATAAGCGATAGTCCCGGCATTGACAAATCTAGCCAGAGTATCTATGTGGCTATCCGTATCATCTCCGGCGAGATATCCGTGATCCAGCCACAAAAATCGCTTCGCACCCAAATACTCTTTTAAGTTTGCTTCAACCTCCGCTTTGGTCAGTCCGCCGTTTCGATTGGGGTTGCACAGACACTCAGAAGTTGTCAGTATCGTCCCGGCTCCGTCGCTTTCCAAGGAGCCTCCCTCTAGCACAAAATCGATTGTTTCCATCCGGGTAGTGCCGAAATATCCCTTTTTTTGCAACGCTTTGTTGATACCGTTGTCAAGCGATGCTTCAAACTTGCCTCCCCATCCGTCAAATGTGAAATCAAGCAGTTTTGCCACGCCGTCTTCATCTATGCCGATAACCCCATAATCCCTCGTCCATGTGTCATTGGCGGGAAGTTCGATGAAGTTCATATTGGTTGTGCTGCAAAACAGATCTGAGATATCGGCTTTGTCATCACACACGATATAGACAGGCTCTTTGTAGGCGATCGCCTGGGCGATACGCACAAAGACCGACAATGCTGATCGCAGATTGTCGCTCCAGTCACTCCGCTTGTGAGGAAAAGACAGCAGTACTGCCCTTTGCTTCTCCCATTCTGCTTTCATTCTTCTCATTATGGTCACCTAATCCAAATTACATTTATCGCTTTTGCGGCCACTTACGCTATCCTTGATAGTTTTAAACAGCTCTTTGGCTATCAAAAAAAGTACAAAGAGAGTCATTATCAATCCGATGGCTGCCACTACATTAAACCAATCCATATTAATCCTTTTTTGTTGATACTCAGTGTATAATTTGCTCATGGCGTATATTATACTGAATCGTTCAAATTTTTATCACAATCTTAGCCAAATTGCTCTGAAAACCGGCTCTTTGGACAAGATAGCTATCGTACTCAAAGACAATGCATACGGTCACGGAACAATTCTCATGGCACGATTGGCAAGTGAATTTGGTATCAGTAAAGCAGTAGTGCGTAATTATCAAGAAGCTTTAGTGATAGAGCAATATTTCGATGATATCATCATACTTGGCGGAGAGATACATCCCAAGCCCAACCTTTCTTATGCAATCAACTCTATTGAAACTCTCAAAACAGCACCAACTGATACGCGCATAGAACTCAAAATAGATACCGGTATGCATCGCAACGGCATCGGGGCAGCCCAACTGCCCGAAGCTTTGTCTCTGATAGAGAAACACGGACTCAGGCTGACAGGGCTGATGACTCATTTTAGAAGTGCGGATGAGCTTGGAAGCGAACTTTTTTGGCAGCAAAAAGAGTTTGAAAAAACCAAGATGATCGTGCGCCGCGCAGGTTTTAAAGATATCAGAATACACTCTTGCAACTCTGCGGCTCTCCTTCGGTCACATAACTTCAAAGAAGATATCGTCAGAGCCGGTATCGCCGCTTACGGCATATATCAATTCCCCAAAGGCTTTGATGCGGTTGATTTGAAACCGGTTTTATCACTGCATGCACGCCGTGTCTCCTCCAGAAATTTGGGCAAAGGAGCCAAGGTAGGCTATGGCGGAGATTTCACCGCCCCTTCGGATATGCGTATCTCGACCTATGACCTAGGCTATGGCGATGGCTGGCGCAGGGGTAGCAGCGCAAAGCCATACACAACGCCCGATGGAGCGTCCTTCTTGGGACGGGTGTCTATGGACTTTGTCGCACTCGAAGGCGACAAAGAAGAGATATGTATCATGAATGATGCTAGAATCGCAGCAGAACATTTCGGTACGATCAGTTATGAGACAACGACAGCGCTTTCTGCTGAGATCCCTCGAACGGTTATTTAATCCCGGATTATGCGATAGAATTCACCCAATCAACACCAATCATTGCAGCATCGGACTTTCGCTAAATTTCTTGAATTACCCTTTGGTAGTCCTTCGAAATTTATCAAAATCCCACTACTTCAAGCATTCAGCACTGCTAAGGCAAGCCTACTGCATAATCCGGGTTAGTGACTATTTCGCAAAAGCTCTTGACAGCAACTCATAAAAGTGTTACAATCCCGGCACTTAACAATCCAAAAGATTGTTAAGCACTATGGGGGTGACTTGGTTTCGACTGGAGCAGTCGGGATTATGTGCATGTCGGACTGAGCAATTCCGTTATACGGCTCAAACTGCTTAAACGCAAACAACACAGATTACCGTCCAGCTTACGCAGTAGCGTAACTCGACTGCCTCCCCTGCGAGTGTCATCTTAGCAGGAGTTTGGGGTATCATATCTGATGACTATATCTATCGGTTGCCTAGCCGTTAGACGAATCTTTTGGCTGGTCTTGCATAGTTTTGGATGTGCGGTACGAAGCAAGATAAGATCAAACAACATTATCTAAACATGTAGAGTCATAGTTTTAGCTGTTTTAGGACTGGGGTTCGATCCCCCACACCTCCACCA
>DYNJ01000040.1 GCA_020721085.1 Sulfurovum sp. | reverse complement strand
CATCTATTCTCTTGTCGCTTATCATCTCATCAAGAGTATCAAAGTAACTGCTCACTGCTTTTTCTATGAGGTATGTTCTGCTTCTGTCAAGCTCGGCGGCATAACTGTCCAAGTCGCTAAGTAATGATTCGTCCATTCTTATGTTTATAGCTTTTTTGCTCATTACATTTCCTTGTAGTTTATTGTAGATACATTATAATACAATTTGGTAGATATTGTCAAGCTGTATAATGAAGCTCCTCGACCCAAGAGTCGGGGAATTATTCCCAAAAAAGATTAAATTGTTTTTCCAAGAAAGTTCAACAAGTATTATTGCTGGCGAGAAAATAATCATAAAAAAATTTAATGAAAATACAATATTCTTAGCAATTTCAGGAATTTTATTTAATAGCAAACCTATATTTTTAGTTGTGCAATCTCAATTTAAAAATTTACATTCCATTCTACTGCTCTATCCTGATCATCCCCACCTTACCGTGTACCACACTGAGTTTTTCAAGCTCGCTCATAGCCTCTTGGATGCTTTTTTCTTGGCACTCGTGGGTGACAAAGAGCAGTTCCACGCACTCATCTTTGTCGTTGTCAGGCTTTTGCATCATAGCTTCTATGGAGATATCCAGGCGGCTTAGGAGATTGGTCACCTCTGCAAGCACACCTTTTTTGTCATCCACGCTGAGGCGGAGATAGTAGTGTGAGTGGATCTCCTCTTTGGGCAAAAGCGTCAGTCCGCTCTCAAGAGGTTTTTTGTAACCCAGCATCGGGTTGGTGTTGCCTCGTACTATATCGATGATATCGGCGATCACAGCGCTTGCTGTGGCATTCCCGCCCGCTCCGGCACCGTAATAGAGCGTTTCGCCCACGGCATCCCCTCGAACCATCACAGCATTCATCACACCGTCAACTTTCGCAATCATAGAATTTTGCGGTATCATCGTAGGATGTACGCGCAGTTCCACTCCGTTGCCGACTTTTTTGGCGATACCCAAAAGCTTGATAGCATACTCAAAATCTTTGGCGAACTCTACATCCGTAGAGGTGATATTGTCGATACCCTCAATGAGTATATCTTCTGGTTTTGCATCTATCCCGTACGCGATACTTGACAAGATAAGAAGTTTATGAGATGCATCAAACCCACCCACATCAAATGTCGGATCACTCTCGGCATATCCCAGGGCCTGAGCCTCTTTCAGTACCTCTTTGTAGTCTGCGCCCTCACCTATCATTTTGGTCAATATGAAGTTGCAAGTACCGTTCATGATCCCCATGATAGACTCTATATGGTTCGCCGCAAGACCGTTTCTAAGCGCGCCTATGATAGGGATCCCGCCGGCGGTGCTAGCTTCGTACATGAACGGTATATCGCCTGCGAGCTCTTGGAGTTCGTACCGATGATAAGCCAAAAGAGCCTTGTTCGCCGTCACGACCGCCTTGCCGTTTGCCAAAGCTTTTTTGACCAGCATATGAGGTCCGTCTATCCCGCCCATCAGCTCTATGACGATATCAATCTCGGGATCATTGATCACATCATAAGGATCATCACTCAAGGGGATATTTACCCCTCTGTCTTTTGTGAGGTCTTGCACAATTCCAAGTTTGACAACGATCTTTTTGCCTGCTCTCGCCTCTATAATATCGCTGTTTGCCTCCAAGATAGCTGCTACGCTGCGCCCAACTGTTCCTACTCCGATAATGCCTATTTTTACCACCCTATCTCTCCTCTGTTTCTAAATCTTTCAAAAACTTTTTGATATTTCTGGCCGCCTGTCTGATCCGCTTGTCATTTTCGATCAACGCAATCCGTACATACGAATCACCGTATTTGCCAAATCCAATCCCTGGACTTACCGCTACACCTGCTTTGATCAACAGCTGTTTTGAAAACTCCAAACTTCCCATACCCCGTGCTATTTCCGGGATCTTTGCCCAGATAAACATACTGGCTCTTGGCTTTGCCAAAGGCCACCCGGCATTTGTGAATGCCTTGACCGTAATATCCCGCCTGTGCCGATAGCGCGGAAGTACCTCGTCTTCCGGGATATTGCTATACTCATCAAGCGCGACTGTAGCCGCGACTTGTATCGGAGTAAACATCCCATAATCCAACCACGACTTGATACTTTGCAACGCTCCGACAAGTTTGGAATTTCCGACGATAAAACCGACACGCCACCCGGCCATACTAAAGCTTTTTGAGAGAGTATAAGACTCCACCGCCACATCTTTTGCCCCTTCAACTTCCAAAATGGAGGGGGTTTTGTATCCGTCAAAAGCCAAATCGGCATATGCGATATCCGAGATGATATAAAAGCGTTTCTCTTTGGCCAAAGCCACTATACGCTTATAAAATTCAGGTGTTACTGTAGCCGTCGTGGGATTGTGGGGGAAATTGAGCACCAAAAACTTGGCTCTTGGCACGGAGTTCTCGAGTGCATCAATCACATCATGGATAAATCTATCTTCATCTACCGCGAAAGTCTCTTCATCAAAGACCAGCTCCATCTTCTCCACGCTCGCCCCTGCCAGGATAAACGCCTGAGAGTGAATCGGATAGGTAGGATCGGGGACAATAGCGACATCACCTGGATTTGAGATGGCTTGAACCAAATGGACATACCCCTCTTTGCTGCCCATGACAGCGACCACTTCCCGGTCTGGATCAAGATCGACATCATATTTGCGCTTGTACCATTTAGTGATCGCCAGACGAAGTTTGTATATCCCTTTGCTTGCACTGTATCCATGGGTTTTGTCACGGTTGGCAGTCTCGCAAAGCTTATCCACGATCGGCTGTGGCGTTCTTCCGTCCGGATTGCCCATCGAAAAGTCGATAATATCCTCTCCGGCTCTGCGTGCTTCCATTTTTAGCTCATTGATCTGTGCAAAGATATACTTTGGCAATCTGTTTATTTTGTCAAACTGGATTTCGTCAAA
This sequence comes from Sulfurovum sp., assembly GCA_020721085.1. GTDB lineage: Bacteria > Campylobacterota > Campylobacteria > Campylobacterales > Sulfurovaceae > SZUA-451. The sequence goes on along the minus strand of DYNJ01000040.1, from coordinate 11,012 downwards.
CATTAGTTCCTCTTTGCCTCATTTTGTAACTGCCGTGCGCTAAAAGCCTCTTCGCTCAATACCTGCACACCGTCACCGTCTAGCTTGAAAAAAAACTTTCCCTCTCCGCCAAACTCCATGATTTGGCTGTTGTCTATGAAGGTGAAGTTTTCATCTTCTGTCGAGAACAGCCACCCATGCTGTTTGAGATCGATGTCAAATTTTCTTTTTGTCATATGTGGCTCTTTTTGTCCGCTCTCCATGTCGATCAATACAAACTTCATCGTATTTTGCGGCAACAGCGTGATCGTCTCACGAATGACCGGCGGCACAGTTTCTGTGACATTTGTTTCATCGTCGGCTGCTGCGTCTTGCAATATCTCTTTTGGCTGCTGTGCAGTATTTGCATCTTGTGAAACAATAGTCTCCTTAAGCACAAACAACTGATCATCGGTAGCCGCTAAGCTGTGATTTGCTTCGGAAACATTGACTTGCGATGTTTGCACCTCCACGGCAGGAATAGGGGCAGACACCACACTGCGGTTGCGCTCCGGCTCTAAAGCAGCAGCATTATTGTCATGCAAGACAGTGTCATCAAAAGACTCTTTGATGACAGGATCGATAGGGGTGTTTTTTTGAGCATAATAATCACCGAAAAAGTACCATGCCCCATAAACCGTCAATCCCAACAATGTGATGACAATAATTTTTGAAAGCAGGGCATAACGCCTCAAAACCGGTCTGCCCACCACAACTCCATGATCTTTGGAGAGGTGATCGTTAAAATATGCTTTGCACTCATCCCGCAAGGAGCTCATATCTACACCAAACTCCCGCTCTATGATAGCCATAGCACCAAGCACCTGGGTCCGCCCAAGAGACCGGAAGTCTCTATTGAATATTTTTTCAACTATGCCGACTGTGATATTAGTCTTTTTGGCAATACCCGCGAAACTATGCTCTTCTAAAAAATCATCTAAACTAATCAACTGCATACCCCATCTTATGTATCAAAATAGCCGCAGCCGCACTGACATTGAGTGAATCAAACGGTCTCTTCATGGTGATCGAAACAGTTTTCATCACTTTGGCTCTTGCTCTTTTGGAGAGCCCCTCTCCTTCGCTTCCAAGCACCAATGCTCTTTTGGGAGCAAATGAGCTTTTTTCGGCTGGATCCCCTTCCATAGATGCGCCATAGCTTACAAATCCTACTTGATGCAGCTCATTGAGAAGATCTGCAATATTTTGCACTATCCCAAAAGGCATATCCAGAAGCGCACCCGTACTGGTCCTGACGATCGTGGCGTAATTGAGCTGTTTGACACCCGTCGCGATCACTCCGTCCGCGCCCAAAGCATAAGCGCTTCGCACGATAGCGCCGATATTGCCCACATCCGTCAAGCCGTCGAGGATGACGAGAAAGTCAAGCTTTTTCATCTGGGCTATGCCTACCTCTTCAAACTCATCGAGCTCCACAAGGATACCCTGATGATTGCCGCCCTTCGCCATTGACTGCGCCCATTTCTCTTCCAGGAACTTGATGAGCGGCTTATACCGGTCGAAAAGCGGCTGCGACAGCAACCCCTTCTTTGCGAGATAAACTGTTTTGATGCGTGAATTGTGGTGCTTAAGCGCATATAAGCAGACCTGTTTGCCATATATTATCATAGGGGGATTATATCTTTCTTTTGCTGTTACTCTTTTGAGTGATGATTAAAAGGGCTGTACAACGATCAAAATTCAACACTTTTTATAAGTTTCTCATACCACTCTTTCACGCTTTCCCCTGATATCTTGGCGAGCAGTTTGGCTTTGGGCTTGGGTGCCAGATCAAGAGCCAAAATATCCTCTAGATAAAGAGGTTGCCGCTCTTGCCTTTTGGCCTCGATGATCACGACCCACTCTCCTCTGATCTGCGCATTACCAAAAAGCTTCAATATCTCTTGCGCCGGCATTTTGTAGTATCTCTGGAACTTCTTGGTCAGCTCTTTTGCTGCGAACAGCACCCTGTCAGGATCAATAGCCGCGATCTCTTCGAGCAGTTTCATCAGGCGGTGCGGCGACTCATAAAGTATCGTGGGATAGCCCGTGTTAAGCGCCTCACCCAAAGCCTTGCTGCGATCACTCCCTTTGTGCGGCAAAAAACCGAAAAATAGAAATTTTCCTTCGCCAAATCCGCTGGCGGCATACGCCGTCACTACTGCACTGGCTCCGGGCAGCACATCATACCGGATATCATGTTTTTGGCAATACTCCACCAAAATCTGCCCCGGATCGGAGATCACAGGCATACCCGCATCACTGACATATACGACATTTTTTTTGGCAAGCTCATCGCCCAACTCCCCTATCCGTTCTCTGCCGTTGTGTTCATTGAATGAGACAAAAACAGCTGATGGCATCGCGAACTCAAACCGCTCACTCAAAAGCCGCAAAAGCCGTTTCGTCTCTCTGGTATCTTCGCATAAAAAGATCTCAGCCTGTTCAAATAGCCGCAAAGCGCGGATAGTGATATCTTGAGGGTTTCCGATGGGAGTAGGGATAAAAGTAATCATTGCAAGATACAGTGCCTAGGCACTGCAGTGACTTTCAGCGGACGGTTAAGAAAGCTTGTATTTTTTCTTGAACTTATCTACACGGCCGGCAGAATCCATGATCTTCTCAGAGCCTGTATAGAACGAGTGGCATTCATTACAGATATCGATAGACATCGCCTCTTTGTTTGTTTTAACCACAAACTCATTGCCACATGCGCATGTGACTGTGCAATCCATATAATTCGGATGGATATCCTTTTTCATTTTCTTTCCTTTAAGTTTATTGTGTGACAGGCAACCAACCTGTTCCGGTACGATCCCGTGCCCTTCCGCCTAAAATCAGCGGGTCGCTGCAACCTCACAGAGACAGCATAAAGAGGCGTATTATACCTAAAATTGTTTAAGATTCCCAACATTATTACTTCACTCTTAAACTTAAGGATTATAGATTGCCGCGCAATGCCGGCAAAGACAGTCACTGCTGGGTTCGCAAAAAAAATCCCATATTGCAACTGCCTATATGATCTACTTGAGCTTAAAATCCAAAGAGACAGTGATGCCGTGCATCGGCAGCTTGCCCGCTACGGAGGAGTCAACTGCGACAGGAGAACATCGCTCAAGCGTCTGTCTGACCGCTTTTTGAAGTATCATCGGCGCTCCACTAAGACGGATATTGCTGATGATGCCGTTTTTTTGGATATCAAAAGTTGCCTGTACGACACCTTCGATATGTTTTTGGATTGCTATCTTTGGATAGACTTTGTTTGCCTTGATCTTGGCTCTCACACTACCCAAAAATGTCTGTTCGCTCTTTTGTGAAGCAGGCTTTGCTGAAGCAGTCCCGGAGGATGAGTGCCGGTTCTTTTTGGACTTTGGCAGAACTATCTTTGGAGATATTTTGTGCGATTGAGTCTGCACGACAGGCTTTGGTTTGGGCAGGACTACAGGTTCGGCAATGGGCTCCGATATCGGCTCCGCGATAGGCTCCGGCTCAGGGAGAACTTCTTTGACCGGTTCCGAAATCGGTTCCGGCTCAGGGATCGGCTCAGGTATAGGTTCCGGCTTGGGAGGTGGCGATATCACATCGATACGGATCACCTCATCTTTTGCTGCTTTTTCGAGTACTACCGACCCTGACGCCACCCATACCAGCATACCTATTGCCACATAAGCCGATACCGTTATCAGCGAAGCATTCAGATACCGTCGGCTACTCATGCTTGGTCATGATGCCCAGATGATCAAAATGGTTTTTTTTCAACAGATCCAGCACAAAGACGAAATGATCATACCGCGCCTCTTTGTCGCAGTGCAGATAGACCGGGTCTGCTTTATCATACTCAAGCAATTTAGTCTCGATCTTATCCTTGTCGATCTTCTCTTTGTCAAAATAGATCACTCCATCCTTGTCGATAAACAGCTGCAGCTCTTTTTGCTGAGGCTCTATCGTCTCAGTTTCAGCTTTTGGCAGATCGACTTTGATCGCTCCGGTCTGGATAAACGAGGCAGTTGTCAGCACGATCACCAACAACACAAGCATGATATCTATGAAGGGTACGACATTGATCGAGTCAAATTGTTTTCGTTGCATGGCTCTGCTTTTGCGCGATATCCCACTTGGTCAACACCACATCACATTTGCGGCTCAAATGGTTGTAAAAAAAGATCGCTGGAATAGCGACAAACAGACCCATTGCCGTCGCTTTGAGTGCAAGCGCGAGTGAAGTCATGATCATTTTGACATCCATGCTGCCGCTTTGGCCCATAGTATAAAATGTGACTATCACCGCCAGCACTGTACCGAGAAGTCCTACATAAGGGGCATTGGCTCCGATGCTTGAGATGATAGAGAGGTGAGTGGTACTATCAAGCTCCAAAGCCTCTCTGGTCGCATATTGGTCTATCTTCAAACCACGGAAGAAGAGCAATCGTTCGATCCAAAAAAACAGCACTACAACACTCATAAACCCCAATGCACCTAAAACCCCTATATCCACCACACGACCTGTCAGTTCACTATCCATCTCTATCCTTTTATATTTGAAACCATCTGACAATTTGGCGTTTAGTTCTGAAACAAGTTCGGGGTGACAGCGTATTGTCACTCCAAAACTTGTTTTGGAATCTAAAAATCCATCAAAGGTTAAAGCCAAAATTTTATTTTAGGCGCATTATAAGGCAATTTTTTGAAGGACTGGCTTTATAATGCTTTACAGAAGCAATTTGCCGGCAACTGCGCAGGCTGCGCTTTCGCTTTTGAGGATCAAAGAGGTATCCAATCCCACCACCATCTCCTCGCCGAACAAAGAGCACTCATCCTTGTTAAATCCACCTTCGGCGCCGATCACAAGCGTCTCAATACAGGCTTTATCATCAAGTCTATTTTCTGAGAAATTTAATAACCGACTACCTGGATTTTCTCCCAAAAACTGTGTCAAACTTTTCGCCTCAGCCAACTCCATCAAAACGCTTCTTCCGCACTGCTGAGATGAGTTTAGTAAGATTTTCTCCAATCGTTTAAAATCTGTCTTAAAATCTTTTTGTGAACGCTGACAATAGATAAAAGTTATCTTTGCCACACCCATCTCATTAAGTGATGGCAAGCTCTTCTCAATAGTCTTGGGATCGATCATGCACCACCCTAGATGAAGTCTTCGTCGAGCCTCTACTCTATGCTCTTTTTGTTCTTCCAGCACCAAAACTGCACTTTTCTTGTCGATCCGGTCGATATGATAGCGGCAAAGCATCTGGTCTCGGAGATTGCGCAGATAGATTATATCGCCATCTTTGTGTCTTCTGACCCTAAAAAGATAATGATGCTCATCTCCGCTTAGTTCAAGCCAAGGCAAACCAGCCTCGCTATGATACAGGTATTGCAACCGAACCCCCAGACATCATTAAAATGACCATGATCACCACTGCTATCTCAGACAATACCCATTTGCCTGAAATCTCAAAAGCGCTTTTTTCAGCCATCCATGCCTTGTTGATCGCCTTGACCCTCGCGATCTCAAATATCATCAGCACTCCCATACTCATAGTCATAGCGGTGATCTCCAAACTCCACGGGGATTTAGCAAGCATCCAAAGGATCATACCCGAAAATGCCACCATCGCCAGCACTGCCCAAAAGAGAAAAAATGTGATACGAGTCGGTCTGATCTCCTTGCGCCACTCTTTGCGAAAAAACCAAGGAACAAAAAAATTCATTGCCAACAACACAAGAAAAATTTTACTCAGTACTGTGTGATATAACAACGCCTCTTCTACCATCCAAACTCCTACAGGATACCGTTAAAAGCCGATTATACTATATTTGGCTATAATCTTCCAAATCAAAGTATGGGGAGTTCTCTTATGGCTGTATCTATCATCGAAGCACTTGAGATCATTGGCGCCCAAATCTCTGCGCTTTCATGCGAGATCATCCCAATAGAAGAGAGTCTTGGGCGAGTGATAGCTGCAGACCAAAGGGCATCTTTTGATCTTCCCCGATTTGACAACTCTGCCATGGACGGTTACGGTGTGATGTGCTGCGATCATGGCAAAAGCATCCCAGGCAACAAACAGATCTTTGCCGGAGATCAAGATCAATACACTCTCAGCCAGGGCGAAGCGATACGGATCATGACGGGCGCTCCGATCCCTGACGGTTGCGAAGCGATCGTGCCTATCGAAGAAGTCACTATTGGAGATGATAGCGTCTTACTTCCTGCCAATATCAGACTCGGCGCCCACATAAGAAGAGCAGGCGAAGATATCAAGACAGGAGAGAGATATATCAAAAAAGGCGAGAGGGTCACAGCCTACACTATAGCGATGCTTGCCAGCCAAGGGATGACGCATATACCGGTCATTCGCAAAGTCAAAGTCGCCGTGTTCGGTACCGGAGATGAGCTTCGCGCCCATCATGAGAAGATACTGCCCCATCAGCTCTACAACTCAAACACGCCTATGTTTGCGGCAAGAGCCAAAGAGCTTGGTTGCCAAGCCAGTGCTATCGCGGGCAGTGCGGATACGATAGAAGCGCTGAAGTCTTCGATACAAGACGCCCTCTATGCCGATCTCGTCATCACCAGCGGAGGAGTCAGCGTGGGCGATAAAGATTTTACACTGGAGGCTTTTGAACAACTTGGCATGAAGCGGCTATTCAGCGGCGTAAATATCAAACCGGGCAAACCGACTACTGTAGGCAAAATAGGTGATACCGTCATAGTCAATCTGCCTGGCAATCCGCTTGCAGCCATGATCAACTTCGAGATGTTTGTCAAGATCATTATCCTCAAACTCTCTGGAAACACTCACTGCTATCATGGGACTATAAAGACAAAAATGGGTCAAACCTACAAGCTTAAATCTGGAAAATATACAGTTATTTTGGGAAATTATGATGGATCCGGCTTCATGCCTCTGTCGAAGCAATCCCCGGGCATGGTATCGCCTCTTGCAAAAGCAGACGGTATGATCATCGTCTCGCCGGAGCTCTCTATGCTTGAAGACGGAGGGGATGTCTCAATGATACCGATCCGATGGAGTATGCACTCATCACAGAAGAAAGATATATTTACGAAGTGATCCCAAAGACCCTGTCAAACCATAAATAGACCGCCGCCAACCCTCTACGACACTTCGACGGAACTCGGTGCGAATGGAGGTGGCTGGTGGTTGGAAACATGATAAAGGGTGAAAGGAATACACAGCCATCATCCTCGCGCTTGACGCAGGATGACTCTCTGCATTTTACGAAAGACAGATAACTATTTAAGTGTTGCTACAAATGCGGCAACAGCATCAAGATCGGCATCGCTCATAGCGGCAACCTGCCCCTTCATGAGCGTACCCATACCTGAGACATCACGCGTACCTGCTTTGTACTCTTTGAGTTTTGCGAGAAGATCCTCTTTGGACTGTCCGGCGATCACCGCTGATTTGCCGAGTGCCAGTGTTTTGCCGTCTTTACCGTGACATCCTGCACATTTGGCATAAAGCACTTCTGCCTTGACTGTCTCTACTGCCTGAGTTGCTTCAGCCTTGGTCGCTTCAACAGCCTTTGCAGTAGCCTCGCTTGCTGCTTTTGCTGCGGCTTCCGCCTTGGCAGCGGCATCTTTTGCCATATCGACCGCCTCAGTTTTTGCTTTTACGGCTTCGTCGACAACTTGTGCTGCTGTTTCTGAAACACTCTTTTTGTCCTCTTGCGAACATCCTGCCAGCAGCATACCTACTGCAATGATTGAGATCAAAATATTTTTTTTCATTAGCTATTTTCCTCTGTTGGTAAGCACTGTTGAGGGCTTAGTGGGTTGCATCTTTGACAGTATCTTTGACCACATCAACAGCTTTTTCAGCCGCTGCCGCAGCGTCCTCGACCGTCTCTTCTGTCGCTTCCTTGGCTGTATCCGCTGCATTCTCAGTCGCAACAGCAGCATCAGAAGCCGCTTCAGTTACAGCCTCTTTGGTCTCGCCTACCGCTTCTTTTGTTGCCTCTACGGCTTTTTCAGTAGCTACAGCAGCCTCACCCGCAACCTCTTTTTTCTCTTGTGAACACCCTACCAACAACATACCTGCTGCAACAATTGACATTAAAATAACTTTTTTCATTCAACTTCCTTTTTGATTTTGGACGGCAATAGTATACTATATTTTCTTTGGATTCACAATAGATTCATGGCGGCGCAATTGATCCCAAAGCTTTCTGTCGGAATGTTCACTTAAAATCTGCTCAGAAAAAATGATCGACTCCAGGGCGACAGTACCCATCAGGCGGCTATGGGCATCCTCTTTGAAACATTGAGCATATCCCGTCTCTGTCTCATGGACTATGATGCTATGCAGCTTTACATCCCTTTCGCCGTTTTGCATACGGGTACACTCCAGTATGCGCTCAACTATCAGATAGATGACTCTGGAAAACTGTTCTGCTGACGGAGACACAGGCAGTACAATCCAGCGATTGCTGAAGCGTTTCATAGCAGTGATGTACTCCGGATCATCTCCGTCCCAAATCGTAATCGCATGGTCAAAGGAGTCGATCAGTTCTTTCATGTAAAGCTTTGTCAACCCGAAGTCATATACCATCTGCCCGTGATCTAAATAGTTTGACTCCAAAAGCACCTCTGCTTTATAGGAGTGTCCGTGGATGTTTTCGCTGCAACGCCTCGTAGAGCATCCTCTCACAATATGCGCATTTTCAAATTTGAAGAGCTTCCGTATGATCATTTTCGCTCTGTCTTGCTCAAAATTGTCTCCATAGGCCGTCAAACCCCTTGTGTTTTATCATAGATGCGGATATGAAGCCTGTCGCTATATCGAAATCCATACCGCATGCAAAAAGCAAAAACAGCTTTATCATTCTCGGCGATACTCTGACGGCACTCACCCACCGGCATACAAAAGATTTCACTGCCAGCAAACCCGCCGGAAATCTCGGAAATCTCATCATGCGCAGTTGTCTGTACCAGTAGTTTATCGATGGTAAATTTAAAAAATGACTCTTTTGCATTATCAATGATCGTTTGAATAGCTGTTTTGTTGAATCGTTTGGATTTGGGTTCACCGCTGTTAGAAAGCTTGATCGAGAGGGCGAAAACCGCCTCTTTGTAGGCAGGATACCGCTCGAAGTCGATCTCTATGGCGCCGTTGGTCTCAAAGGTGATCTTAACCCCCTGCGCGACAAGCCATGCGATCGTTTCATAAAAGCTCTTCTCTTTGCAGTACAAAAGAGGCTCGCCTCCCGTGATCACGACATGAGGCAGATAGCCAATATGTGCAAATTCGTTTTTAAGTTTATCTATCAGTATTTCGCTATTGTCTATCTTGACCCAACTATTGGCAAAAGCGCTGTCCACGGCAAAATAGGTATCACACCCGCTGCGTATCTCTCCTTGGATCTCATAACGCGCCCCAAAGCCGGCACAGCTTAGATTGCATCCGCCAGTACGCAAAAAATAGGATGGTACTCCCGCATATCGACCCTCGCCTTGGATAGAAAAAAACTGCTCAGCAAGGTAAAACATCAACCGCCCGTCTCATAAAACGCCCTTGATGAAACTTCGCCGTCCTCTTGCTGCCATCGGTTTTCTTTGGGCTTATCACGCAACACAGCAGCCAATATTTCTGAGGCTTTTTGGATATCTCGGGTCTTAATAGCATCGGCGATACTCATCGCTTCGTCAAAATACAAACAAGGTATCAAAAACCCCTCTGCGGTGAGCCTGATCCTGTTGCAGCTCTCGCAAAAATCATGTTTATGCGGATCGATCAGCCCAAACTCGGTGCCATCATCCAAGAGATAGTTGAAAGATGGGCTGCTCCCCTCCCTGCCAAGCGCTTTTATAGTATATCGCTCTTTGATCTTGTCCAATATCTCTCTGCCGTGCATCCCGCGAAGAGTCTGATCCGCATGGCGGTTTTCCATATACTCTATGAAGCGGACTTTGATATTGTGCGCTTTGCCGTACTCAAGGATATCGACGATCTCATCATCATTGATTCCCTTGAGGGGCACCATATTAATCTTGACTTTCAGTCCCGCTTCCAATGCCTTGTCAATACCTAGAAGTACTCTGCCTAAAACATCTTTTTGAGCTATCTTGTGCGCGATATCAGGCTTGAGCGAATCAAGCGAGATATTGAGCCGCTTGAGCCCTGCCTCTTTAAGCTTCATTGCTGTATCGGGGAGCAAAAAACCGTTGGTTGTAAGCGCGAGGTCAATATCAGGCTTGTAGTCGCTGATCATCTTGATGAAACGATCCAAATCTTCTCTAAGCAGAGGCTCCCCGCCGGTAAGCCTGATCTTGGTGATCCCCTCATCGATTGCGGCCTTGATGAACAAAAAAAGCTCTTCAAAACTCAGAAGATTCTCTTTAGGCACCCATGAGAATGGTTTTTCCGGCATACAATACTGGCATCTGAAATTGCATCGCTCCGTAACCGATACCCTCAGATATGTCACGCTTCTGCCGTGTCCGTCTATTAGCATATTTATCCATTATAGAATTTTAAAACAGAGAGTACAATAGCAAGATTTTTATAAAAATGCAATGATATAACAAAATGAGGGGGAAGAAAAGAGTATTCTTAGGCTGCTATTCCGTGTCGCTACACGAAAATCCATGGTTCGGCAAGCTCACCACGAACGGCAGAAAAGATCCCGAAACAAGTTCGGGATAACATCATTGTATTGTCGGATTTACACAAACCAAACCGATGTTGATCAGTGCAGATCTTTCCACTGAGATTTTTTCCATAGATACGCAAGTACCGTGAAAACCACAAAGAACAAAATAACCCACGGTCCAAGCGCCGCTCTAGCAGGCTTGCTCGGATCTCCAATCTCAGTCAGATAGGCTTTGACCTTTTCGTATCCCTCATGCGTCAAACCGACTCTAGGCATTGAAGTACCGGGAAGCTGAGTTTGCGGATTTTCCACAAATGTTTCCATAAAATGCGGCGATCTGGCTCTGACCATCATGGAGAGATCCGGTGGCAATTTACCCA
>DYNJ01000146.1 GCA_020721085.1 Sulfurovum sp. | reverse complement strand
AAGACGATAGCATCAACTTTCCCCAAAAGAGCAGTGTATGCACCTATGTATTTTTTGACTCTTCGTGCCATCATCTCTAGGGCTGTGCGGGCATTTTCATCCTCTCGTTTTCGGATTTCACGCACATCTATCTCGCCGCACACTCCCAAAAGCCCGCTCTCTTTGTTTAAAAGTTTATCGACTTGCTCTGTGGTGTAGCCAAGCTCCCTTTGGAGATAGAGGACAATTGCAGGGTCTATGTCTCCGCTTCTTGTACCCATTATCAGCCCCTCAAGCGGGGTAAAACCCATGGACGTGTCGATGCTTTTGCCCGCTTTGATGGCACATGCGCTTGAGCCGCCTCCTAGGTGAAGCGTGATGACATTTAGTGCTTCTGGGCTTTTTCCCATCTCTTTTGCGACCTCTTGCATGACATAGGCGTGGGAAGTTCCGTGAAAACCGTAACGGCGGATTTTATATTTTTCATATAACTCAAGCGGCAGTGCGTAAAGATATGCCTCTCTTGGCATTGTCGCATGAAACGCCGTATCAAAAACCGCTATCTGTGGAACGTTTGGAGCTTTTTTAAGCGTTACTAAAATCCCCTCAAGGTTGGATGGGTTGTGCAGCGGTGCGAGGGGGATAAACTCTCTTATCTTCTGGATAACTCTCTCATCTATTAGCGTGGCGTTTTGGAAAAACTCTCCACCGTGAACCACTCTATGCACTATGGCATCAAGTGATGAAAAATGATCCACGATATGCAGTTCCTTGAGTGTGGAATTGATGAGCTTAAGCCCCTCATGATGGTTGGCGATATGCCGATGCAGCTCTTTTGTCTCGTTTTTGAAATGGAGTGTTATTTTGGATGATGCTTCAGCGATTTTTTCAACAACCATTTGCGCCAAAACCTCGCCGCTTGGCATCAAAAAGAGCTTAAACTTGATGGAGGAGCTTCCGGAGTTGATGACGGCTATCTTCATACGTTTCCTGCTTGAATAGCGGTTATAAGGATGGTATTTACGACATCCTCGACACTGCATCCACGGCTTAAGTCATTGACCGGTTTTTTCAGCCCCTGCAAAATC
>DYNJ01000145.1 GCA_020721085.1 Sulfurovum sp. | reverse complement strand
CTATAGCACCCTTTCAAAAAAAATCAATGCTTATTTACTTTGAAGATAATGACGACAGCGGCAGGAAACTAGGTACAAAACTCAAGGCTATCTTTGGGAGGAAGTTAATAGTCAAGAGTTTTGATAATGAAGAGAAGGGCTTTGATCTGAGAAGTTGGATACTCAAAGACCTCAACACGAAAGACACATTTTGGAAGGAAATTCAATGTTTAATCTTGAATCAACAAGACAACTAATTATATCGGAAACAGTTAAAAAAGAGGCGGCAGAATATGCGAAAACACACATAACGCCCGATATGCTACCAGATTCAATCTCAAAGTGGGTGAATGATGTATGCGAGAGGATAGAGACGCCCTTTGGAGTAGGTGCGGTGACAGCTCTAACAATACTTGGATCTCTTATCGGCAATAAAGTAGGATTGAGACCAAAAGCCAAAGATGATTGGACGGTGATCCCGAATCTTTGGGGTGCGATCATAGGCAGCCCCTCCGTGAAAAAGACGCCCGTTTATAGCGAGCTTTACAAATCGGTTGCACGGTTGGAGTTTGAAGCGGATAAGAGATACAAAGAAGAGTTATTGGCATACTCTCAAGAGATGAAGGCACTCAAGCTCAAGATGAAAGCTCTCAAAGAGGGTGATGAGATACCCGAAGAACCAAAGCGTCCTACAAAGAAGAGATATGCTACAAGCGATGGAACTATCGAAGCAATAGCCGATATTATCAAGGTCAATCCAAACGGGATACTTCAATCACGGGATGAACTAAGCGGCTTTTTGGAGATGATGAACAAAGCAGGTAAAGAAGGCGATAGGGCGTTTTACCTGGAGGGATGGAACGGCGGCGGCAGCTTCAGTGTGGATAGGATAGGAAGAGGCTCTACCTATTTGCCGAAGCTCACTTTATCAGTACTTGGGAACATACAGCCAGCAGTCATACGAAAGTATGTTTATGAAGCGGTGCAGGGCAAGAGAGCGGATGGTTTCCTGCAGCGGTTTCAGCTAGCACTCTTTGTTGAACCGATCCCTCAAATGGGGGTGGATCGTTACCCTAACAAAATAGCAAGAGAA
>DYNJ01000039.1 GCA_020721085.1 Sulfurovum sp. | reverse complement strand
ACTTGCGACATCTACCTTGTAAGGGTAGCGCTCTACCAACTGAGCTAAGAGACCATATATTATATCAAGCAAACTTGGCGACCCTTAGAGGATTTGAACCTCTGTGTCTGCGATGAAAACGCAGCATCCTTGGCCCCTAGATGAAAGGGTCATCTAGTCCATGTTAGTCATAATTGCCCGATATGGTGTCCCGTCTAGGATTCGAACCTAGGGCCCATTCATTAAAAGTGAATTGCTCTACCTGCTGAGCTAACGAGACATATTTTTTAGGTGGGCGCAATTATAACGGATTAATCTTCATTTGTCAAGACATATTGGACAAATTGCTCAAATCCCGTTTCCCATCTCGATCATCAGTTTGACCGCATGCATCATGGCTTGGTATTGGATATAGTTTCGGTCTCCTTTGAGCAATAGATGTTTGGCTCTTGTTTGACGGCTGTCGGAAACCGCGATATAGACGGTTCCTACAGGCTTGAGCGGCGTACCGCCGGCAGGACCTGCTATCCCGCTAGTGGCGATAGCGATATCGCTGCGCGCGCGGGCTCTTGCCCCCTCTGCCATGGCTCGTACACACGCTTCGCTGACAGCCCCGTGCCGTTCAAAAATAGTCTCATCGACATCGAGCCAATCGTGTTTTGCGCTATTGGCATAAGTTACCATGGAGACATAGAGGATATCAGAAGAGCCAGACCTGGATGTAAATGCAGAAGCGATCAGTCCGCCCGTACAGCTTTCTGCGAAGGTGACAGTTTTATTTTGGCGTGCAAAAGTCTTGATAAGGTAGTCAAAAATGTTTTCTGACGCTATTATAGAGGTTGCCTTGTCTTGAATAAGTGCATAATACCGCTCTAGAGATGTATTGTCGCAATCGGTTCTGATCTCATACCATCCGTCTATGATTTGCGAGAATCCAAAATGATAACCCGCATCAAATATATGCTGCTTGAGGATGTGCAGCTGCTGTTTAGTTCCAAAGAACTGCCAAGATGAAAATAATGCGTCTGCTTTGATCAGGAGTTTGGGGAGTGCTTCACCGTTTTGCAATAAAAAGAGATGGCATGTCATATTGCTATTTTGTATAAGATAGCTATTTTTTTCGATCTGTTTCGTATTCGACGGATGGGGCACAAGAGTCTCCAGTATATCGAGAGCTGTCGAAAATGACTCTTTTGAAGCAGCGATAAAGATCATTTCAGCGGTATTTAAAACCCTTTTTAGAAGATCAAAAACAGCATCACTGCTATCTTCTGTGCGATAACACTCATTTGTGAAAATATTATGCTCATGAAGCGCGCGCTCAAAATAACCGACCAAAGCAGTATCCTGATAAATCTCTTGACCGATATAAATCAGCGTAGCAGTCATCAAAAACACTCCTTGAATGGTACTAAAATAAGAGGCAATAATGGATTATAACGCAATTCTAATAGAGTTTTGGTATAATCGCCCTATTTAATATAATAGACAAGGGCATGATATAATGGATTTTAAAGAGACGCTGCTGCTGCCAAATACTGACTTTCCTATGAGGGGAAATCTTCCGCAAAATGAACCGCAACGCTATCAAAAGTGGTTTGATGAGGGGATATATCATGCTATGAAGCGTAATAGAGAGGGCAAAGAGCTATTCACACTGCATGACGGTCCTCCGTATGCCAACGGAGAGATCCATATCGGCCATGCACTCAATAAAATACTCAAAGATATCATCGTCAAATACAACTACTTTCAGGGCAAAGCGGTTCGTTTCACTCCCGGATGGGATTGTCATGGACTGCCTATTGAGCAAAAAGTCGAAGAGAAGCTTGGCAAAAGCGCGAAAGACGCGATGCCGACTTCAGAGTTTCGCGAACTTTGCCGCGCGCATGCCGGAGAGTTTGTCGAGATCCAAAAAAAGGGCTTTCGTTCACTGGGTGTGGTAGCAGACTGGGAACATCCGTATGTGACGATGGATTTCAAATTTGAAGCCAATATTTACCGTACACTATGTGAAGTGGCAACAAAAGGCCTGCTGGTCGAGCGCAACAAACCTGTATATTGGTCTTGGGCGGCTAAAACCGCCTTGGCGGAAGCCGAGGTAGAGTACGCAGACAAAGAGGATTACTCGATCTTTGTGGCATTTGAACTCTCCGATGAAACCAAGAAAGCGTTGGATCTGCCCGCAAAGGCAGCTGTGGTGATCTGGACGACTACACCGTGGACACTTCCTGCGAATACCGGCATCTCCTTGAATCCGGAAGAGCTTTATCTGCTGAGCAGTGACGGGTATATAGTAGCCCAAAGCCGCTATGAAGTGTTACAGCAGGAGGGGATCATCGGCGCTCCGTCTGGACGCAGGATCGCGGCTTCGGCGCTGGAGAACACCAAGGCGATCAACCCCCTCAATGGGCGAACTTCAACTATTGTACTGGGTGAGCATGTCTTGCTTGACGGTGGTACAGGCGCGGTGCATACGGCACCGGGGCACGGAGAAGATGACTATAGAGTAGGGCTGAAGTATGGGCTTGATGTTTTGATGCCGGTCGATGAGAGAGGCTGCTTTGACGAGAGTGTGGTGGGAGATAGCCTCCTGCCCAATCCTCATGATTTTATAGGTATGCATATCTTCAAAGCCAACGAAACAATCTTGGAACTTTTGGGAGGTGCGCTGCTGAAAAAGAGCAAATTTGTCCACTCGTATCCGCACTGCTGGAGGACCAAAAAGCCGTTGATCTATAGAGCGACAAAGCAGTGGTTCATTTCAGTTGACGGCGTAGCGTCAGGAGGTCAGAAGAGTTTACGGCAGATAGCGATGGACGAGATCGCCGGGTGTACATTTTATCCTGAATGGGGTCGCAACAGATTGGCATCGATGGTCGAAGGAAGACCGGATTGGTGTATCTCCAGGCAGAGAGAGTGGGGTGTGCCGATCGCATTTTTTCGTGTCAAAGAGAGCAAAGAGGTGATCTTGGATGAGAAAGTTCTCAACTTCACCGCGATGATATTTGACCGCTTTGGCTGTGATGCCTGGTATGATATGCCGATATCTGAGCTGCTCTATCCGGGAAGCGGATACGATCCAGAAGCGCTTGAGAAGGTTACAGACATCCTTGATGTGTGGTTTGACAGCGGATCAACTTGGAATGCCGTACTCAAAAGCCGCAACTATGATGCCGGAGGCTATCCTGCCGATCTGTATCTTGAGGGAAGCGACCAGCATCGAGGATGGTTTCAAAGCTCTTTGCTCCTATCAGCCGCTATCCACCAAAAAGCGCCTTACAAGTCACTCTTGACACACGGATTTACCGTCGATGAGAAGGGTGAGAAGATGAGCAAATCCAAAGGCAATGTGGTAGCGCCGGATCAAGTCATCAAAGAGTACGGTTCGGAGATCCTACGGTTATGGGTAGCGCTCAGTGACTATCAAGGTGATTTGAAAATCTCTGATTCGATTCTCAGGCAGACGGCGGAGCAGTATCGCAAGATTCGCAATACATTTAGATTTTTACTTGCCAATATCGATGATCTGGAATCGCTTGTGGCAGAAGATGCCTACGGTGAGCTGGACCGATGGATTCTCGGCAAGTCGTCTGAAGTCTTCGCGTCTATCAAAGAGAGCTTTGAGAATTATGATTTTCTGCGCGGCTTTTCTGTGCTAAACCACTTTTTGACCAATGAGCTTTCGAGCATTTATATGGACATCAGCAAAGACAGACTCTACTGCGAAGCCAAAGAGAGCCCGACCAGGAGAGCTGCGCAGTCCGCGATGGCGTTGATCTGCGAAAGTATGCTAGGGCTTGTAGCGCCTGTTTTGACCTATACGGCGGATGAGATACTGGATTTCGCGCCTAAGATCATCAGAAAAGACAAAGATGGCATTTTTGATTTGGTCTATCAGCCGTTACCCAAGATCACAGGCGGATTTGAAGAGAGTGTGATGATGACGGCAAGAGAAGCCTTCTATGAAGAGGTAGACAGGCTCAAAAAAGAGAAACTTATCAAGGCGACATTGGAGCTTGAGATCGCAGGCAAGAAAGAATTTTTCACGATCGGCGAATCCAAAGATCTGGAGGACTGGTTTGTGGTAAGCGCTGTGCACGCTTCATCGGCAGGAGAGGAGATAGGCAGTTTTGAGGTTCAAGGCGATAAATTTACCATTCATAGGGCTGCAGCGCACAAGTGTCCGCGATGCTGGAGATTTGTGAGCGCCAAAGAAGATAAACTTTGCGACCGATGCGGCAAGGCGATCAATGTTTGATATGACCAAGCCGGTAGGCATGAGCGTCATAGTCGGATCGATAGCCGCGATCATAGTCGCTATCACCATAGGATTGCTTGTGACACTGTATTACAAAAAGAAGCAAAACAGATAAGGAGATCAGTTGATAACACTAAAAGAGGCATTGACCAAGAGCCAGGAAGAGTTGGCAGTGATCAGGGGCGATCTCGAAGCAAAAGTAAAACAAAGTGATCTCAACGCCTATATCGGATTTGAGACTTCCGGCGAAGGCGTGCCTATCCTCATCAAGGACAATATCCAAGTGGACGGCTGGAGTGTGACAAGCGGTTCAAAAATCCTGCAAGGATATATCGCTCCTTATGATGCAACTGTCATCACAAAGCTTAAAAATGCCGGGATGATGTGTTTTGGCAGATCCAATATGGATGAGTTCGCTATGGGATCGACCACAGAGAGCAGTTTTTATGGGATTACCAAAAATCCTCATGATCTCTCCAGGGTGCCCGGCGGAAGCTCAGGCGGTGCGGCAGCAGCAGTAGCCGGGGGTATCGCGATCGCGGCGTTGGGTTCTGATACGGGCGGATCTATCCGCCAGCCGGCAGCGTACTGCGGATGCGTGGGACTCAAGCCTACATACGGAAGGGTGAGCCGTTATGGACTAGCCGCTTATGCCTCGAGCCTGGATCAGATAGGTCCAATTACGCAAACCGTCGAAGATGCGGCGATCCTGTATGATATCATCAAAGGCCATGATCACAAAGATTCTACAAGCGCAGCGACACAAGATGGCAAAACAGTCATCAATCCAAACAGAAAACTGACGATCGCAGTCATAGATAACTATATCAGTGAAGCAAGCGAGGATATACGGACAGCGTACGATAAAGCAGTCAAAGTATTGGAGTCTTTGGGTCATGCGATAGTGCACAAAAATATGCAAAATACAAAGTATGACATAGCGACTTATTATATCCTGGCTACTGCCGAAGCGGCTACAAACCTGGCTAGATTTGACGGTATCCGCTATGGCAGAAGAGCGGAAGCCAGAAATGTATCCGAACTATATTATAATACCAGAAGTGAAGGTTTCGGAGATGAGGTCAAAAGAAGAATTTTACTAGGCAACTTCGTACTCTCTTCGGGGTATTATGATGCCTATTATCTCAAAGCCCAAAAGGTTCGCCATCTTATCCGCGATGAGTTTAACGCTATTTTTGCCGAGGCTGACTTGATACTCTCACCGGTAGCTCCCAGTATCGCTCCCAAGATCGGAGCAATATCTGATCCGCTTGAGATGTACAAAAGCGATATGTACACAATAGCGATTAATTTGGCGGGACTTCCTGCATTGTCGCTGCCCGTATCAAAAGACAGTGACGGCATGCCGATAGGTCTTCAACTGATAGGGAAAGCATTTGATGAGCAGACAATCTTTGACGGCGCATTCAGTCTCGAGCAAGCTATACATTACAGCAACTAAAGGATTCACATGAAGATAAAAAAACGAGCTTTAACATTTGAAGACATATTGCTGGTGCCGCAGCATTCGACTGTCCTGCCCAAAGAGGTAAGCCTCAAAACCAAATTGACAAAAAGGGTAGAGCTCAATATCCCGATGGTCTCTGCGGCTATGGATACCGTTACAGAATACAGATCGGCTATAGCGATGGCCAGGCTGGGCGGTATCGGTATCATCCACAAAAATATGGATATCCAAACTCAAGTGATGCAGGTCAAAAAGGTCAAAAAGTCAGAAAGCGGTATCATCATTGACCCTATTACGATCCATCCTGAGGCGTCTATCTCGGATGCGGATGCCTTAATGAGAGAGTACCACATCTCCGGTGTTCCCGTGATCGATCCTGACAGGATCCTGATAGGTATCATTACCAACAGAGATATGCGCTTTATCACCGATATGAGCCAGAAGGTCTCCGATGTGATGACTAAAGCGCCGCTTGTGACCGGCAAAGCAGGCACGACACTTGATGAGGCTTCCAAAGTACTTCAGCGCCACAAGATCGAAAAGCTCCCGATCATTGATGTCGATGGAAGGCTGAAAGGGCTTATAACGATCAAGGATATCGAGAAGCGCGTGCAGTATCCTCATGCAAATAAAGATGACTTCGGAAGACTGCGCGTGGGCGCGGCGATCGGTGTGGGTCAGCTCGACCGTGCAAAAGCGCTGGTGGAAGCAGGGGTTGATGTGGTGGTGCTGGATTCGGCGCATGGGCATTCGCAAGGTATCATCGATACGCTCAAGCGCATCAAGCAAGAGCTCGATGTAGATGTGATCGCCGGCAATATCGCTACAGGCGCCGCGGCACAAGACCTCATAGATGCCGGTGCAGATGCGGTCAAAGTAGGTATCGGACCGGGATCTATCTGTACGACCCGTATCGTAGCCGGAGTCGGCGTGCCTCAGATCTCAGCCATCGACGAGGTGGCTGAGGTGGCACACAAAGCCGGAGTTCCGGTCATCGCAGACGGCGGGATCAAATATTCCGGCGATTTGGCAAAAGCGCTGGCAGTGGGCGCCAGCTCTGTCATGCTCGGCTCTGCTTTGGCAGGCACCTATGAGGCTCCAGGAGAGATGATCCTTTTTAACGGCCGCCAGTTCAAAGAGTATCGAGGCATGGGAAGTATCGGAGCTATGACAAAAGGAAGCACGGATAGATATTTCCAAGAAGGAACAGCAGCGGACAAATTGGTTCCGGAAGGGATAGAAGGACGCGTTCCGTATCGTGGCAAAATCTCTGATGTAGTTCATCAAATGATAGGCGGACTAAGATCATCTATGGGATATTGCGGGTCAAAAGATATTGAAACTTTTTGGGAAAAAGCAGAGTTTGTGGAGATCACCTCGGCAGGTTTGCGAGAGAGTCATGTGCATGATGTGACTATCACCAAGGAGAGTCCGAACTATCACGGACAGTGATGGTACGATAAACCGCTATAATAGCTGTATTGAATGTCGGATATACACTCGCGCATAGATGGCAAATTGTCTTGATGTCAAAATCATTGGTTTCATTGGAGGCAATAAGTTGAAACTTAACGCCTCAATTTTTTTATAAAACCCTGAATTGTGCAATAGAATTTTCTAAGTATAAGCAAAAGGTATTGCGGGTCGCCTTATAATATCAAACAATCCATTTATCCATAAGTGTCTTTTGTGATGTAGCTGCCTATTTTACGATATTGGGGTTGGGTTTTGGATTTGTTATTGTATAGTTTGGATTTATAACATAATTCTGGTTTAACGATACTCTTGCTATTATTGTTTTAAATAAAAGTTTTTAGGAGTTAAATGATGAGTAGAGCAATCAATTTTGGAGCAGGTCCTGCCGCGATCCCGCTTGAGGTACTGCAAGAGGCACAGGAGCAGTTTCTGGATTTTAACGGGACCGGGATCTCTATCATGGAGGCATCCCACCGCTCAAAAGCATACGAGGGTGTTCATAACAATGCAATAGCTCTTATGCGCGAATTGTACGCCATACCGGATGATTACGATGTTCTGTTTCTGCAAGGCGGCGCATCTTTGCAGTTTGCGATGATACCTATGAATCTGACTTTGGGCGGAAAAGTTCAGTATGTAGATACTGGTGTCTGGTCAAGTAAGGCTATCAAAGAGGCTAAAATACAAAATCTCAATGTCGAAGTGGTCGCCAGTTCAAAAGAGAGAAACTATGACTATATCCCTGAAAATATCGTTTTTGATGATAATGCGGATTATGCCTACATCACATCCAACAATACAATTTTCGGGACACAGTACAGAGAATACCCATCTACAAAAGCGCCTTTGGTGGTAGATGCATCCAGTGATATCTTTTCGTATCCTATAGATTGGTCAAAGGTCAGCTTAATGTTTGCAGGTGCGCAAAAAAACGCAGGACCTTCCGGCACGACTATCGTTATTATTAAAAAATCACTGTTAGACCGTGTCGGTGAAAATGTCCCGACGATGCTGCGATACAAAACCCACGCTGCCGAAAACTCACTTTTTAATACCCCGCCCACTTTCGGTATCTATCTCTTGGGGCTTACTCTGCAGTGGATCAAGAGACAAGGCGGTATCAAAGCTGTTCAGGCCAATAATGAGAAGAAAGCGAAGCTGATCTATAACGCTATCGACAACAGCAATGGGTTTTACATAGGACATGCCCAAAAGTCTTCAAGATCACTGATGAATGTTGCATTCAATATCAAAGACAAAGATGCCGAAATTGAAGCAAAGCTTATTAAATTGAGCGAAAAGAGCAATATGATCGGTCTCAAGGGACACCGCTCGGTCGGCGGACTCCGCGCTTCTATCTACAATGCCGTGAGCGTGGAAGATGTCCGGGCATTGGTGGATTTGATGGAGTCATTTGCTAAAGAGAACAGTTAAGGAGCAGTCGGTGTATAAGATTCAAACTCTCAATAAAATTTCGTCTAAAGGTTTGGACATCTTCTCTCACGAGAATTATGAGGTTGCAAGCGAACTTAATGCGCCTGACGCCATCATCCTGCGTAGTTTCAAGATGCACGGCATGGAACTGCCCAAATCCCTCAAAGCGATCGGCAGGGCAGGGGCGGGCACCAACAATATCCCTATAGATGAGTGCTCAAAAAGGGGTATTGTCGTTTTCAATACACCTGGAGCAAACGCCAATGCTGTCAAAGAGCTGGTGCTTGCAGGTATGCTGCTGGCTTCTAGAGACATAATAGGCGGTATCCGTTGGGCAGAAGGGCTGCAAGAGAAGAGCGATGAGGTACCCGCGCTTATCGAAAAAGGCAAATCCCAATTTGACGGCTGCGAGCTTGCAGGCAAAACACTGGGTGTCGTAGGGCTTGGAGCGATAGGCGCTTTGGTGGCGAATGATGCTTTGGCGCTTGGCATGAAGGTTATCGGTTACGACCCATATCTCTCAGTTGATGCCGCATGGGAGCTGTCAAGCCAAGTCCAAAAGGCAGTCGGGCTGGAGACTTTGCTTAGCAGCGTGGACTATCTGACTATACATGTGCCGCTGCTTGACAGCACAAAAGGAATGTACAATGCCGAGAAATTTGCCATCATGAAACAAGGCGTGAAAATCATGAATTTTTCCAGAGGTGAACTTGTCAACAATACTGATCTTCTCTCATCACTCAATAGCGGTAAAATTTCAACCTATGTCACAGACTTTCCAACAGCAGAGTTGCTGGGTATTGACGGTATCATCGCTATACCGCATCTAGGCGCTTCTACGAAAGAATCAGAGGAAAATTGTGCCGTCATGGCATCCAAACAACTGAAAGATTTTTTAGAAACAGGCAATATCATCAACTCTGTTAATTTTCCAAATTGTTTGCTTCCGGCTCGTCCCAATCTCAAGAGATTGCTGATCGCCAATGAGAATATCCCCAATATGATAAGTGAAATAACCTCACTTTTGGCAAAAAACGGCATCAATATCTACGATATGCTCAACAAAAGCAGAGGAGATGTCGCATATACTATCATTGATATAGAAGATGATCTGCAAGAGGGCATAATAGAAAAGATCTCTTCCATAGAGGGTGTTCAAATGGTTCGGATGATTAGTCTGTAGCGATAAAACTCAACTTTCGCGCATAGAAATCCATTCGTCATTCCGCACAGTCGGGAATCTGGGCTATATTCATTGCAGCTAAAAGCAGGAATGGATCCCCGGGTCAAGCCTGAGGATGACGATATCTGCGAAAGTCGAGTTTCTAATTTAAGCATTTTTACAGTATAGTATCATAAAATATTTTAAGATAAGGAATAGTTATGAAAGACCAAACAATAGCCATCCATGCAGGATATACGAAGGATGCGCATGGGACTATGGCAGTCCCAATCTATCAGTCAACTGCTTATGAATTTAGGGATGCCGAGCACGCTGCCAATCTATTTGCTCTCAAAGAGCTGGGAAATATCTATACTCGTCTGATGAATCCCACCACAGATGTATTTGAAAAACGATTTGCCGCATTGGAAGGCGGTATAGCAGGTGTCGGTACGGCAAGCGGTATGTCCGCTATATTTTATGCGATTGCCAATGTCGCTGAGACGGGTGATAATATCATCGTAGCCAAGCAGGTGTATGGAGGGACGACGACACTGACGGGTCATACGATTAAGCGATTCGGTATCCAGGCACGATATTTTGATGTCAAAAACCCATCAGAGCTTGAGGGACTCATCGATGACAAAACCAAGCTGATCCTTTTTGAAAGTATCACCAATCCAAGTATCGATGTACCGGATTTTAAAGCAATTTTTGATATCGCCGACAAGCACGGAGTCATAAGCTGTGTGGACAATACCGTCGCAACTCCTATCTTGTGCAAGCCTTTAGCCTTGGGTTGCGATATCGTCGTACACTCCGCCAGCAAATACACTACAGGGCAAGGGTTGGCCATAGGGGGGGTCATCGTCGAGCGGGAAGATCTGGTCTCAAAGATCAAAGGCAATGCACGCTATGCCCACTTCAACGAGCCGGATGCGAGCTATCACGGTTTGGTCTATTCTGATATTCCGCTGCCATTGTTCACACTAAGGGTCAGGCTATCGCTGTTGCGTGATCTCGGAGCGGCTCCCAGCCCTTTTAACTCATGGCTTTATATCCAGGGACTTGAGACGCTGGCGCTCAGAATGAGACAACACTCCAGCTCTGCATTGGCTATCGCTGAATTTTTAGAAAACCATCCCAAGGTCAAAAAGGTAAACTATCCGGGGCTGCCAAATGATCCAAATTATGCGATGGCACAGAGGTATCTGCGCGGCGGCGAGAGCGGTTTGCTGAGTTTCGAGGTAGAAGATGCCGAGACAGCCAAACAGATCGCAAATGGATTGAATATCTTTAAGCTGGTGGTCAATATCGGAGACAGTAAATCTATCGTTACCCATCCGGCGAGCACCACACACCAGCAGCTCAGCGAGCAGGAGTTGATCGATGCGGGTATTCCCGGCGGATTGATCAGGCTCAGTGTTGGGCTTGAGGATGCCGGTGACTTGATAGCAGATCTCAAGCAGGCACTAGGCAGATAATGGATTTGTGAGCACTTGACAAAGTACTGCAAATCAGATTGCAGAGGTACTCTAAAGTCCAAATAGGATAAAATATAGCAAAATATTGTTATTCACAAAGCAGTTTATGAAGATAGAAACCAAAATCAAAAGCTTTAGCAGTCCGCTTTATTTGGAAAGCGGGCGAATTCTCGAACCATATGAGATAGCATACGAAACCTATGGAGAGCCCAATGAGGATAAAAGCAATGTGATTTTGGTATGTCATGCCCTTAGCGGTTCACATCATGCGGCTGGAATGTATGACGGTGACCGCAAAGAGGGGTGGTGGGACAGCTTGATCGGCGACGGCAAGGCAGTCGATACTAGAGAATATTTTGTGATTTGTGCCAATGTACTAGGAAGCTGTTTTGGCTCAACAGGACCTATGAGCGAGAACTATCCGAGCAATATTCCTTATCGTTTGCAGTTTCCCGTAGTGACCGTCAAAGATATGGTTCGTGCACAGATGCAACTACTCTCTGCTTTGGGGATATATCATGTCCGAGCGGTTATAGGAGGCTCTATGGGCGGGATGCAGGCGCTTCAGTTTGCCGTGGATTATCCCAATTTTTCCGATGATATCATCTCTCTTGCGGCGACTTATGAGACACGGCCGTGGACAATCTCCTTCAACAAAGTAGCCATTGAGGCAATACGAAGAGATCCGCGCTTCAAAAACGGCAATTATGACAAAGATGATTTTAGGGAAGACGGGCTGGACGGTTTGGCGATCGGACGCATCGCAGGACATATTTCATACCTAAGTCCTCACTCTATGGATCAGAAATTTAGCAAAAACTATGTCGGTACAGATGGGCTTTTTGAGTTGTTCGGACGCTATGAAGTAGAACGGTATATGGAGTACAACACTTCCAATTTCAGCAAGATATTTGATCCGTTAAGCTATCTTTATATCGTCAAAGCGATCAATACTTTCAGCCTCGAGAGGGGTTATGATTCGCTTTTTGATGCACTGTTGCGCATCAAGTCGGCTGTGCATCTGATTAGTTTCAGAAGTGACTATCTCTTTTTTCCTGATGAGATGGAGTATATTCACAAAGTGATGCAAAGCAACGGACAATCCAGTTTTTATACCGAGATAGACAGTGATTATGGGCACGACGCTTTTTTGATAGAAATTGATAAATTTGATGATCTCATTCGAGAGATTTTAGCATAGCGAAAAATAGGAGACTTGAGATGAAAACAAAAAGTTTTGAAGAGAGGCTGTCACACTCCAAAGAGCTGCTGGAAAAACTGATAAATCCGGAGATTACACTCGAAGAGAGTATCAAGCTCTACGAAGAGGGGCTCTCAACCATCAAAGAGGCACAACAGATGATCGAAGAGGCAAAAATCAAGATACAAACCATCGAAAATAAATCTATCGGATCTGTAAAATGAAAGAGCTCGTCGTTGCAGCGCTTCAGCTTCCAACACTCGGGATGAATGCGACCAGGCTGGAATTTTATCTCAAAAATGCCCATTCAAGAGGTGCAAGGGTGATGCTTTTGGGTGAGTTTGTCCTCAATCACTTCTTCAAAGAGTTGGTTTCGATGCCCAAAAGCATGGTCAAAGAGCAAAGCGCCAAGCATATAGAACTTCTCAAAACATTGGCAAAACGCTACAGCATCATCTTTATAGCTCCGCTTGTGCTAGTCAAAAAAGATGCCTACCACAAAGTGATCGCCAAAGTCACCGATCATAGCGTCAGCTATTATGAACAGCAGATCTTGCTTCCCTATCCGCACTGGAATGAAAAGAAGTTTTTCGCAAATCCTGTAGCTCCTTTAAAAACGCCGATGATCTTCACCGTCGATGGCTTCAAAGTAATGGTAATGGCGGGATTTGAACTGCATTTTGATCCTTTCTGGCAAGCGGTGACACATCACAAGGTTGATCTTGTACTGTTGCCGACTGCTTCAACATTTGGTTCGCACAATAGATGGCGAGATATCATCAAAACCAAGGCATTTTTGAATGGATGCTATATTCTTCGCGCCAATCGTTTGGGCGAATATCATGACGAGCAGACCAAATGGAAGTTTTACGGTGACAGTATGCTGGTCAATCCGGAGGGCGAAGTTGAGATGGTGTTGGAAGACAAAGAGTCGATGCTGATAGAAACCATCAGTAAGTCAGTGATCACACACCACCGCAAAAGCTGGGGTTTTGAGAGGGAGCTGAGGCTGCGGGATGCCATAGATGGCGTTGTACTATAATGGATAGTTGATCGTGAAAGAAGAGGAGTATTTCAAGAGACAGATCCAATTGTGGGGTGAAGAGACTCAATCGAGTCTCAAAAACAAGAAGATTGCTATCATCGGATGCGGAGGATTGGGGTGCTCTCTGGCGCTGGCGCTGGGTATGAGCGGGATCGGCGAGATACATTTGGTCGATTTCGATAATGTATCGCTGCACAATATCCATAGGCAGATAGGCTTCACTCTCGAAGATGCGGGGAGGAGCAAATCCAAAACTCTTGCAGCGCTTATCACACGCAAAAATCCATTCGCTGCAGTCCACTCCTTTGATATGGATTTCGCCTCTTTCCGAGAACTGGGCAATCGATACAATCTGATCCTGGATGCGACGGACAATCTGCCGACAAGAGCCCAAATCGATGTGTATGCCAAAGATACGGGCACGCCATGGATATATGCAAGCGTAGAGGAGTTCAACGGGCAGGTTTGTTTTTTTGAGAAGTCAGATTTTCGGGTATTTGCCATCTCTGATCACAAACCAGGAGGCATCGCAGCGCCGATCGTGATGCATATAGGATCGCTTCAGGCAAATCTGGCATTGCGATATCTGGCTGGACTGCCGGTCGCCAAAGACAAACTCTACTATCTCTACTTTGATGAGCAAGGTATATTGGTAGCGCAAAAATTTGATATGCCCAAAGATACACTTTTGTGAGTCCATTATGATAAAATACAAAAAACTATGGAGGAAAAGATGAAAATAAAGTTATTGG
>DYNJ01000144.1 GCA_020721085.1 Sulfurovum sp. | reverse complement strand
CAACGGAACCGCCATTATGATCATCGGATTTTTCAGGTTCGCCCCTCTTTGTATAAGCTTGTGTTTGCAGCGCATAAGAGACCCTATCAAGTCCAGCGGCTACAAATAGCTTTTTTAATGCAAACCTTCGATTTACAGAACTCACACGATCCCGCACCGCGCCGTTGCTTGGAGGCACAACGACCCGAAAGCCCGCCTCTCTTAAAAGCTGGATGTCTGAGCTTGAAGCGTTTGTGCTTCCGCTGTTGCCTGAAGCGTCAGGATATAAGACGATCGTTTTGCCTGTGTTTCTTAATTCTATCAGCTTTGAGATGATCGCGTCCGTATCATACACCGCAAAGAAGTCTATAACATGCGCCTCATCTCCAAAAATACCATTGACAACACAACAGCAGCCGCCGATATTGAAGTCTATCCCGACATGAAGCACAGTAAAATCCTCTTTTGTTTTAAGAGATGTGTTTACTTCAGGTTTGTAGTTGTGATATACGATATTGCTTGCGGTAACGCCCCACTCGCCAAGCGCATAGATATTGTACTGTTGAATATCATAGTTTTTGAGATCTTCAAGTTCGTCCGCATACTCATCATCGATAAATTTATTGTCAAGATATGTGGATTTATAGATACTGACATTTTCCCTATGTTTATCAAAAAAATGTGATTTTAACCAATGGAGGTGGCTTATCGGATTGAAGGTTAAGATGTTTTGCTTATATCCTGGTGTATCTCCACGAATACGCCTGTTTATCTCAAGGATATCCTTTAGATCGAGTTCGCTTGCCTCTTCCATCCATGTTGACGAGATGCTTTGAATAGACTTTAATTTTTCGATATTATCCAAACCGCTGAATAAAATCATAGAACCGTTATAGAGATACTCGATAGTCATATCTGTTTTATTTATCTTGAATGACGCATCAAGATCATAATCAGAGATCAACTCTTTAAACAACTGAAAGACCGAGTTTCTAAGAGTTGCCGCGACCTTTCGAACTACCAAATACCTATGACCGGGTTCGGCCATGATCCTTTCAACGAGTATCTTTTGCGCTGTTGAATAACTTTTTGAACTTCCCGC
>DYNJ01000143.1 GCA_020721085.1 Sulfurovum sp. | reverse complement strand
CTTCAAAAGATCCGGAAAAGCTCAAATTGATCACCGATGATCTGAAATCAAAAAACAGAGAGATGCTCTCTGAGAAGATCATGAACGGTGTGCCAAATACTGCGATGCCGGCATGGAGCAGCTCATTTTCCAAAGATGACGCATCAGGTATGGTTGACTGGCTGATGGATTGGAAAAATACTGTTGAATTGACACTCAGCCTTGATGAGGTCAAGAAGACATGGACAAAATTGGCAGACAGAGAAGAGCTTGCCCAAAAATACCCCGAGCCGACAGATGTCAAATCTGTACTTGATATCACCTTTGCTACAGAAAGAGACGCCTCTTTGGTTGACTTTATCGATTCGACCACGGGCAAAGTACTTTCTCGCCACAAAGCAGGATTTGCGGTGCATGTCACGGTTACCAACAAGAAAAATCCACGATACGCATACTCTATCTCCAGATCTGGCAGATTGACAATGTTCGATATCGGTGCTCCCGGGCAGCCGGCATTGGCTTCCGTGCAGGTCGGACAAGAATCAAGAGGTCTTGCGGTTTCGCCGGACGGCAAATATGTGATCGCCGGCAACTACAACCCGGGCGGCGCGGTGCTGTGTGATGCGATGACGCTTGAGCCGCTCAAAGCCTATGATACAAGCCGTGTCATCGATCCGGACGGACAGATCACTCCATCGAGGGTTGCTTCACTTGCAGATACTCCATATGGACCGTATTTTGCTATGGCACTCAAAGATGCGGGTCATACTTATATCATCGATTACTCTAAGCCAGGATTCCCAATCGTAGGAGATGTACCTAATATTGGTAAGATTCTTCACGATGCATTCCTCAACGAAGATAAGGGTGAAGATTTTGGACGATACTATATGATCGCATCTCAAGGATCAGATGTTATGGGTATCGTTGACTTTAAAGAGAAAAACCTTGCTGCGAAGGTTCATACCGGTGAGAAATCCAAGCCACACCCTGGACAGGGCTCTTCATGGTACAGCAAAGCGCAGAAAAAACAGCTCCACGCAACTGTGAGCATGAACATCGGTTCTGTAGTCATCTGGGACAGCAACTGGAAAATTGTCAAAAAAGTCGAGA
>DYNJ01000038.1 GCA_020721085.1 Sulfurovum sp. | reverse complement strand
CAATCCCATATCAAGACTGTCGTGCCGCACCATCCACCGCAGATACATCATATATCGCTTGTAGGTACCGGCTTTGCTTGGCTGCCTGGGAAGTGATCCTATCAAAAAGCGATACCCGTCACTATCGTGCGAGCCGTAATTTTGGAGTTTGGTGATCAGCAGCCAAAGTCCGTCAAGCACATTGCCCTCTTTGCGGTACCCCTCATAGACTATATCCTCGATACGCTCCGTACGCTTCAAGCGTCCAAGTGCAACAAAAAGAGCGATCACATCTTCGCTTTTTTGAAAACGGTAGTAGTGGGCTTGAAGTGCTTGGCGTATCTGATCTTCGCTCTGATCGAGCAGTCCGAAATCAAGAGTATCCAAAAATTTCACTATTTGGCGCGCATTGCCGTATCCGAAAAGCGCGCAGATCAGCGCGATCACCTCATCTTGATGGCGCGTTGCTATCATGAGAGGATCAGGCTTTTCGTATGAGAGTTCAACACTGCTGTTACGCAGTTGTACCTCTTGATCAAGCAGTGCTTTGATTTGTTTGAGTTTTTGATGGTTCATTGGATATTTTGATCTGTAATTATGCATTACTCACTAGTGCCAAGCATTGAATTTCCACTTTTTGCCGCCTTTGATATCAATGATTTTGATAGTCTTGGATAATTTGCAATTGGGCTTGTATGTATCCATCATCCAATGCAGTTATTATAGCTTGATTTCTTTCTCTTTTTGTTTTGGACTAAAATTGGAACCATTCCGGTCAACCACTGTTTCATAAAATTAAGTTTAAAACCATTGCTGTATCTCTTGCTGATTTTAATGATAGGCCAATAATGAGCCAAATCTATCTCAATATAAAATTTTAGGGGCTGGTTATTGACTGTGAGTGAAATTTTCTGGTATCCCCAAGAGGACTCGAACCTCTAGCTAGGTCTTAGGAGGACCCTGCTTTGTCCTGTTAAGCGATGGGGACAATTAAAAAACGAAATTTTCTCCGAGATAGTATTTGCGTACCTCTTCATTGTCGGCGATCTCTTGAGAGCTGCCGGAAGCCAGCAGCTCTCCTGTGCGCATCACATAAGACCGGTCACAGATGCCGAGTGTTTCACGCACATTGTGGTCGGTGATAAGGATGCCCATATCAAGATCCACCAATTGGCGGATGATATGCTGGATCTCAAGCACGGCTATCGGATCGACACCGGCGAACGGCTCATCCAGAAGCAGGAACTTCGGCTCTCCGACCAGCGCTCTGGCTATCTCGACCCTTCTTCTCTCTCCGCCGCTGAGACGGATCCCGATACGATTTCTGATCGGCTCGATATTGAAGACCTCGAGCAGCCTTTCGATACGAGAACCAATGACAGCAGGATCGATCTTCAGGGCTTCAGCTGCGATCATAAGATTTTCTTCTACACTCAGATCTTTGAAGATACTGGACTCTTGAGGAAGGTATCCGATCCCTTTTCTTGCGCGGCTGCTCAATGGCAGTTTGGTGACATCTTCATCATCAATGAAGACTTCACCGCCAGAGGCATCAGTCAGCCCACAGATCATATAAAAGCAGGTGGTTTTGCCGGCTCCGTTGGGACCCAGCAACCCTACGACCTCCCTGCTGCGCAACTCCAAAGAGATATCATGCACTATCTGGGTTCTCTTGATGATCTTAGAGAGATGATTTGCCCGCAGTTGATGCATTTATACCTCGATTTTGTAGCGCCGTTCGCTGCCGTCCGGCGTGATCGTGACTGTCGCCGTATTATATCCAGCATTCTTTAAAAAGTCTCTAAGCGGTTCATCTGCCCATTCTATCAGATGCCACCCCTCTTTGTCAAACTCTTCATGCAGTCCCATCTCTAAAAATGTCTGGGTCCCGACACGATAAAGATCATAATGAAAGAGACGCTCACCATAACACTGCTGCAACGAAAAAGTCGGCGAAGTGGCGCCTGAAGCGATACCTTGCAACTTTGCGACCGCAGAAGAGAGCGTCGTCTTGCCGGATGCCAGATCGCCTACCAGGAAAATGAGTGCGTGGGGCGGAAGATGCCGATGCAGCATCTGTACAACTACAGATAACTTATCAACCGGTACGGTAATCTCTATGGTCACTCTCGGTTCGCCAAACTCTGTGATACGCTCACGATATGATCGAGATGCTTGATAGCTTTGCCGTTGTCGAGCGCCGAAGATATGATCTCTTTGGCCTCTTGCAGATCTCTGGCGTTTCCGTCGGTAAAAAGCGCAAACATCGCATTGATCAAAACAATATCTCTTTTGGCTCCGCGCTCTTCACCGGAGAGGATCGCTTTCGTAATATTCGCATTCTCCTCCGCGCTGCCTCCCAAGACTGCCTCTTTGGGTGACAGTTTGAAGCCGAACACTTCAGGATCGATGATACCATGAGAGATATGCCCCGCTTCGACATAGGCAAACGGTGTGACCGCCGAGATCGAGATCTCATCCATGCCGTCACTGCTGCTGACGACATGCGCCCTCTTGACATCCAGTTTGAGAAGAGCCTCCGCCATAACTTGGATGTATGACGGATCAAAAACACCCAATAGATATTTGTGTGCGCCTGCAGGATTGGTCAGAGGACCCAAAAGGTTAAAAATAGTACGGTGGCCGATAGATTTGCGGATCGGCATGATATGTTTCATCGCAGGATGGTGATTCATCGCAAAGATAAAACAAAATCCTGTCTCTTCGAGCATTTTTACTTGCTGCCCTGGGGCAAGATGAAGGTTCATCCCTAGCGCTTCGAGCAGATCAGCCGAACCTGACCGGCTTGTGATGCCTCTGTTGCCGTGTTTTGCCACGACTGAGCCGAGAGAGGCAAGCAGAAGCGAAACCGTCGTTGAGATATTGAAACTCCCGCTCATATCTCCGCCTGTACCCACGATATCGATCGCTTTGTCCTGTAGCTCATGAGAGATTGGCAATTTTACCGAATGTTTTCTCATCACGGAAGCTGCGACCGCGATCTCCTCTGCAGTCTCTCCTCTTTCATATAAAGAGACTAGAAATGCTTTGGCTTCAAACGGATCCATCTTGTTGTTAAAAAGTTTCTCAAACTGTTTATGTAATTGCGTCATCTTTATTCCTTTTTTATTTAAAGCTCTTTTACATATTCATCTTTTTGGCTTTTGGGTATCGTCTTGGTCGTAGGAATCTTGAGCACCTCATACATTTTGGGACCACTGAGGTATTCTATCTTTATCTTATCCCCGATAGCCACATTCTTGGAAGCTTTAACCTGTATGCCGTTGATATAGACGACACCGCTTTTGACCATATCCGAAGCTATAGTACGCCGCTTGATCACATTGACCGCACTGAGCCATTTATCCACACGCATATGCTATCCTTTGCAACACTGGCTTGTCGTCTGAGTGATCTCAAGTAGCGCATACTGAGCATCCACACACCCGTTCTTGGATGCCTTTTTCCAAAGCTCGATCGCTTTTTGGAGGTCTTTGGCGACACCCATGCCGTTGTGATAATGCACACCCAGCATATAAGTCACTTCGGGGTCTTTGCTCTGCTTGGACAGCTGCACTAACAGGGGGAATGAGACTTCATAATTATCCTCTTCGTATGCCGCCATCGCATCATCTAGTGTTATTGCTTCCATACTCTCACCCTAATTTCTAATGGAGCCTAAACTCTTCTTGGGCTGCCTGCGCGATGGCTATACCCTTGAACGAAAGCTCGTCGCCGACGATGTACTCGTCATTTTTGAGCTCCTGGAGTATCCGCCTGCCCTCTTGAAGATCAAACATCCCCGTATTGACAAGAACTTTGGTCACCTCTTCGAGCGTATCTCCGCTTTCGCGTGTCAATATTGCCAGTAAAAAAACTTTTTTGACGATATCCTCTTCATCCATCATATCTGACTCACCGCTTCAATGAAGATCTGCATTGAGCTTTACTTCCCGCATGCTTCTTTGCGCCGTGATCGCTCCGTTGGTCGAATCTTGCCGATAGTGGATACCATGAAGCCCTTGGAGTTCGCTTCCTTTGAAGTAACTTTTCTCTGCAATCTTTGCATTTGGATTGGCGATGCGGATCTTCTCAAGTTCTTGGTCGGTGACCTTGATCTTGGTACCTGCTAATACTGCAACACCTGCATCTATGATACATCCATTACCCAAGGGGATGCCTGTCACGGAATTGGCGCCTAAAAGCGTATTTTCTCCTATGGAGATCGGATTACCGTCTGTGCCGGAGAGTACGCCCAAAATACTCGCACCGCCCCCCACATCAGAACCGCTTCCGACGATCGCCGAGCTGGAGATCCTTCCTTCGACCATCACAGCTCCGAGAGTGCCGGCATTGAAGTTGATATACGAAGCGCCCGGCATGACGGTCGTACCTGCTGCGAGCTGCGCTCCCATGCGCACCCTGCTGGCTTCGAGTATGCGGGTATTGTCTGCAGGTATGATATGTTGCAGGTATCGCGGGAATTTATCCACGCTGTCGATCACCGGAAATGTTCCGGTCAATTTCATCTCGATCTCATTGTCTCTAAGATACTCTAGCTCATAGGGGATATTGCCTACCCATGCCACATTTCTAAGGATCCCGAAGGCACCGGCCAGATTGATTCCTCTAAGAGGCGCTTTGCCCAGTGAGATGGCATAGAGTTTAAGGTATACCGCTTCTGCACTTTGAGGAGCGGTGTCCTCAAAAAGGAATGTGATACGAAAATTTTTGCCTATATCTTTCATGCCTGCCAGCGCTTTGATCACCTGTACATTACGGTGCGCATCGCCTGTCGCCTCTGACAAAAACGGCGCAAATGCAGCCATTGCATTGGATACAAACTCATCATTGATAGTGGCGGCAAATTCGCTGCCCAGATAATCCACATCACACCTGGCCTCTTTTAGCGCTTTGATAAAGAGTGCCGCTGAACCGAAGTTTTCCTTCCAGTTTACCACCGCATAGCTGGCCTGAAGTATTCTGTCGGCATTTTTCTGTCCTCTGTCCACCCTGGCGATACCATAAGCGATCGGCTCCCGATACCCATGTGAATTTTGCAGATCCTCTACCAATGCCTTAAATGCCTCTTTGGATACAACCGTCTCTATCGCCATCAATACTCCTTTATCTCAATATTCGGTAATTATACTTTGTTTAGCTTTGAAACCTCAAATCTTAAAAAAATTGCGATACAATGCCCCTTCGCATCTTTGCAAAGGAGGACTCATTATGATCAAGGGCATCAAAAGCTACTTTAGCTTTTTTGGTATGATGGCATCAGCAGCCAATGTGGCGCTCAGCCGATCCGCCAGTCGTTTTACTGACTTTGTATACTATCATAATGATCTCTTGGCAACTCTTGCGTTGCAATGCGACCTGTCACCATATATCCAAAATTCAAAAATACATCGGAGAACTTATGACTCACCCCCGCTACCCCTTAACACTTTCTACCCTGCTTTTCGTCTCTGCCCTTCAAGCCAGTCCAACCTCAAACGATCAACCAGTTGATCAAAATACCAATCTGCGCATCACCACTGCCAGCCAAACTTCAGAGTCTATCCATGATACCACAGCAGATATATCTGTAATCACATCCGAAGATATAGCGCAAAATGGCGATCAGACCGCAGCTGAGGCTATCAGCCATATCTCCGGCATCACTGTCACGGCCAACGGTGGACTCGGACAGCCAAGCACTATTTTCGTACGGGGACAATCATCAGGAAGCTTGCTTGTACTGCTTGACGGTATGCGCCTCAATGACCCCAGCACTACTGACGGAAGAGCCAACTTAGAACATATCATGACAAACGATATCGCCCAGATAGAGATCATCAAAGGCGGAAGCAGCAGTATCTGGGGAGCCGATGCAAGCGCCGGCGTCATCAACATCATCACTAAAACCCCCAAAAGCGGCATACATGGCACTGCATCTCTTGAAGCCGGCAGTTATGCCACCAGAAACGCCCATGCCACACTCTCCTATGGAGACAAACGGCTCACTGCGCAGCTAACAGCCGGAGCCGTCAAAAATGACGGCTTTTCGGCTCTTGCTCCAAGAGATGCGGAAAATGACGGCTATGACAACAAAACAGTAGGGTTAAAGCTGGGTTATGCCTTTGATGAGACGCAACGAATCGACCTGAGTCATTACAATATCAATGCAAAAGGCGACTATGATGATGCGTTGAGTATGTTACTAGCCAACGATGACTATAGCCGCTACGACTCCGAGCAAGAAAACAGCGCTTTGAGCTATCGCTTTGGCTTTGGAGATATTGAAAGCACAGTCAAAGCCGGCAAAGGAGAGTTCGCGCGGGACTACTACACCAACAGCTACGGCGAAGCACAAAATCAATACCGCTCCACCATCAAAGAGGCTTCATGGATCAGCGGCTGCAAATACACCGAAGGAAAAGCGACTTTGGGCATAGAAGGCAAAGAGATCGAAGGGATGAACAATTACATCTCATCATTTTCATCTATCCCTTCAGAGTCAGCATACAAAAACAGAGCTGCTTTCCTCTCCAACATATATCATCTAGGCGATGCCACACTGATCGAAACAAACCTGAGATATGATGATTTTGATACTTTCGATGATCAAGCTACCTACAAGATCGGCATCAAACATGATCATGCTTTTATGCCAGGCTTCACGACCAAAGCCAACTACTACACCGCCTTTGACGCGCCAAGCGCCTATCAGCTCGCCAATGCCGCAATGGGAGAACTGCTCACACCAAGCTACTCGGAAGGTTTTGACATAACGGCTGGCTACAAAGAGCTTCTTGCCCTCACCTACTTTCATACCAAAACCGAAGATGCATTTGAATACGATATGTCTCGTTACGGCTATTACAATATCGATGGCAAAGAGAAGTTTAGCGGTGTCGAGATCGGCAGCAGCCACCGATTACCCAAATACAACATTGTACTTGGCGCGAATTACACCAGTCTTTTTGACTATGAGCGGTATGACGGCACCACGCTCTCCAACCGTGCCGAAGAGAGTTTCAATGTATATGCTGATTACTATATGACCGGCGGGCACCATTTCGGCATCACAGGACAGTACATCGGCGACAGAGTCGATGTCAGCACCGAGCAGACAGGCAACTACACCGTCTGGAACTTGCATTATGACATGCAAATCAAAAAAGAGTTTGAGATATCTGTCAATGCCAAAAACATATTCGACAAAGAGTACGAGACAGTCTATGGGTATGCGACTGAGGGACGGAGCATCTACGGGAAGATTGCTTATAGTTTTTGATATGCTATAATCAACTACATGAAAAAGGCTGTGCTGTATCTATCATTTCTATATGTTGCCGTGATACTCCGTGCCCAGCCGTCTCAGGAGTCTAATACATCTATGCGCTTTTCCCCTCTGTATCCACTCAAGCCGGACAGCATGACACAAGTAGAATACACACAAACACTCAGACACCTCAACATTCCGGAATTTTGGATCGGCCAGCTTCCCCATCCGGACAAAGTTATCCTCGATGAAGACCGGATCCGGCACCTCAATAGCCAAAATACACACCAAAAAAACCTGATCTTTCCTTCAGAGGATTTCAATCTCACCTATAGCGGAGCGTGGGTGAAGCAGACTGTTGCAGAACTGCATGGCTTTCTGGAGGAAAGGGGTCACTATTTTGAGCACGGTGATCCGGTCACGCCTGAGTATCTCTCGACCATTTATCAGCAAGAACAGCTTGAAGCCATACCGCCGATCATCACCACACGCTACGCACTGGTCGTGGACTATGCGCTCCAGCGCCTCACACCGACACACACAACCATGCTCAAAAGTCCCGATCAGGCCTGCTTCGACCGCAACCAAAATGCCGCGCTTGATATCGGCACACCCGTCGCTGTACTGCATGAAAGTATCGACAAACAATGGTATTTTGTCCTCTCGCCGACAAGTTACGGCTGGGTCAGAGCAGAGGATATCGCTTTTGCAACTCGCCATGCCATGATCGCCTATGCCCGCAGCAAAGAGTTCATCATCACCATAAGCCCAAAAAATGCATTGCTGATCGATGGCAAATACGACAACTTCGTACGCATGGGTGTCAGACTTCCTGCTCTTCAAACGCCAGACACCGAACAGCGGGTTACCATCCCCAAACGAACTGATCATGGAACATTACGGCTTGTCACCGCGACTATCAAGCGATCCGACACCCATAAAGGATACCTTCCCTATACCGGGCGCACTATCATCACGCAGGCATTCAAATATCTCAACAGCCCGTATGGCTGGGGCGGAATGTTCTCAGAGGTTGACTGTTCCAAAATGATCCAGGCGGTTTTTGCCACAACAGGCATCATCCTGCCGCGCAACTCCAAAGAACAGCAATACGCCGGTACCGGACTCATTGCTTTGCAAGGCGATGCCCATGCACGCACCAAACAGCTCATCGATGATGTCACGCCTGCCGGGACTTTTCTCTATCTTCCCGGACATATCATGCTCTATCTCGGCGCTTACCAAGGAGTACCATATATAATCCATACAGTCTGGGGCGACCAAAACGGCAGTGCGCCCATAGCCAAGACGACAGTCTCGCCCATTTCGTTTAAAGATACACTAACGCAACTCGAAACTGCCGTCATACTCGGAGACCCGCGTTGATCCGGATCAATCCCTTATGGTTTGTCAGATATAAGTTTGCCAACTCAATTTTTTTGGGATTGAGTTTGGGCGCACTTTTCACCATCTATGCGCCGCTTGAACCATCTACATTCTCTATCGGCGGGGTTGCGCTGGCAGCAGGCATGCTGATCGTCGCCAGACTCTACCGCTATATCCTCAATGCAAAGTGGTTTTTTAGGATATCATTATGCGTTGAACTGCTATTGCTGCTTGCAGTCGGATATTTTCTGATCTTCCCGTACGGTTATCAAACAGCATTGATACTCTATATCGCCTATCAGCTAAGTTTCGTCTTTGGAAGCTATCTGGTGAGGACGGAGACGCTTTTGCTTGATACAGATGAGCTTCTTATGCGTCTTGACACCGCCAAGCAGATAGGCTATCTCGCCGGCATGGCTGTCGGCTATCTGTTTTATAAGAGCATAGAACAGTATGGCATCACTGCTCATCAAGACCAAATTTACGCTCTGCACTATCTGCTTTTGGCTATCGAGGTGATCATTATCATATTATTGCTCAAAAGTTTCCAAAATAGAGTATAATCACCGCATCCTCTAAATAATTCTGGATGACAGTGTATCGGTAATTTAGAAACAAATTTTGGAAACTAAACAATATTGAATCAAAGGTTTTACTTTTATGAAAAAGTTTACGAAAAGAGTCTATCTCCTCCGTCATGCCAAATCAGACTGGAAAGATCCGCTAGCCGAAGATTTTGACCGTCCTCTCAACAAAAGAGGCAAACAAGACGCTCCGATGATGGCGAAGCGGATGCACAAGATCGGTATTCAGCCTGATATCATATTATCAAGCCCTGCCAAAAGAGCCAAGACTACGGCTGAGTACTTCTCTAAGGCGCTTGACGCCAAAATCATCCTTGATCCTGAGATCTACGAAGCCTCTGTTGCTACACTCAAACAAGTGATACAAAAAGCATTCAAACATTATGATACCGTGATGCTCGTGGGACACAATCCTTCACTCACGCTGCTTTGCAACACGCTATGCGATGAACCGATAGAAAATATGCCGACCGCAGGTATCGTTGGTATTGGATTTGCTTCTGATGATATCGACGAAGGAAGAGGGGTATTTCTTTTTTGGGATTACCCCAAAAAAGAACAGTAGCTAAACACTCTTATCAATTATTGCCGTTCCTGAGATATTCGATCTGCACAAACGGTTCTGCGACTTGTCCGAATGCTACGAAAGGTGATGTGAAATCTTCCGCAGCGACACGGAACTCTTTCCAGTCATTTGGTTTGACATAGACGATATCGTTTGGTCTAAGCATCAGATTTGAAGCTTTAAGGGTATTGAAATTAGTCAGATCCACTCTCCTCATCGACATATTGTTGCGTCCGTCATTACTGACAATATAGACCTCATTTCTTAGAGCTGAATTGGTCAGATCCCCTGCATTGGCGACAGCCTGCAACACAGTCATCATCTCATTTTCCAGCGGGATAGCGCCGGGCTTGTTGACTTCACCCAATACATAAACCCGTTTATTGAGAACTTCAAGGTTCAACGCCGGATCTGTCAAGAATTTTTTATAGCGGCTCTCAAGCATCCGCGCTGCCCCTGCTTGTGTATATCCTGACACTTTGACCCTATGGATCAAAGGCAATGCAATATACCCGGAACTATCGACCAATATCCCCCTGCCGTTCATCTCGGTTGGCGTCAATTCAGGATACTGATAGATAAGGACCGAGAGACGGTCAAGCGGTTGAATGGTATATTCAATCTTTTTAACTGCCATTTTTTTCTCACTTTTAACTACCTCCTGTGTCCCCATCAGTTGATACTCCGAGCGTCCGCTTCCACTGCATCCTGACAGCCAAAGCGCTCCCGATACCACCGCTATCCCTATCATTACCTTTTTCATTCTTTCACTCCCTCCATTTGTTTTTATAACTCTTCATTTGTCAATTATAACACTTCTAAATAGAATTTTTTCTTAATACTTAAAGAAAGTTATTTTTGATCTCATTACGACTCCAAAACCCCTCA
This sequence comes from Sulfurovum sp., assembly GCA_020721085.1. GTDB lineage: Bacteria > Campylobacterota > Campylobacteria > Campylobacterales > Sulfurovaceae > SZUA-451. The sequence goes on along the minus strand of DYNJ01000038.1, from coordinate 3,891 downwards.
GGATATGGCAGCTTGAATACCTCATCCAAAAAGGAAATATGTCTCATCCCGTGAGCATCACTTCCTAGAAAATCAACCATTCCATGCTCACATAGATACCAAGCAAGATCTTTGGCTTGTTTGCCATAGTGACCGCCCAATGAGTTGATATCGATTTGGAAAAAAACTCCAAGCTCCTTTATCCTATCGTACATCCCGTGTGGATCAGTGATATATCTGTAGCGTTCCGGATGTGCCAAGATAGGCTTATACCCTTTGGCGCCCATCTCAAATATCGCCTCCTCGAAATTGATCGGTTTGGCGCTATAGGATGTTTCAAACAACACATACCTGTCACTGATCGTCAAAAGATCATCGCTGCGCAATCTATGGATCAGCTCTTCATCCAGATAATACTCCGCGCCGGCTTCGATCTCTATCGGAATATCGGCATTTTTGGCAGCCTCTTGGAGTATAGCCAGCTTGTCACGGATGGTTACGCTGCTATTGCGATAGAGATCCGCCATCACATGAGGTGTCGTGATCACTTTTTGATACCCCAGATCAGACATTGCCTGAAGCATCGCCAGACTCTCCTCTATACTTTTCGAACCATCATCGATACCGGGCAGGATATGCGAGTGCAGATCCGTCTTTAGGATCGGGAAATCACACTGTTGCGCCTTTTCTTTACGACCAAAAAACATCGCCGCTACGACTTCTCTTCATAATATCCGCCACCGTATCCATATCCATATCCATATCCGTGTCTCTCAACATTCACATCGTTGAGCACTATGGCAAATCCATGCACTCCTTCACTGCTGTAAAGCTTCTCGATACCTTTTAAAAAGCCCTTTTTAGCATAGCCTGCACGGACTACATACACTGTCGTATCAGCAATACGCATCAATGCATGCGCATCTGTCACCAATCCAACCGGCGGCGTATCCAATATGATGACATCATAGTTACTTTTGAGCTTGGCTATCACATCATCCATACGCTTACCCTGGATCAGTTCGCTTGGATTTGGCGGGATCGGGCCGGATGAGATAATATCCAGATTCTCATAGGCAGTATGCTGGATTGTATCTGCCAAAAGTGCATGGCCGGACAAAACCGTACTGATCCCTTCGTTATTGGGCAGACCAAATACCCTATGCAGCATTGGCTTGCGCATATCAAGGTTGATCAAGACCACCTTTTTGCCGGTCATGCTGATGACACCGGCGAGACTGGAACTGACGGATGTCTTGCCCTCTCCTGCGATAGTAGAAGTGACCATGATGACCTGTGAGCCTTCATTATGAGCCATAAATTGCAGATTTGTCCGTACATTTCTAAAGGCTTCAGTCGCTGATGATTTGGGTCTCCTAAAGACACGAAGTGATCCTTCTTTATTGTCGCGGAAATTAGGAATCGACCCCAAGATACCGGCATGCGTCCCTTTGGCAATGTCATCTTCACTATTGATCGTATCGTCAAGAAACTCGCTGATAAAAGCATACGCGATACCGAGGATCAATCCCAGGATCAATCCCACCATCACGATCAGCTGTTTGTTGGGCTTGCTTGGCGTATCAGGATAAGTCGCTTCATCAACTACTCTATTTTTACTGACAGTTGAAGCCTTGGCGATCGCCGTTGCTGATCTTTGCTCAAGCAGATATGAGTAAATTTTTTCATTGATGACGAATTTACGCTGCAGCTTGCCAAACTCTTTTTCATCTTGAGGCAATTCACTCAGAAGTTTCTCTTGCTCAGTCATAGTCTTTTCGATCAAACCTTTGCGTTCTGAGATGCTATTTTTCATATTTTTGATAGTATCTATGATGATCGCTTTGAGCTGCGCGCTCTGTCTGGTCAGCTTTTTAACCTCCGGATACTCTTCTGTAAAATCACCACGCATCATTTTGGCTTTCAAAACCGTCTCTTGAAGCTCTTTGACCAGCGTTGCGAGAGCTGCACCGCTCCCTCCTTTGTCATTGAGTCCCGCCACAGAGAGTGTCTCGAGATCTTTGCCGTATCTGACCTGACTGTAGAGCGAATCAAGAAGCTTCTCTTCGATAGTTATCTCTGCCAGCTGCGTCTCATACGCAGCCATGCGCTCTACCACGCCTTGCGCCTTGGCTTCCAGACTGATCATACTGGTTTGGATTTTGAACTTTTCGAGCTGCTGTGCAGAAGTTTTGAGATTTTCACTGATCTCGAGGAGTTGGTTGTCAACGAATTCCAGAGTTTTAGAAGCCTCTTGAGTCTTTTGATAAACGCTTTGTTCTATATAGGACTCTGCCAAAGCATCGGCATACTCCTGCGCGCGAAGCGGCACCTCATCTTCATAGGTGATCCGCAAGATCGCGGACTGTTCGCTCAATGGAGCGACGCTTACCGCTGCAACCACCTGATCGACAGCCGATTCAGAACTCATGATAACAAAACGGTAATGATCCAAATCAAGCTCTTTGCTCTCTTTTTTAGTCACGACAAAGGCGAATCGATCCTCGGCAATCTCGGTTCCGTACCGATGTACCTTATCGTAGCTCCACTTCTCTTTGCTCCGCTTGTCGACACCGCCAGCCTCTAAGCGAAAAAAAGTTTGATCGATCGGATAGAGGTCAAAGCTGATATCCTCACCTTTGGTCAGATTGACATCAAACGGGGAGTTTTTGTAGAGTTCTCGTTCTTTGAGCAGCTGAGTACCGTAGTATCTATGGTTCAAATCGACCTTCTCGAGCGCCCTTGAGGCCAAAAAGCGTGACTTGATGATGTCCATCTCAGTATCAGCCGATGAAGCGCTGCCGCCTGTTGCTGCGGCGAGGATGTCTTGCTTTGATACTCCGCCTCCTGTCTGCTCAATCCCCACCTCGACTGTCGAACTGGAAATATAGATACTTGGCTTAAAATATGCATAAATAGCAGCGATGATCGTAGAAATCACTATAAAAGTGATGATAACTTTTTTATACTGATTTATAACGCTAAAAACCTCTCTAATGTCGATCTCGTCTTCTAAAACCTGATTGTTCATTTTACTCTCTTGTATTACTGTTTTTTATATAGACTATACTCTATATAGAGTATTTTGTGTGAAGGGATTGTAACATAATTTCTGATTGTCCGGCATATGCACCTATGTGAAGCATATGCCGGACATATTTCAAATATATATTATATATGGTAAAAGTACATTAAAAACTTAGTGCAACACCGACAGTGATCGCATCAACATCTATCTCCGTATCCCCGTTGAAATAAACCCCCTCCATATCATTGGCAAGAGAGGTATAATCAACAAAAATAGAGAGATCATAGTCTTTAATGTACTCATTCAAAGCATAACTCATCCCCACACCCCACTGGAATCCGCTGTCATCGACATCAACACTAAATGCCGGATTGACACTGTCAAGCGTGACACCCCCGAATCCCAAAAGTCCATAGACTCTGAACTGCTCAGTGACCGGATACTGCGGTTTGAAGAAGAGGCTCCAGCCGTCCATCTCGCTAATGTCTTCGCTATGTAAGTCATCGACCGAAGTAGTATATCTGCCTTCCGCCGCAATATATTCGTTGAGCTCATAGCCGCCGAGCAGTGTGGCATTACCCAATCGATCCTGCCCTGATACACTATCAAAAAAGTCCAGATCTACGCTTGCCCCGCGCGTACTGACCGCGCTGAGCGCCAAACCCGCATATATCCCCAGACTTTCTTCGACCTCCGGCACTGCGACAACCGGCTCAACTACAGCCGCCATATCGCCTCCTGCGAATCCTACGCCACTCAATGCAACCATCGCGATTGCCGAACAAACTACTTTTTTCATCCTTTACTCCTTGTTTGTATAGTATTGACAGGCAGTATTATATCTGTTTATATTTGTGTTTTCTTTAAAATTTATCTAAAGGGCA
>DYNJ01000037.1 GCA_020721085.1 Sulfurovum sp. | reverse complement strand
CCTACAAATATCGTCGAAGCACTTAACTCCCTATTGCGGTAACTGCTCAAAATTGCCGCTATCACCGCCAAATCAGCAGACGGTTCATTGACTTTGATTCCGCCGGCTATATTGATAAAGACATCATAAGTGCCCAGCGGCAGATCCAGCTTCTTTTCAAGCAGAGCCAGCAACATCATAAGCCGATTGTTGTCAAATCCTGTGGAGCTTCGTTTGGGGTGCCCGTATGCTTCGCTGACAAGCGCTTGAATCTCTATGATGATAGGCCTGCTTCCCTCCATGATGACGGTGAGCGCAGAGCCTGATTGGAGTTTAGCTTTGTCAAAAAATTTCCCCACAACACTTTTGGCATCACTGAGTCCATCTTTGTTCATTTCAAATATTCCCACTTCATTGGTGGAGCCGAAACGGTTTTTAAAGCCTCGAAGCAGTCTGAGTTCTGAGTTGGTGTCGCCCTCGAAGTAGAGTACCGTATCTACCATGTGTTCCAAAACCCTGGGTCCGGCAATTGAACCGTCTTTTGTGATATGCCCTATGATAAAGATAGAGATGTTCATAGATTTGGCGATACGCATCAGCTCGAAAGTGATCGTGCGTACCTGCGTCACTGATCCGGGCGCTGAAGGTGTCTCGTCAGAATACAGTGTCTGTATCGAATCGATGACGATCAATTCATACGATCCGTCGGATATCTCAGATTGGATGGATTGGAGGTTGATCTCTGAGAGAAGATAGAGGCAGTCGTGGTTGGCATCAAGACGATTGGCACGCATTTTGATCTGTCCTGATGACTCTTCTCCGGAGACATACAGCACTTTTCTTGACATTTTGGCGAGATTGCCTGCGATTTTGAGCAGCAAAGTTGATTTGCCGATGCCTGGACTTCCTCCAATCAGCGTCAAAGACCCCGGCACTATGCCGCCTCCGAGCACCAGATCGAGCTCCTTGCTTCCTGAGCTAAAACGGACCAGAAGATCTTCTTCGATCTGCGTGATCGGCCTAGCTTTTGAGTTTGGGATCAAAGTGCCGCGATGGGCGGTTTTTTGGATGAAATTGATCTGTTCCGTCGTCAGCTCCTCCATCGTCTCCCATGCACCGCATCCGGTACATCGTCCCATCCACCTAGGTGATTGAAATCCGCATGCCTGACATTCAAAAAGTGTTTTTTTCTTTGCCATATTTCTACCTGATGTTGCAAATTTTATTTATTGTGATATTGTATCGACTAAATTCGCAAATAAAAAGTGTTTATATTTTGTTGATAATTTATTCAGTACCCGAAATTTTTAATATTTTTTAATAATTACATGAATTTTATGATACAATTAAAAAATTGGAGGACGAAAAGTCATGAGAAGGATTTTATTTTTGATAATGTGCTATTGCTCTTTTGGGTATGGTGCGCAAAGTATGGATGAGGTTATTTCAGAAACTTTGATTGTATGGATAGCGCTTTTTTTGTTAGCAGGCGTAGGTATCACTATCCTTTTCATTGCTTCACAGCAGATGACAAACATCAAAAGGTTGCATCAAGAGATATTTCAAAAACAATTAGAGATAGAAGAGAAGCAGAATAGTTTTCTTGTCAATATGGGTGAAAGGATCCTGGATGCAACGAATGAGGTCACATCATATTGGAATCAGCTTTCAGAAGATTTCAAAACATTGCCACTCAAGCAGACATTAGCAAAGGCAATCAAGGTTGAAAATTCGCTTCTTAGTATGACCAGTGATCTGATATCATTTTTAAGACTCAAATCAAAAAAATTAGAAATTATTGAAGAGCCTTTCAATATCAACAATGTACTTAATGAGATTACCGGTTCTTTAAATGCGCAGTTTTCCAAAACCAATACAGAACTTATCTTTGATATTGACAACAATGTCCCAAAAAAACTCATAGGCGACTCTCTCCATTTAGGACAGATATTGGAAAATCTAATCGAAAATGCCATCGAGATGACTCCGCATGGAGAGGTTGAAATGCATCTTTCAGCCTATAAAACATCCGAATCAAAAGCTCAGCTGCAATTTCAGATAAGTGATACAGGATCAGGAATCAATCCGGAACGGCTCAAGCGTTATTTTGATCCATATTATGATGAGATGCAAAAAGAGTATATCGGTTTAGGGCTTTTTGTTGCCAAAGAGTTGACAGAGCTTATGGGCGGTACATTGACGATACAAAGCATAGTCGGCAAAGGAACTACATTTACGGTTTTTTTGCCTTTTGGCATCGCTGATCCGGAAAATAGAAGAGAGTATCATTTGCCCGAAAAGGAATTGTCAGAAAAAAAAGTTTTGATAATTGACAAACATTATAATGCCGCCTTGGCACTAAAAAAACTTTTTGCCTATTTTAGACATGATGTTAAAGTGATCTCATCTGATGAATTTCTCTACCACATACCAAATTTGAGTGATTATGATATTTTAGTACTTCATGAGGATCTATTTACTGTACGCATGGTCGAGTATCTCAAAAAAATCAAATCAAACAACGAGATCAAAGTAATCGGCTTGAGCTCATTGTTTCATCCTGTTAAGAACAGCTTGGCAGATGATATAGTAGATATTCGACTTAAAAAACCTTTGAGTCAGGAACGAATCTATGAATTAATTATAGATATGTATCAATGGACTACAGGGGAGTCTATTGAAGAGAGCGCAGGTGGCGATAGGAGAAAGAATCCTTTGGCTGTAGCAGTCCACAGTGCGCCCATCGCAGAGACAAAAAATATTTCTCGAGAGAATTTTGCCGATTTTAATGACAGCACGGTTTTGATTGTAGAAGATGATTTGATCAACCAAAAAGTTCTGGTTAGCATACTGGGTAAGTCTAGCATAGAGATACGGATCGCCAACAATGGCAAAGAGGCGGTTGAGATGGTAGCATCAGAAATAAACATATTTAATCTAATCTTGATGGACATCAATATGCCTATTATGGATGGATATGAGGCATCGCGGAGGATCAGAAGTCTCGGCAGGTTTGATGACCTTCCTATAGTTTCATTAACCGCACTGGTACTTGATAGTGAAGTGCAGAAAATGTATCAAAGCGGTATCAATGCCTTTTTGCCAAAACCGCTCAATATCGGTCAGCTTTATACAATCTTTAAACTCTATATCGGCATTAAACCAAATAATAAAGATGCTTATGTAGGTCGTATAGCGGTTGATCAGAAGATTGATGGACTTGATGTGCGGTTGGGACTTAAATATACTGCAAATAATGAAGCCTTGTATCTAGAGATCCTCAAAGAGTTTTTTGAAGCTTATGGGGAGAGCGGAGCGCTGTTCAAAAGAATGGTCGACGAGAATCGTCTGGAGCAGCTAAAGAAGCTCTGCTTGGATATGAAAGGATTGACAGGGTCTATCGGTGCGACAGAGATGCATCGACAGGTAGATGAGATATATAGACTTTTTATATACAATTATCAGCATATGCTACCTGACTATGTAAAGCTATACCAAAAAGAGCTCTCTAGGCTCAATAAAGCCATTCAGGCGTATATTGACACAAAATAGTGTAGCCTATCACAAAAGTGTGGATACATTCATCTGAAATTTTGGCTCTATGTCCCTCAAGAAGTTTTTAGAGGTACCCATTAGCGAATAAATATCTCATCTAGAATAGTATTGACATACTCGTTTGCTTTAAATCTGATCAAATCTTCCGGTTTTTCACCTGTGCCTATGTAGAAGATAGGTATTTTTAGCTCATCGGCAATCGTCAGTATAGAGCCACCCTTGGCAGTACCGTCGAGCTTGGTGATGATGATGCCGTCAATGCCGATCATATCATTGAAAACTTTTGCCTGGTTGATCGAAGAGCTTCCCTGTGTCCCATCGAGGATTAGCAGTTTGCGATGTGGCGCCCCATCTGCTGCTTTCCCCGCAACGCGGATCATTTTTTTAAGCTCTTCTCCGAGATTTGTCTGAGTATGAAGTCTTCCTGCTGTGTCGATGATGACATGATCGATCCTTTTGGCTTTGGCGGATGCAATGGTGTCAAATACGACACCGGATGGATCATGACCTTGCTGTGTGGCTACGATAGGGATTTCCAGTTTTTTTGCCCAAAGCGTGAGCTGCTCGATCGCTGCAGCGCGGAATGTATCTCCGGCACCCAGAATAACACTCTTATCTTTTTGCATATATTGATAAGCCAGCTTGGCAATAGTCGTAGTTTTGCCCGCGCCGTTGACGCCGATGATCATCTCTACAAACGGTTTAGCATCACTCTCTTTGAAATCAGCTTTGTACTGAAAGACCGAGATGAGCGAATTGAAAGCTTGGATGCGGTTGACCAATCGCGGCAAAGGCTCCAAAATGCGTTCAACCAGTTCAAAGTGGACATCTGATTCCAGTAAAATATCTTCAAATTCCTCTTTGGGGATCTCTTTTCTCTTCTGGGGCGCGATCTCTTGGATCGCCTCGCCGGTTTTGCTAAATGCTTTTTTTAAAAAATTGAACATAATCGATATTTTTCCTTTATGGGTTTATGAGAGCCTGAGTGATCTCGTTCTCCAGCATCTCAAGAGGTATGGCGCCTTCATAGTAGCGTAAAATTATACCGTTTTTGTAAAGTATCGACATCGGAAGGATAATCTTGCTGTCAAGTTTCAATGAACTGATGAGATAGTCTGTAAATGCTGTATTTGCTTTTGAGACAAAAAAGTGATCATCGTTTTGTTGTGTAAATTCGCGAAGCTTATTATTGTCGGCATTGTCATTGACGGGTATGCCGATCACAAAAAGTATATCCGAATGATTTTTTTGCAGCTGACTTAGGCTTGGAATTTGACTTTTGCAAGGAGGACACCATGTGGCAAACAGATTGATCAATACAATGGGTTGTCTAAGATGTCTAAACTCAATCTTTTCATCTTTTAGTCTAATGCCAATATCTGTATAGGGTACAATGCCTGATAGCCTGAAGTTTGATCTTTTTTTGTTTTTATCGGTATGGTTATTGTCAACAGTTTTTGTATCGGCAGAGCTTTTTACATCAGATTGCTGTTCATCTTTATGACCGCATCCGCTTATAGTAATCATCAATACTGATAGACACACACGGCAAAAAGTTTTCATCCCATACCTTCAAAAACACATTCAAAAGAAGGCGCCCTTCAGCTATTCCTTCAAAAATTTGCCTTATAATTCTTCTGTTGTTTTGGCTTCTATATCCCTTCATGGGTTTATAGTGGCACCCTTGCTTTGGAGATTATATCCAAATGGTACTTTCAATAGCAATCAGAGGAATGGATGGATAAAAAACTCTTTCGAAAACATTGTATTGAAAAGCTAAGACAAATATCACCGAGAGCCTATTATAAAAAAGACAAAATAGTGATGAAACGGCTCTGTGATGAGATCCGAAGAGCGCATGCACACACAATAATGCTTTATATCCCTTTAGCCATAGAGGTCGATATCATGCCTTTGATCAAAAGACTCAAAAGACAAAAAAAGATATTATATGTACCGTTTATGCAAGGTGAAAGTTTTAGATTGGTACAATATAAATTGCCTTTAGAAACAAGGCAATTCGGCATAAGTGAGCCAAGACATTCGCAGCCGTCTAAAATAAATAGAATTGATTTGGCAATTATTCCTGTGATTGGTATCGATAGCGCTATGAAGCGTATCGGTTTTGGCAGAGGAATGTATGATAGATTTTACGAAAAAGAACAAACAAAGATCAAAAAAATAGTGTTTGTATCACGCGTTTTATGTCGATGCAGTCATAAGATCACCGATCATTATGACATACAAGCCGACAAGATGATAGCGCCAGAGAAGATAGTAGTGAGGAAAAGAGAAAGACGGTTTAAGGTGCAACAAAGTAGTGTTGATTAGATGCTTCAAAGGATAAAAAAGGTTTGAACAGAAAGTTTTCTATAAACAGTTTAGCTCAAAGCCACAACATGAAAAGGAAAGTATATCATATCGTCTTTTTCCCCGAAATAAGGAGAAAAGGATGTTTTTAACAATAGGAACAGGGTTGCTTTTTACGGCGCTTGGCGCAGGCGCTAGCTATCTGTGGCTCAGGCAGGGAAGTGTTAGAAAATTTGCCTATATGGAGCTAGAGGTCAAAGCAAGAGCTAAGGCCATAGAATATGAATCAGAACGAATACTTCAAAATGCAAAAGTCAAAATCAAAGAAGATGAGCTTGAGCATGAAAGAGGTTTTCAAAAACGGCTTCAAGAGATCGAAAAACACAATAGAGATCTAATGCTGGAGAAAAAAACACTCAAGCAAGAGCAAGAGGAGTTGCGGCGACTTCAGCACAAAACGGGTGAAATCAACAAAACACTCGAAAGACTCAAAGACAAAAAACAGGTTCAGATCGATGAGGTGATAGAACGCATGGAGATGATCACATCGATGACACAGGAAGAGGTCAAAAATGAACTCTTGGAAAAAGTAGAGGAGAAGAGTCGAAGTGAGATTGCCGCCATTGTAAGGAAGTATGAGAAGTACGCCAAAGAGGAGGGGGAGAGGCGGGCAAACTATATTTTGGCACAGGCAACTACCCGTTATGCCGGAGAGTTTGCCGGAGAACGATTGATCAATCTTGTGGCTTTGCCCAGTGATGATCACAAAGGGCGCATCATCGGCAAGGAGGGGCGTAATATTAAGGCGCTTGAGACTTTGTTGGGCGTTGATATCGTGATAGATGAAACTCCGGGAGTGATCTTGGTGAGCTCATTCAATCTCTACCGAAGAGCGATCGCGATCAGGGTGATAGAACTTCTTGTAGAAGACGGGCGTATCCACCCGGGGCGCATCGAAGAGATCCATGAAAAAGTTCAGGCTGAATTTGAGCAGAAGATATACGAAGAGGGAGAAAATATCTTGATCGATCTCGGACTGTTTCCTATGCACGACGAGTTGGTCAAATTGCTTGGGCGGTTGAAATACCGTGCCAGCTATGGACAAAATGCGTTGGCGCATACCTTGGAGGTGGCGCGGCTTGCATCTGTGATGGCTGCCGAGATGGGCGGAGATGAAAAGTTGGCGATGAGAGCCGGACTGCTTCATGATATCGGCAAAGCAATGACGCAGGATATCGGCGGATCGCATGTAGATCTCGGTGCAGAGGTGTGCAGAAGATACAACGAGCATCCTACGGTCATCAATGCCATCTATGCCCATCATGGTCATGAAGAACCAAACAGCGTAGAGAGTGCGGCGGTTTGTGCGGCAGATACGCTGTCAGCGGCGCGGCCGGGCGCCAGAAGAGAGGTGTTGGAGAGTTTTACCAAGAGGGTAAAACAGCTTGAAGAGATTGCAACCAGCAAGGAGGGGGTAGAAAGTGCGTATGCAATCAATGCGGGTCGTGAGATTCGTGTGATCGTCAATGCGCAAACAATGGGAGACAATGAGGCGGTTATGTTGAGTAGAGATATTGCAAAAGAGATAGAAGATAGGGTACAATATCCCGGAGAAATCAAAGTCAATGTGATCAGAGAGACGCGAGCAATAAATTATGCGAGGTAAAAACAATGGAAAATAGATGTACTGAGATCAAAGCGCATGTGCGCATGGAAGAGCATTATGAGGGGCTTAGCCTGGTGTTCGGGACACACACGGAGCTTAAAGAAGAGATATGCAATGTGATCAAAGAGGTCAAAAAAGAGACAGGGATGACTCCTTTTATTTTTGATAAAATTTCCAATGACCGTCCTGATATCCAGGCTATCTATATAGAATTTGTTGATGATATACACAGATCCGGAGGGGATTTCTTCACCCGGGTGTTGGAAAAGCTGCATATCGGCAAATGCGAAACAGATTGCGCGGAAGAAGTAATCACAACTTGCACATTGGATACTAAATGAAAAAAATAGTTCTGGGGCTATTGCTGCTTGGATTTGTCTCCCTGCAGTCGTCTTTCGCCGCTGACTCGGCAAAGATCAAAGAGACTATAGTCGTGCTTAGTACCAACCAAGGCGATATAGAACTCAAGCTATATCCCAAGATCGCCCCTTTGGCTGTTGAAAATTTTACCACCCATGTCAAAAACGGCTATTATAACGGACTGATTTTCCATAGAGTTATTAAAGGATTCATGATACAAGGCGGTGATCCTGAGGGTACAGGCATGGGTGGAGAGTCTATCTGGAAAAAAGATTTCGACAACGAATATGGCGCCAATGTGGTCTTTGACAAGCCGTTTTTGCTTGCAATGGCAAATCGCGGTCCCAACACCAACGGAAGCCAATTTTTCATCACTACGGTACCGACTCCTCATCTTAACGGCGGCTACACTATCTTTGGCGAAGTGATCAAAGGAAAAGAGGCGGTTCGTAAGATCGAAAATGTATCTACCTCTCAACCGGGCGATGTTCCGCTCTTCAAGCAAGTGATCAACAAAGCCTATTTAAAGTAGCCTGTTGGATATCGATCAACTGCGCAAGTCTCGATCAAAGTGGCTGGATTGGAAAAATATCGCACCGCTCAAAGAGGCAGTCTCCTCTTTGCCTGACCTTGAAGTATCAAATATCGGGTTAGGAGATATTATCGAGATCGATTTCGATGCCATCGCCGCCAGCGATGAGGCGAAGATTTTGGAGACTGCACGGCTGATGAAGCCTTGGCGTAAAGGTCCATTTAGGATATCCAAAACATTGATAGACAGTGAATGGCAGAGTTTTGTCAAATACAATCTCATCGAACCATATTTTGATCTTAAAGGCAAGATTGTGGGCGATATCGGATGCAATAACGGGTATTATCTTTTTCGTATGCTAAAGTCTAATCCAAAGAAGCTTGTAGGATTTGACCCCTCCTCGTTGAACTATATGCAGTTTATGCTGATCAACCATTTTCTTAAAAGTGATATAGTCTATGAAATGCTGGGCGTGGAGCACATTGCTTTGTACGAGCATCGGTTTGATCTGCTTTTTTGCCTGGGCGTGCTGTATCACCGAAGCGATCCGATCGCAACACTCAAATCGCTCTATCAGGGGCTCAATGGCGGCGGTGAATTGATCTTGGATACTTTCATGATAGATGGAGATAGCGAGGTGGCTCTGAGTCCCAAGCAGAGTTATTCTAAGATACCGAATGTCTATTTTATCCCGACAATTCCTGCATTGAAAAATTGGTGTTATCGTGCAGGATTTGAGCATGTGGAAGTTTTGGCTGCCAGCAAAACAGATCACAATGAACAACGCAAAACAGAGTGGATAGATACGCAAAGTCTCGAAGATTTTCTAGATCCAAATGACGCAAACAAAACAATCGAAGGTTATCCTGCTCCAAAAAGAGTCTATATAAAAGCATACAAAAAATAGTAATCGGGACCTCTGATTAAATATTTTTAGATTCCGAAATAAGTCTGGAATGACCGATAAACCGCCACCCTGAATATATTTGGGTCTAATCACCGGTTGCTCAAAGGGTTCAGCTATAAAATACCTCAAATAAACTAAAAGTTACTTTTATTTTTAAATAAGCTACTTTTTGGTATAAACTGTTTAAATTAATTATTTTAAGTATATTTTGATGTTTGGTTGTAAGTTGTGTGAAAGCAAGTTTTGTGAAGGTAAGTAAGCGGGGATGAGGATATTAGCGATAGGTTTTAGTGACGATTATATCAAAAGACTTGAAAAAGAGCTTGAAAAATATTTTATTTGTATAGTAGATAATGCAAAAAATCTCTACGATGCTACTAATTTTACAGATTTTAGACACTATGAATTGGTAATTATGGTGGATGAAGGGGTGCGATTTTCACTTGAGCGATATATCAATGAGATTAAAAAGAAAAAAAACGAGACCAAGATCATAATCCTGACGGATGATGCCAAACAGCAAGCCACGCTGTTTTCTATAGGCTGTGATGATGTGATCTGCAACCATTGTGGTGAGCCTGACTTGATAGCTGCCAGGGTTTTGGCAAATATGAGACAGCTGTTCGGGACAAAAATCGATGTGGGTAAATTAGTCATCGATATCGTTAATAAAAAGATCAAATATGACGAAAAAATAGTTTCGCTCAATGGCAAAACCTTTGATATCCTTGCATATCTTGCACTTAGAAAACAAAGAGTTTTTTCTAAAGATGAGATCATCAATGCCTTATGGGAAGAGCCGGAGTATGTCAGCGACAATACCGTAGAGGTAGCAATTAACCAGATCCGCAAAAGGCTTAAAAGTATCCTTGGTTTTCAAGTGATCCATACCGTCCGCCGCAGAGGCTATAAATTCTCCTACTGATTAGTTATTGGCAGTTGGTGTTAGTTTTGTCGTGAACTCTTTTCAAGTTTTATCCGTAAATCATAGCTCCTAAATTTATCCCGGATTATTTCATGGCGATGGGAGTCTATCTTCCCAAACTCGTTTCAGGCTCCCAAAAGAGCAAGATGACTCTACCACCCGCTTTTCACCTGCTTGATCCAGTATGGCATGATATTTTGTTCTGCTTTGAGTGTCGTGCCGGGTCCATGCCCGGGATAGATGACGAACTCTTCTTTGATAGTTGATGCCTTCTCGAGGCTTTTTTGCATCTCATCTGCGCTTGAATATGGAAAATCCCATCGTCCTATGGATTGGCGGAAGAGGAAATCCCCGCTAAACCATGCATCTCCTATCTCGATCACGCTGCATCCCGGTGTGTGTCCGGGAAAGTGGCGGTAAGTGATTTTGATCCCTTGTATGTTGATCGTTTCGTCTCCTCGGATCAAATAGTCAGGATGGCTTGACGGAGTTCCTTGTCCGAACGGATCATTTTCAAGCATAAAGGCATCTTTTTCGGGGACATAGATCGGAATATTGAGTTGTTTTTTGAGCTCTGCATTACTCCAAACATGGTCAAAATGACCATGGGTATTGAGGATGGCTATGGGGTTTGTTGTATGCTTTATGACCCATGAAGCTGCGTCGATGCCGGGATCAATGATTAGATCTTTGCCATCAATTGTTACGATATAACAGTTGGTTTGATACGATCCCATGGGTTTGGTTTTAATCTGCATAATATTATAATATCTCCATGAAATTTGAATTAATGTTGGAAACCGCACTGCTAAGCGATGATATAGATATCAAAAAGGCATATATTGCCCAATGCTTGGATAATTGTATCCAAAAAAGCGGTGATTATGCTATTGATTTTATTCCAAAACAGTTCGATATGCCATCTTATAGCACAATTTGTCGTATCGTCGATCCCAAAGATCTCCCGTCTCGAAAAAGATCAGATACTATGGAAGGATTGGCGGCTCTGGTGCATGCTATCGCCCATATCGAATACAGCGCGATCGATCTGGCTCTTGACGCTGTATATCATTTCGGGATGATGCCCATAGAGTATAAGATCGATTGGCTGGAGGTAGCAATAGATGAAATACGCCATTTTGCTATGCTTGAAGCTCTGTTGTCAGATTTGGGCTATAGGTATGGCGATTTTCCGGTACATAGCGGACTTTTTGATATCGCCAGGCAGACAGCGCATTCACCTCTTGACCGTATGGCAGTCGTGCCGCGTTACTTTGAGGCAAGCGGGCTGGATGTCAATCCGCAGATCATCAAAAAACTAAAACAACAACTACAAAATCAATATATCCTTCGTCTGATAGAATCGCTTGAAGTAATACTTGCCGAAGAGATCGATCATGTGCGCAAAGGTGACAGATGGTTTAAATATCTTTGTGATATCAAAGGTTTGGACGCGCCTTCGACTTATAAAGAGATTTTGTCATCCTATCGTCTGCTTGATAAACCTCGCCCGCATATCAATATCCAAGCGCGCAAAGAGGCGGGATTTGCCTGCAGTGAACTGCTTGAACTTGGTGCGAAGGAGTGCAGTGAAGAGTGAAGAGCGATGCCGCAATCCAATTTTTAGAGATACGCTTGTATAATTAACAAATGAGGTTTCTGATTAGACCCTGAAATAAATAAAGGGTTACGGTTTATTTATTATAGTGGACTTGATTTGGAATGCAAAGAGTATTTCTTCAGAGTGTTCAAATGTTATTTTAAGGGGCTTTAGAAGCCCCCCAAAAGAAAGGGTATAGTATGCCGAATATAATCCCGTTTTATGTTCCGACTGTTGATAGGGGAGCCAAAAGATATATCGATGAAGTTTTGAGTTTGTCAGGCGGGTCAATAATAGAGAGATTTGAGAAAAAATTTCAAGAATATATCGGCTCAAAATATGCTTTGGCTGTCAATAACGGTACCTCTGCATTGCATCTGGCGATGTGCGCACTGGATCTCAAGCGCGGAGACAAAGTGGTGTGCAGCGTGAACGGCTTTCCCAATATTCCGGAGGTGGTTCGCCATTTTGACGCTGAACCGATCTTCGTAGATTGTGAGGCACAGAGTTATATGATCGATCTTGAGAAGCTTGATAGTGTTTTGGCAAAGAATAAGAGCAAAAAACTTCGAGCTGTCATCGTCAACCACATGGCCGGTCAGACAACAGATCTAGACCGTTTGTATGCGATCGCCAAAGCGCACAAAGTCAAAGTAGTGGAGGATGCCAGCGATGCGATGGGCGCTTCTTACAAAAAAAAGAAGATCGGCAGTACGGGTGCAGATATAACTACTTTTAGCTTCTCGGGTCATCTCTCAAGAGAGATAGGTAACGGTGGTGTGCTGGTGACTGATGATGACAAGCTATATTCTAGAGCCAAACTGCTTAGGACGCATGGGATCAGAGAGAAGATGAGCAGTTCATATGATCAGCTTGACTATTTTTACGATGTGATCGACATAGGATGGGATTATATGCTTAGTGAACTAAACTCAGCATATTGTCTAGCGAGACTTGAAGGACTTGATGAAATTGTCGCACGGCACAAAAAGATCGCGGGTATCTACAGTGATCGACTAAGCGGTATCGCACATGTGAAACTTCCGCGCATTACAGAAGAGCATATTTTTCGTCATTTTATCGTAGAGATCGACAAAAATCGTGATCATTTTGCCCGAGAACTTAAAAAGTTGGGAGTACACATCGGACTGCACTATATCCCGCTACATCTGACGGAGTATTACAAAAAGAAATATGAGTTCAAAGTATTTGATTTTCCGATCGCTTTGAAGAGTTATCAAAAGGTGATGTCACTCCCTATATATTCTCAGATGAGTGATGAGGATGTATCTGCAGTGTGTGAGGCCGTCAGCAAGGTTGCCAAAGCACACATCTAATGACAAATAGCAAATGGAGCGGTGTGGTAGAGAGGCTATTTTTTGAGCCGAAACCATATCAGTGGGTGTTTATAATATTATTATTGCCATTCTCTTTGGTCTATGGTTTTTTGATGTGGATAAGGCGTCTTTTGAGCCACAGGGAAGTATTTGGCGTGCCGATTGTCAGTGTCGGCAATTTGATCCTTGGAGGCAGCGGCAAGACACCGTTTGTGATCACTTTGGGCTCATTGTATCCTAATACCGCGATCATTTCCAGGGGTTATGGCAGACTTAGCAAAGGGTTAGTTGAGGTAAGCCGCAACGGAGAGATTTTGGCTTCGATCGGGCAAAGCGGCGACGAGGCGATGCTTATGGCGCAATCCTTGCCGAAATGCAGTGTGTTTGTCAGTGAAGACCGCAAAAAAGCGATCCGAAAAGCGATCAGCAGAGGAGTTAGGCAGATCATACTGGATGATGGGTTCAATCGTGTCGATATCGAGAAATTCGAAATCCTGCTGGAGCCGTCAAGGATCAATAACCCACTTCCGCTTCCGGCAGGTCCTTTTCGCGAGCCTCTATTTTGCAGACGATATGCCGATATGGTGCTTCAGGAACCCAGGGACTTCAAGCGTGAAGTAACATTTTCAAATCTTTGTGAGAGGATGGTTCTTGTCACTGCGATCTCTCAGCCTCAAAGACTTGATGCATTTCTGCCGAGGGGGGTGGTGGGCAAACTATATTTTGCCGATCATGCCTACTTTGACGAGGCTGGGCTGAAGGCTTTGTTAGAACAGTATCATGCCGATTCACTGCTAGTGACACAAAAAGATGCCGTCAAAATGAGTGGATTTAAGTTACCACTATCTATAATACAGTTACAATTAAAAATAGATCAGGAATATCTTGATCGTATCGATCTTGTTTTTAAAGGTACGGGAATTGAAAAGTAAAATAGAGGTCGTGCAAACGCTGCTGGAAGCACTTCCGTTTATCAAAAAGTTTCACCAGGAAAAGATTGTCATCAAATACGGCGGTTCTACACAGACTAGCGAGGAGCTAAAGAGGAAATTCGCCCAAGATATAGTGTTGCTTCATACAGTCGGGATGAAGCCTATCGTTGTACATGGGGGAGGACAAAGTATCACCAATCTGCTGGCTGATCTAGGCGTGGAAACTAAGTTTATAGATGGGCAGCGCGTCACGACCAAAGAGGTGATGCGTGTGGTCGAAATGGTGCTGAGCGGCGAGATCAACAAAGAGATCGTCTCTTTTTTGAACAATCACGGCGGAAAGGCGATAGGTATCTCGGGCAAAGATGCCAATTTCTTGCAGGCGATCCCGAAAGACTTTGAGCATTTTGGCTATACAGGAGTGATCGAACATGTCAATCCGGAAGTGGTGGACAATATCATCGAAGATGGTTTTGTGCCCGTGATCGCTCCTATTGCATCAAGCAGTACGATAGGTCA
>DYNJ01000036.1 GCA_020721085.1 Sulfurovum sp. | reverse complement strand
CAATGGCCTTCTAAGTTTAATCAAACTGTTCTTGATGATTTAACCCTTCAAATCGAAAAACTCAGCGAAGCCTCTGGCTATTTCGATGGCCCGATAAATATTGAAGCTCGCATTAATCAAGCAGGAGAAGTGTTTGTTATAGAAATGGGTGCAAGAAATGGCGGAAATTTCGTGCCCATCATTCAAAACAGATTGACGGGTTTTGACTATGTTGATGCCGCATTAAGAATCAGTCTTGGTGAAAAACTGCCACCTCCTGAATTAAATAAGAATGGGATTGGTGCTCATTATATTTTACATGCAGAGCAAGATGCTATATTTTCGAGCGTAAAAATAGACGATAGAATAAAGCCCTTTATCTTTTTTCAAAAGGTTTTAAAAAAAACTGGTGATAAAATTTATCATTATCGTGGTTCTGACACTACGATTGGAATCCTATTGCTAGAATTCCAAAACATTGAAATGAGAGATAAAATAATGGCTAAAGTTGATACTTTTGTGAAAATAGATTATGTCTAAAAATAGTAAAGAAATTATTAGAAAAATTCGAAAGTTTACCTGATTTCGCCTATACATATTATACAAGGAGGGCATCAATTGAGAGTACTACAAACACAAGAAAGAATAATGTCAACATGGCAAGGTAATATAGATAAACCACTCGTTAGTGTGTGTTGTGTTACCTATAATCATGAAAATTACATAGCAGAAGCTCTTGATAGTTTTTTGACCCAAGAGACTGATTTTCCTTTTGAAGTGATTGTGAGAGATGATGCCTCACCGGACAAAACGGCAGAAATTATCAGAGAATATGAAGAAAAATATCCAAATATTATAAAGCCTATTTATGAAATAGAAAATGGGTTTCAAAAAGGAATTAAAGCATTTCCTGCAACATTTTTAAAAGCAAAGGGTGAGTATATAGCTTTGTGTGAAGGTGATGATTATTGGATAGACAACAAGAAGCTGCAGATACAAAAAAATGAGATGGAAAGGTGTCCAGAGGTTGATATGAGCTTTCATCCTGCAAAGGAACTGAAAAATGGAAAAATCGGGAAAAATTTAGCGCAATATACTAAAGAAAATAAGATATTTACAACCTCAGAAGTTCTGCTTGGCGGAGGAGGTTTTTGTCCAAGCGCATCTTTAGTTTTCAGAAAGAATGTTTTATTAAATCTTCCAGAATGGTTTTATACAAAAGCCCCCATTGGAGATTATTTTTATCAGGTATTTGGTGCAAAAAGAGGAGGTGCATTATATATTAATAATATAATGAGTGTTTATAGAATAGGACAAGTAGGCTCTTGGACTCATAGTATGTACCATCAAAAGAGAAATGAAACAGTTGATGAAATACAAAGATTAATTAAAAAAAAAGAACAATTCTTTAGTGATTTTCTTGAAACATTAGATGATTTAAATATACATTTAGATAAAAAATATACTAAAGAAATAAATTATACAAAGGCCAACATATATTTTGAGTTTGCATTATGGCATCTCAAAAATAAAAATTACAAAAAATATAAAGACAATATAAAAAAAAGTTTTAATATTTATAAATTAAAGTCGTTAAAATTTATTTTTTCATATAATCTAAGACTGTTTCCAAAATTTGCTTATTTGTTGAGAAAAATTTACAAAAAGATAGTGTAAAATAGTAATGCATTGACTTTAAACCATACCAAGGAAGAGGCAGCTTTATGGGTATGGATGGACAAAATGTCGCTTGAAAAATAAAGGATAAACCGTCCGTCAGTAAACAGAGCTGGATTCCGGATCAAGTATAGAATGACAGGGCGTATATGTCAATCTTGATAATGCAAAAATGATCTGAAAACTATCCGCATACCGCCTGTACGATCTGTTTGTCGGGTGTATCGAGCCGAAGCGCCATCAAAGTCTTTCCCCATACACACCCTGTATCGAGGCATACGACCGCACCGTCGGAATAATACCCCAGTGTCGCCCAATGACCAAAGATGATCTTGAGCGGCAGCTTTTTGCGGTTTGGCAGCTCAAACCATGGTTTGAGCCCTTGATGCTTAGCGTCCAGCATAGTGGGATGGCACTTTTGCTTAAATTCCAGCTTGCCATCCTCATGGCAAAACCGCATGCGCACGAAACCGGCCAGAGCATAGCACTCGGCATCAACTGCAAAGGTATGGCCGTCACAGTCAAACATCCTCTTGAGCCACTCTTTTGATCCATCGCCTTGCAGGTTTTGCTCCAGTATCTGAGCATAATGCACCGCCGTCGACAGATCAAACTCTGGCGGGATGCCCGCATGCGCTATACAATACCCAAGCTCTTCATCTATGTGCAGAAACTTTTGCTTCCTCAGCCATCCAATCAGCTGTGGCGCGTCAGGAGCATTCAAAATGGGATCAATAGTGGGATTTGATTTTTTTAGTCCGTAAAAAGCGCCAATAAGGGATAGATCATGGTTGCCAAGCACTACCTCAATGCTATCTCGATACTCATAACAATATCTCATCGTTTCCAACGAACCTGAGCCCCTGTTGATCAGATCTCCAACAAGCCAAAGCCTGTCTCGCTTTGGGTCAAAATCTATCTTTTCGAGCAATGCCATAAAGGAGCGATAACATCCTTGGATATCTCCAATCGCCCAAATCATTATCGACCGCCTGCTGTGATCAGCCTATCGCGCCATGCTACCGCCTTGGTTTCAAGGTTCATCTTTGCATATGCCGCAGAGGGTGACGGCAGATAGAGCGACTCTATATCGAGATGATCAAAATGCAGGCGATAGAGAGCCTCAGCCTTGCGTCCGGTGAAGGCGATTTTGGCGATAGAAGGAGTACGCTCCAAAAGAGAGGGGATATCGTTCACCTCCTCGTCATACAATGAACTGTCAAGCGAGTTGTTTCTGCTGCATGAGCGCACCATATCCCAAAGACCCCACCTCTGAGCCTTGAGCAGCCATATCCGCTGATCACGGTTGTTGACCGGATAGCCTGTAATGCGTGACAGGATTTGCCAAAATTGATTTCGCGGGTTAGCGTAGTAAAAACCTTTTTCAAAAGAGTGAATACTGGGAAAAGAGCCCAAAAAGAGCAGCTTCGTATCGCTAAAGACGATCGGATCAAAAGGGTGTTCGAGTGTATCGCTCACAAAGCGCCTCCTGTGGTGCTATTTGCACGCTTTTTGCATATTGCGCACGATCAAGACCAATAGTGCGAAGGAGAAGATCTTGAAGTTGATCTCCGAGCCTTTGTGAGTATTGACAAATGCCGCGCTTTGCGTTATCGCTTCACCACCCATCTGCATCGCGAGGATATCAGGAATATAATAGTGAGCGAAGAGAAGCCCTGTCGCGATTACAAAAAAAGCGGCTACCTGCGTGATCTTGTCGCGCTCGAACATCTTATACTTGAAGCCCTCGTACAAAAATACAATCAACACCACCACATCCACCAGATAAGAAAGACGGATGAAATTTTGTGTCATGATCAATCCCTCTTGATAGTGGCTCAAAAGCGCACCTCCAAGCCACTGCTCAGTATGGAATATTACGGGCGCTACTACAATCCCGGCAAACAGACCTGCTCCCAGCATAACGCCCAACAACACGAGATAAGCCATCGTGGCGATCCTAAAATATTTTTTCATTATTTCCTCCATTTACTGGTTAAACCCAACTACAAATCCCCTATCAAGACCTGCCAAGTCTTGATAAAATTTTTGATATTTTACCCCAATATCACTAAATAGCTTTTGTATTGGCTCGAACTGATCGCAGCCCATTTCGCAGACTAGCCATCCGACCCCTCTTTGATTCGTATCATGCAGTATCTGAGCGAGCAGCTCATGTCCTGCTTCGCCGCCAAAAAGAGCGCAATGAGGCTCATACTCAAAAACATTTTTCTCGAGCCTGAAATCATTGGCAATATAAGGAGGATTGCTGACGACCATCTGTGCATCTGCCTTCACCTCATCCATAAGATTGCTCTTAACAAAAGTGATCCGCTTGGCTACTCCGTGTGCGATACTGTTCTTTCGGGCAATGCGCAACGCCGCCTCGGAGATATCTGTTGCCGTGATCTCAAGCTGCGGGAATTTGCGCGCCAGCACGATCGAAATAGCTCCCGAACCTACGCCGATCTCGACGAGATGGGTAATTTTTTGTTGATCAATAATAACTGATGCTTCATTGATCAAAAGTTCGGTTTCCGGCCTCGGGATCAGCACGCCCGCCTCCACCTCCAATTCAATATCATAAAAACTGCATTTGCCTACGATATATTCATAAGGCTCATGTGCCTCTCTGCGCTTTATAAGTGTGCGAAATCCATCAATATCTTCTATCGTCTCATCGCTATGGGCATGAAGATAAAGTCGCTCCCTACCCAGATGATGCGCCAATAACAGTTCCGCCTCAAAAAGAGGGTTTTCGCAACTTGTTTTAAGCAGCGGCACTGCCCGCCACAATGCCTCATCAATGGTCATGGCTATTTTGCTCGTTACCGAGAAATGTGAAAATACCCTCATTCAAGAGCGTTGTTTCTGTCTCTTGATGCAATGCATCAAAGCCTAGCGCTTTAAGTCGTTCGATCATCGGCGGGTGGGTATAATATAAAAATATGATCAGCGGATGCGATTTGGGAAATGATTTGTTTTCTGTGACGAGTTTGAGCAACGCAGAGACAAGATGCTTTTTGCCGCCTACACTGGAGCCAAACCTATCGGCAGCATATTCGTTGTGCCTTCTGGCATAGCTGATCACCGGCGTGAAGATGAAACTTACTACAGGCAAAAGCAGAGTCATCACGGCAATCATCACACCTGCGTCAGGGATCACGCCCATTTGGCTAAAAAGAGTATCCGGCAGATGACCAAAAAGATACAATGAGACAAAAAGCAACGATCCTGTCAAAGTGATATTTTTCCAGATATCGCCATGCTTGAAGTGACCAAGCTCATGACCCAAAATCGCCAAGAGCTCATTATGGCTCATCTTTTTGAGCAGCGTATCAAACAGCACGACTCTTTTGCTTTTGCCTATGCCGCCAAAAT
This sequence comes from Sulfurovum sp., assembly GCA_020721085.1. Taxonomy (GTDB): domain Bacteria; phylum Campylobacterota; class Campylobacteria; order Campylobacterales; family Sulfurovaceae; genus SZUA-451. The sequence goes on along the minus strand of DYNJ01000036.1, from coordinate 9,747 downwards.
AGGCATTGAGCCTGTTGTCTCTCTTACTGGCATCCATTACAAATATCCCGTCGCTTTTCAGCCCTGCTTGGTTCATCATGGATATAATCGCCTCTTTTAGACTGCCATCTTCCAATGGCGTAAATTTATTAAAAAGTGCCATTATGGTTGGATATAAAAGGTTGGCAAAAAGCACTACAACAAATAAAAATACAAATCCAAAGATCCACCAACTGGAGTAATTGATAATAATCCATGCCAAGATAGCAAAAATCAAACTGCCGATCGTCAAAAATAAAAATAAAGATTTGAGTGTATCGATCACAAAAAGCTTGGGAGTCATCGTATTGAACCCAAACTCTTTGTCGATCTTGAATGTCTGATAAAGCGTTGCAGGAAGTCCTACAATATAGTTGAGAGCAAAAAAACCGAAGAGAAAAAGAACTGCCCGGATGATTTCTCCATCAACTTGCAAGAGGCCTTGAAGCCACGCAAATCCCTTTTGCACCCACCAAAAAAAGAGTAGATAATCCGCAAATATCTCAATCAATCCCAACTTCTCTTTTGCGACTGTGTAGTTGCCTGCTACCAGATATTTGGCTTGCGACATTAATACGGGCGCGCGCCTCTTTTCGTCGTTGACATATCCTATCTGCATCACCGCAGCATAGAGTCTGACGAAAGTGTAAATAGTGAATACTAAAACTATAAATTCCAACATTATGACAGATGCCTTTTATGCGCATAATAACAAATTGAACTTTACTGTCGCTTAAACAGTATCTTTTTAGATAAAATACAACAAATTATCTCCATGCTAGGAATGCCAGTGGCTCTTGTCAGTCTTTTAAACATCAAAAAACAATACGATATAAAACTTCTCCTTGACGGTGTGAACTTTCATATCAACGAGGGTGAACGCATCACCATCATCGGACAAAACGGCTGTGGCAAATCAACGCTGATGAAGATCGTAATGGGGACAGAAGAGCCGACGGAGGGCAAGCGGGTTATTGACCAATCGATACAGATAGAAATGCTCGCGCAACACCCCCGTTTTGATGCCGGCTTGAATGTCCGAGATGCGATAGAAAATGAACTCAAAGAACTTCAAGAGGCAAAATGCCAATATGAGAAACTTAGCCGGCAACTCACCGATGACTTTGACAACAAAACAATTCTAAGCCGACATGCCGCTGTCTCAACCTTCCTTGATCATCATGGCGCATGGAATCTTGATGACAAAATCGAACGAATTTTGCAGGAGTTCCGCCTCAAAGAGTATGAGCAACGTCTAGTCTCCACGCTGTCAGGCGGTGAACAGCGCCGTGTAGCTCTCGCTTCACTAATCCTTAAAAAGCCGGATCTGCTGCTTCTGGATGAGCCGACCAACCATCTTGATGTCTATATGGTTGCATTTCTTGAGGAGTTTTTACTTAAAGAGAAATATACTTTGCTTTTCATATCACACGACAGGCACTTCATCGACACTATCGCCACACGTATAGTCGAGGTGGACAACCAAAAACTGGTCAGCTATACAGGAGGCTACCAAAGCTATCTCGAACAAAAAGAGATGCGCATGCAAAGTATGCAAAAAGGGCATGACACACTCCTAAGACTGCTCAAGCAAGAGGAAGCGTGGCTTGCCAAAGGTGTACGTGCGAGAGAAAAACGCAACCAAGGAAGGAAGCAGCGTCTCTTTGAGCTAAGAGATCAAGCCAAAAGCAACCCGACTCTGATACGAAAAATGATGTTAGAACTCGAAAGAGAAAAAAGCCATTTTAACAGAGAAGAGGGCTATGCCACCAAAAAAATGCTTTTTGATCTTGAAAAGGTCAATTACGGTATCGCAGGAAAAAAGCTGATCGAAAAGTTCACCACCCGTATCTTGCAAAAAGACAAGATAGCTATTGTGGGCTTCAACGGATCGGGAAAATCAACACTTCTTAAGCTGATGCTGGGACGGCTTACGCCAGATAGCGGTCTTATCAAAAGAGGAGAGATACAGATCGGATACTTTGACCAGCATCGTGAAATGCTTGATGATGACAAAAGCCTTATCGAGACCTTCTGTCCAAACGGCGGGGATCTGGTCGAAGCTGAAGGCAAAACGATGCATCTCTTCGGGTATCTTAAAAAGTTTCTCTTCCCCAAAGAGTTCATGGACAAAAAGATCGGGATGCTCAGCGGTGGAGAAAAAAATCGCGTTGCTCTTGCGCTTTTGCTGACCAAAAAGGCGGATTGCCTCATCCTTGACGAACCCACCAACGATCTTGATATTCAGACTATCACCATCCTCGAAGAGAAACTGATCCATTTCCCGGGAGCCATCCTGTTCGTATCTCATGACCGCTACTTTATCGACAAGATAGCGACCAAACTTCTGATCTTCAAAGGCAATGGCGTCATCGAAGAGTCATATAAAACCTACACGGACTACCTGGCTATCGAAAAAGAGATCAGCGAGCTCGGCACACTCGAAGCGGAGCAAAAAACCGAGAAGAGCAAAGCAGAAAAACCTCTCAAAAAACCGACCAAACTAAGCTACAAAGATCAGCGCGATCTCGAACTGCTGCCAGCCATCATCGACAGCCTGGAGGTAAAAATAGACGAGATCAATAGTTGCCTTGGCGATCCAAAATGCTATCAGACCAAAGGTCTCTCCGGCCTTTCGCAAGAGCTAGAAGTGCTGCGCAACGAGTATGACCTGCAAACAGAGCGCTATCTGGCACTATTGGAGATGGAAGAGGAGTTTATTTCTGCACCGGTTATTGCCAACTCTGCCAAATAACTAAATTTTTGTCATCGCACCTGATACCATTGTCCTCCCTGACTTGATTCGGGATCTAACACAAAAAAAGATAATGAATAACGATATATCATAGCTACCAATAGATATTGACGCTTCTTCTCCCCCATCTGAGCGCTCTTCCGCGGTCAATACCCATATAAATATCGATATGTCTTGAAAGTCTTGGATTCATCTTATCAATGACCAAATAAGTACCAGGTAATCCTTCAATACTCACTCTTTGCCTATATCTGAGTCCGTGCCTGCCAAGCAGATCTCGAGAGACAGCGATAATCTTCATCCCGGGACCGATATGATCACCCCATGCTGCAACAAAGGGAGAATGATCCGTTTGATTGCGATGAGAAGTATAAGCGGTTGCCTGGACGCGAAGTCTGTTTTTGCCCCTTGATTCCACATTATAAAATTTTGTCTGATACTCGTTGAGCACTTTCGCTCTTGTCTTTGTATTGAGATAAAGGTATTTTTTCTCAAGCTCGGCAGCAAGCCGGCTTTGTTCCTTTTCTATGCGATTTTGCTCTTCTTCGGCAATCTTTCTTTTTTTCTTGGCTTTTGCTTCTGCTTTTTTGATCAATGCCACTTTTTGCTTGACCAATTCTTCTTTTTGTTTGACCAGCTCTTCTTTTTTGGCTTGAGCCTCTTGGAGTCTGCGCTCATCTTGGGCTTGCTTGAGTGCTTGTGCTTCTTTTTCTAATTGATCTGCTTGAGCTTGCTTGAGTGCTTGTGCCTCAAGTTCAAGCTGCACTGCAATAGAGCCGGATTTGTTACTGTCATATCTATGCATCTCGTAAGCGATAAGATTGTGTTCAATAAATTCATCAATCGTAATGACTTTGACTCGTTTGGCCATGGGGGTTGAAAGTTTTTTTGAAGCAATAATTTTTTTGCGATTCTCGTAAGATACCTCTTGCGTATAGAGCAATTTTGAGGTATATGGCATACATTGTACTGTTTTGGAAGTTACCAGTCTGCACTCAACGATCCGATTGCTTTTTGCATAAGCTGATCCTGCCTCTATCGCCAATATAGAAAATATCACTAAAAATTTTTTCATTTTTGTTTGATGCCAATAATCACAAAAAAGTTAACATCTCATCCTTTATAGAGTTTTTTTCGACGATAGCTGTATGCCTGATCTCTTTGTCAAACAAAGCCTTGATCGAGTCTGACACACCTCTGTTCGCATGGCTACTGACCCATCCGAGGGCGTCAAGGTCCCCTGATGCATTATATCCAAGGGCTTTGGCAACAGTGGGGCTAAACTTGGTCCATTCAGCAGTTGAATAGATAACAGTGGGTAATTTGTCAACTCTAAGATCGTGATAGGCACGCATACAAGTCGATGTATGAGGATCCATGATATATCCTTTTTTTGCATACTTTGCTATCTCTTTTTCGCATAGGATATCATCACTGAATGTAGCGTCAAAATCCTCTCTAAGCCGTCTCAGCTCATCGCTTGTCAGATGATATTTGCCTTTATTTTCTAGCGACTCCATCAACTCTTTTGTGCGTGATGCACCAAATTTATCAAACAATGTCCGCTCGACATTGGAGCTTTTCAAGATATCCATAGCTGGCGATTCTGTCAGGATAAGCTCTCTGGCGGTCATATCATAAACACCTTTGGTTATCAGATCAGTCAGAATGTTGTTACTATTGGATGCGATAAGGATTTTTCTGATGGGCAATCCGGATTTTTTGGCATAATACGCCCCCAAAGCATTACCGAAATTTCCGCTTGGCACCACCAGATAGATCTCATCTCCCGGCACAATCTTGCCTTGCCGTATCAGCTCAAGATAACTGTGGATATGGTAGATGATCTGGAAGAGAATCCGTCCGAAATTGACTGAATTGGCAGCCGAAAGCTTTATCTGCCTACTCGCCAGTTCATCTTTAAATTCTGCCGAAGCCAACAGAGCTTTGAGACTATTTTGAGTATCATCAAAGTTGCCTTTTACTCCGATCACTTTGAGATTGCCGCTATCTTCCGTAACCATCTGGAGCCGCTGTACATCACTCGTGCCGCCGCTAGGATACAAACAGACAACTTTAACATTGGGCTGATCTTTGAAGGTTTCAAGAGTGGCGGGTCCTGTATCGCCGCTGGTTGCAGCCATGATGAGATACTGCTCACCTCTTTGCTGAGCAAGTTTGCTAAGTATATATCCAAACGGCAGGAGCGCCATGTCTTTGAAGGCGCGCGTAGGTCCGTGATAGAGTTCGCTTACAAAGCAATCTTCCTCGATTTGACTCAAAGGAACCGGATTGTCCGGATCATCGAAGCAGTCATAACGATCGACTGCCTCACGAATGATCCCCTCTTCTATTTCGATTTCAAAATGCCGTATAAAATCAATAACCAAATCTTTATAGTGACTAGTGATATGCTTTTGCAAAAAAGAGAGGTTCAGCGAAGGCAGTCCTTCAGGTACATACAATCCTCCAAAACTGGCACTTGGACTCAAGATCGCCTCTGAAAATGTTACCTTAGATGCCTTCTCGCCGTCATTCCCTCGCGTCTCAATAAATCTCATCCGTCCTATTCCTCACAACTGTATTCTTTTATTATAACAAAAATTTATTAGAATATAAAGGGGATATACATATTTTATCCTTGATACGACAAAATATACTGCTCTTTGCCCTCTGTTAAGGCTTTTTAAGCTTTGATTTGGCAAATGCGATAAACGCATCGCTACCTAAAGGAGGGCTATACATATATCCCTGACCGTAACGGCATCCGTTTTCGATCAAAAAATCCACTTGTTGCTGATTTTCAACACCCTCTGCTATAACATCATAATTCAGGCTTTCCGCAAGTGCTATGATCGCCTTGGAAACCTCGACATTGTGTATATCGTTTGGTATATCAGAAATGAAGGATTTGTCGATTTTGATCGCATTGATTGCAAGCGTTTTCATATAGCCCAACGATGAGTATCCCGTGCCGAAATCATCGACAGAAATTTTGCAGCCCATCCGGCGCAGCTCATCAAGAATATTTATATTACTTATAGAGTATTCCATGATATATCGTTCAGTGATCTCGATCTCTATATTTTTTGGAGATATTCCAATCTTTTCAATGATATTTTTAAAATTTTTCATCAAATCTTTTTGTCTGAACTGCACACTTGAGATATTGACCGCTATCCGACCGACCCCCAGTCCCATCGACTCCCATTTCGAGAATTCTTCAAATGCCTTCTCCATCACAAAATAACCGATATTAACGATCATTCCCGTCTCTTCGGCAATTTGTATAAACTGCTCTGTATCTACATTTCCCAACAAAGGATTGCTCCATCTCAGAAGCGCCTCTGCTCCAACTATCTTACCGCTTTTGAAATCATATTGAGGCTGATAATAAACACTGAGTTCTTCTTTAAGGGTTGCATTTTTGAGCTCTTGCTCTAAATAAAGACGTGATTGGACATCGACAGAAAGCTGCTTGGTGTAGTATTTGTAGTTATCTTTTCCTTTCTCTTTGGCATGATACATGGCAATATCTGCATGTTTCACAATCGTATCTTGATCCCTACCGTCATCAGGATAGATAGCGATACCGATGCTTGCGGTGGTGTTGAGGCTGTAGTCCAAAACCGCGATAGGCTCTTTAATAACGGTAAGGATATTTTGAGCGTAATTGGCAGCCTTTTGGCGGTCTTGCATCGGATAACAGATCGCAATAAATTCATCTCCGCCAAATCGGATCAGCAGATCATCTTTAGCCAATACTTTTTTGATACGGACTGCCAGCTGCTTGAGAATCTCATCACCTATATTGTGCCCGAGTGTATCATTGATCACTTTAAAACGGTCTAGATCAATAAAAAATACAGAGACTTTTTGTTGATTGTTTCTGGCAAACTCAAAAATATATTCTATCGATTTTTCAAAATAAGCACGATTCGGAAGATGTGTCAAGCTGTCATGATATGCCAAGAAGTCTGCCTTCTCCTCCATCTCTATGATCTCTTCGAGATTGGTATAGATCGCGATATAGTTTTTAACAATATCACTAAAATCCTTGACTACAACGATAGTCAACCAGATAGGGATCATCTTTCCATTTTTATTTTTATTGGTTATCCTGCCTGCCCATCTCTCCTTGATGGCCAATGCGCTCCATATCCTGGAAGAAAGCAGCCTGTCTCCCTCAAATGAATCGTTGATCCTGGGCTCAAAACCGATGATCTCCTCTTGGGAGTAGCCAAAAATTTGCGAAAATGAACTATTGGCTGAAATTACTTTTTTATATCGATCCAAGATCAGTATACCATCCTCTATAGTTTCATAGATAATTGCGGATTGCTGCAACTTTTGTTGTTGTTCGATATAGTCGGTAATATCAAGCTTAATTGCCAAATATTGAGAAAGTTCATTATCGACAAAAATAGGGATGATAGAACTTTTTTCATAAAACAAAGAGCCATTTTTGCGCTTGTTGATAAGCACACCTTTCCACTCTTTGCCGGCATCAAGCACTTTGTTCATATCTCGATAAAACTCATCCGTATGGACGCCTGAGCTGAGGATATTGGGATTTTTTCCCATCACCTCATCTTTTTTATAGCCCGAATGATACTCAAAAGCATCATTGGTATAGATAATATTACGATCGGCATCTGTCAGCACAATTACATTATCACTGTTTTCGATAGCATAGCGGAATGATGAAAGATCTATATTGGTTTTGCGCATACGCCTGTACATCATATAGAGTGAGAGAAGCATCAAGACACCGGAAAGGAAAAAAAAGTTTGATACGGTACTTCCATTGCGGTAGTCTTTCTTGTAGTATCGTTTGAGTTCACTGCCCGCATTTGCTATAGCGGCGGACAGGTGTAGATTTTTATTTTGCCGGAGAATATTTGCAAGGGCTGTATTGTCTTGCAAGAGTTGTTTAGAGCTGATCACAAAATTCGAAACAGATTTATATTCTCCTGTATAGCCCTCTATTTTCTTTATATCTTCTATGATCGCATCTTGATCAATTTCGCTTCCTATAAACATTTGTCCTAACATAAAAAATATCTTATCTGCCGAATAAAATATATGCATCTCTTTGTCTATATTGTTTTTGTAATACTCATGGATATCCATACGCAAATCATGCAGGAGATAGATTCCATTGGTGATTCTTGTATTGTATGTTTTGAAATCCTCCATCAAAGCAATCTTTTGTAGATAAAGTCTCTCTATTTTTTGCAGATTTTGATCACCTAAATAATTATACTGCGATACCGATACAGTGTCCATCCTTAGCTTGGCGATACTTTTTTCAAAATTGCTTTGTGTATCAAGTATCCTGTCATAATCAATAAAACGATAGGTTTGCACAAAGTAATGATCTATATCATGACTAAGCTCATAGAGCCTGTCAAGCTCATAGATACTGTCCGTATAGTGCTGAACATCACGGTTGATCTTCTGCTGATAAACAAAAAGCAGAATAAGCACCAACACAAATCCCACAAGAACGAGCTCAAAACTGCTTATCCTCTTTGTCCAAAATCTTTTCTTAGTCTTCATATGGCCGATTCTCTTCAATCTGCGGTATTTGTCCCGTAAGAGATTTGAGAAATTTGACGATATCATCGATCTCTTCCGGCTCCATGTGGCGTCCCAGCTGATATTGAGTCATGATGACAACTGCTTCACGGAGAGTGGTGGCGCGCCCGTCATGCATGTATGGCGCTGTCAAATCAGCATTTCGCAATGGAGGAACCCTAAAGACAAATCGGTCTTCCTCTCGTTTTGTCACTATATATCTTCCCAGATTGGTACTATTGGACTCTTTAAAAATACCGAATTTATTGTAGAGGTTACCGCCTATATTGATCCCATGATGACAGGTGACACACCCTTTAGATTTAAAAAGCCAATATCCTCTCTTGGCTTGCGGACTCAACGCATTTTCGTCTCCCTTGAGATACTTGTCAAAGGGCGAATCGGGCGTAATGAGAGATTTCTCAAATTCGGCGATGGCATCTGCGATATTCTCAGGCGTCACACCGTCAGGATAGAGATCCTCAAAAAGCTTAAGATACGATTGCTCTTTACGGATCGCTTCGACTGCTGAGTGCATTTGGTTGCCCATCTCAACTGGATTTTCGACAGGACCATGCACTTGATCTTTGAGATCTTTGGCGCGCCCATCCCAAAATTGTCGAAAGTTGAATACACTGTTGTAGATCGTAGGAGAATTGATCGCCCCCTCTTTTCCCCCGATACCGAACGAGAACTTCATATTATCATCTCCGCCGTCTTGCAAGATATGACAACTGCTGCACGCGATCGTCCCATCTTTGGAGAGTATAGGATCATTAAAGAGCTTTTTTCCAAGAAGAACTTTCTTTTTATCTGTCTCAATAGTACTTGGTATTGGCTTGATGGGCTCATTGCCGGAGCCGCAAAGCACGGTCATAAAACAACTTATACATATAGCTGACACTACTGCTTTGATGACAAATACTCTCATAGTATATCTCCTATCAAAGTTCGATACAAGTTCCTATCCCGCTGCTTGTCAAGATCTCCAACAGCAAAGAGTGTTCGATCCGTCCATCTATGATATGCGCCTTTTTCACCCCACCCCTGAGAGCTTCTATACAGGCATCCACCTTGGGGATCATCCCGCCTTGTATAGTCTGGTTTTTTTTGAGCGCTTCGCTCTTTTCGATACTAAGGTTGGTGATAAGATTTTTTTCTTTATCCAATACACCCGGAGTATCGGTCATGAAAAGTATCTTTCTCGCCTTTAGTGCAATAGCTATCTTGCTCGCTGCCAAATCAGCGTTGATGTTGAATCCCGGATGACCTATCGTACTGCTTGATGCAATAGGAGCAATCACGGGCACAAAACCGTCTTCAATGATATTGTCCACCACTTCCGGATTGACATGTTCTATCACACCCGTATAGCCAAAATGTTCAAAGTCTTT
>DYNJ01000142.1 GCA_020721085.1 Sulfurovum sp. | reverse complement strand
CGACAGCGAAAAGCATTTTCTATGATCACGGCGATCTTCGTCATCGTCTTGATGGCGACCGTGGCGATGCTCATCATGAGCACTTCAGCCAAGATGGTCAAGACGACCACAGCGCAGTTCCAACAAGAGCAGGCGATACTCCTCGCCAAAAGCTATACTGAGTACGCTATCATGGCAGTCACTGCCAATGAGCACAACAGTACCAACTGCCTCAACAACATCTCGGGCAACTACGGCGGTGCTGACGGATACACTGTCGATGTCAATATCTCCTACATAGGTGATGCCGCCAATCTCGTAGGCAACTGTGCGCGTGAGCTGGATAATACCGTCATCACGCCAAAATCACCGCTCAATGTTATCATCGATGTCTTTGTGCGGTACAAAGAGTTCGATCACCAGGCAGGCTCTGCCGCTCCGGACATGACCTACCATAGAAGGAGTTTGCAAAAGATATGAGAAATTTCATAAAGAGCAAAAATGCATTTACGATGCTCGAACTGATATTGGTGATCGTGGTACTGGGTATCCTCGCAGCAGTCGCCATCCCAAGACTCGATCGAGACCTGAGGCAGGAGGCGGCGGATAGTATCCTAGCAGATATCCGCTATACGCAGCATTTGGCAATGATAGATGATGTGACAAATCCTTTTAATCCTAAGTGGCAGAGAGCGTTTTGGCGGATAGGTTTCGAAAGTTGCGCCGGTGGCAGCGGAATGTATGAGTATGTCGGTTCAGACAAAAACTATGGTGGAGGTATTGATGACATTGAAGCCGCTACTGATCCGGCAAATGGCAAAAAGATGATATGGTCTGGAGCAAACTGCTCTAATGGAGGTAATGCCAACACAAGTGATAGGATTTTTGTCACGAAAAAATATGGTATCACGAGTGTGGACAATGGCTGTAGTAACAACAATCAATATATCGGATTTGACCATCTGGGCAGATTGATGAACGGGTTTGCTGGATCGACGACACCGGATTATGCGAGTTATAGAAGCACTCCATGCCAACTTACATTTACTATGACGGACGGAAATTTTTCTATCACTATCGAGCCAGAGACTGGCTATGCTTTTATAAGCGATCAGCCGAACTCCTAAGCCGACAGAGATC
>DYNJ01000035.1 GCA_020721085.1 Sulfurovum sp. | reverse complement strand
TAAATTGGTATTTTTGATCTACGGGGATATTTCGAAAAAGTTGGAGAAGAGCATCTCCAACTGGGCAGAGATTATCTCTCAACTTTCCATTCGTTTAGAGGAGAGATTAGAGGGAAGGGTCAGATGAGTTTGGGTATAATCTCCAATGAATCACAAGTGGTGAATTTGGCTTACACAAAATATGGGGCGGTCTCATTGAAGGGTATTATAATATGAATATTTTTTACAAAAAAGGATGAGTTGTGTATAGATATCTCAAAGTAAGTTTTGTGGCAGCGGCGCTGTTGTTGTTTGGTGGATGCGGTGGTGGCAGCTCTGTTGTATCCAACACTGCACCTATAGCCAATAATCTAAGCGTTACTGTTGCTGCATTTAGCACAGGTAATGTCATCACTCTTGCAGGCAGTGATGCGGATGGCGATATTTTGACCTACGCTGTCACTGTACAGCCTGCCCATGGAACGCTTAGAGGCACAGCGCCCAATCTCACATATACGCCTGCTGCCGATTATAACGGAGCTGACAACTTTAATTTCAAAGTCAATGACGGCAAAGCAGATAGCGCACCGGCGACAGCGAGCATCACGATTGCGGATAAACCAGATCCTGTTATTAAAAAAGATATCACAATTACAGATGATATTCAAGTAGAGAGTCTAGGAATTGCAAAAAACATCTACGCAAAAGTTTCTTTAGGAAATATGCCCAAAGATCTTTATATTGTTTTAAGCAACTACGGCACAGGTTCCGCACCTTCTACGATCACGCACAATGCAAAAATTGCCGTATCTAAAACATACGACAAAGCCGACTTGCCCCAAAAAGCATTTAAGCAGCCGACAATCATTCGTTCGCCAAGCCATATACGGGAGTTTAATGCCAGAATAAAGACACCGCTGCAAAAACAAGAGATTCTGAAACCTCAAGCAAAGAGTGTAAATACAGCCCGAAGAGATGATGTTGCGGGGTCAAATCAGACATTTTATCTTGAAATAGACACATCACAAACAACCGCTGCAACTGCTAGAAAAATAGTTGCATCTGTTTCGACACCTTTTGGAAACAAAACACTCAATATCTGGGTTTCTGATGACAGCTATGGTGCGGGATGCGGAAAATCACGATGTGTGACACAGGAGATGGTGGATGCTTTGGCAAACAATTTTTTGCAAGCAGGATCAGACAACGACATTTATGATTGGGTTGTTAATATTTATGAAGAGGAGTGGAGCAGTAAAGCGCAAGCCAAATACAGTCAGCTGATCGGCGAAGATGATGAGATCACAATCTTGATCATGGATATCGACAAGGACAATAGTCCTGACGGTGGCGTAATAGGTTACTTTTATTCCAAGGATAACTATAAAAAATCATCTTTTAGCGGATCAAATGAGAGAGTAATGTTTTATGTAGATGCGGTGATGTTTGCCAATGGTGAAGATGGATGGGATATCGATGATTTTTGGCCAAAAACAGTGATCTCGACACTCTCTCATGAGTTTCAGCATATGATCCATTTTTACCAAAAAACTATTCTGCTCACTAACAATAATGATACTGATATATGGATCAATGAAATGCTCTCAGAAACCACCGAAGATATGGTCGCCACAAAGATCAGAGATATCGGACCGAGAGGGGTGGATTATCTTGACGGCAGCAGCGGGGAACCCGATAATTATCTAGGACGATATCCTCTCTTTAATGAAAATAATACTCTTTCTTTGACATCGTGGTATGATAGGTTGTCTGATTATAGTAAAGTCAGCGCTTTCGGGACTTATTTGGTGAGAAACTACGGCGGAGCCAAGCTGTTGCATGATATCATGCACAATGGATATACAGGCGAACAAGCTATTGTAGACGCTGTGCATCAAACGCCCAATGGTGCAGAAAAGACTTTTGCCAATCTGCAAAGCGAATGGGGAGTGGCTGTAATGCTCTCAGATCATGACAATTTAGTCGATCAGCCATTGTATAACACGGGAGATTTTACCGAGAGCGCATACAATGGCATTATATATCAGATGGGATCGATAAATTTTTTCAATTATAACCCTCTGCCGACTCTGTATTCTTCATCAGGCACTGTGCAGGCTCAAGGGAATTATTATTATAAAGTCGGGGAGAATTTGACCGGTGAGGTAACTATCACTCTAGATCTCAATGGTCAAACAGAAGCCATTTTGATAGCAAAATGAGGATCTAAATTATGAAAAAAATATGGCTGATAATTGGAATGGCAAGTGTTATCGGATGTGCTCAGACAAATACCTTTGAATTAGAAGGCAGGCTTTCCGTCAAGGGAAGTTCGCCCAAACATACTTATCTGGCAATTACAGATCAAAAGAGTCACAAAAGTTATAAGATCATCAATCAAGATGATTTTGATCTGATCGATAGACAAAACAAAACAGTAAAACTCAAAGCAAAACTCATCAAAAAAGCTGTAGGTCCAGGCTTCCCCGACCAGATAGAAGTAATTGAGATCAAAGAAAGAGGCGGATTTTAAATATTTTTAGGCTAAAATAGAGCAATTATTACCGTGTTCGCGGCTATTAACTCCTCCAAAAAAAGGCTCCAAATTATGATTGTACCTATAGAGATCGTCAATCCGCACACTATCTCCTACCCGATCAATATAGATACATTGCCCAATCTCACATTTGATACCAAAGTAGCGATCATCACCAATCCAACCGTTGCAGGCTATCACCTCGAACGGCTGCTTGGCTTAATAGATGCCAAAGAGCTTCATGTCATCACTGTCCCTGACGGCGAAGAGTACAAAAATCTTGACACAGTTGAAGATATCCTCAACCAGCTTTTCGAGTACAAGCTAGACCGCAAATCTCTTTTGATCGCTTTCGGCGGAGGCGTTATAGGCGATATGACAGGTTTTGCGGCATCTCTCTACCAAAGAGGTATCGATTTTGTCCAGATCCCTACTACTCTGCTGAGCCAAGTCGATGCCAGCGTAGGAGGCAAGACAGGCGTCAACAATAGCTATGGCAAAAATCTCATCGGCGCCTTTTATCAGCCAAAGGCCGTCTATATCGATACTGCTTTTCTAGTGACGCTTCCCGCGCGTGAATTTGCCGCCGGAGTCGCTGAGATCATCAAAATGGCAGTGATGTTTGACAAGGAGTATTTTGAGTTTTTAGAGGAGGGTGATCTAAAAATAGAATCTACACTCAAAGAGGCGATCAAGCGCTGTGTTACACTCAAAGCCAAAGTGGTCAACGAGGATGAGAAGGAGACAGGCATCAGAGCGGTACTCAACTACGGTCATACATTTGCCCATGTGATAGAAAACGAGACCCGATACAAGATCTATCTTCACGGCGAGGCGGTGGCGATCGGGATCGTGATGGCAAACAGCCTGGCAGTCGAGCTGGAACTCATGCGTCCGCAAGAGGCATCGCGTGTTAAGAACTTGCTGGAAAGATTTGGTTTGCCGACGGCCTATCCGATCCAAGATATAGATGATTTTTATGAACATTTTTTTCTTGACAAAAAAAGCGCCGGCAACAGCATCAAATTTATCCTCCCGCACGGAATAGGTCACTATAAAATCGTGAAAGATATCGATGAAGCGATCGTCAAAAAAGTATTGATGCAATTCAAGGATCATTCAAAATGATAAAGATTTGGCTGACTGTCCTGCTATCATCTCTCTTATTGTTTGGTGAGTCAAACTCTATACAGGCCAGTGATGCCACGCCTCATAACAGTGTTGTAAATCCGGAAGGCAATACAAGCGCCCAGCAGGCGGAAAAAGCCGAGACTGAGAGCATGAAAGAGCTGTTGCTCCAGCGTATCAACCAGCTTGACGAAGAGCTGAAAAAAGACAATATTTGGTCCAAAATATACAGCAATTACCGTACCTATTTACTCCTCAAAGAGGAGAATAGTCTGCTTGATGCAAAGATTGAGACGCTAGAAAACAAGTACAAATTAAACAAAGAGCAGAAAGCAGAGCTCAAGCAATATCAAATCAAAAAAGAGACTATCATCGGAAAACTTCAGCTTCTTGAAGAGTATGAAAAAGACCCATTTGGCAAAATGGTGCTTCCGGAACACATTGATACCGTTCCTTCTGTAGGCAATCCATTGGCGATCATAGGTGCGATATCGTTTCAGAAAAAACTTCTCTCTCAGGCAGATGAATACAATGCGCGATATGAATCTTTGACTCAAATAATAGAAAAGATCAAGGAGGAAGAGAAGATCCTTCAAGAACTCATTGCACTAGATAAAGAAAACAGCGAATATAGATTGAAATTAAAAAATATCAAAGATCAATTAAAGACATTGGCACAGGTATCTGATATATTTGAAACCACGCAAGGGATATATACCAAAAAGATCGATGAAATCAAGATCAAACTCCGTACTGATATCGAAAATGAGGTACTTAAGGGCGCTACTATCGGCGGAGCTATACTCTTTTTGCTCTTTTTGCTCTTTTTAGGGAAATATTTGGTACGGAAGTATATGCCATCAGACAATAACCGCTTCTACACAATCAACAAATTTTTGAATTTCACTTTTATTACTATCGCAGTCTTGATACTTCTCTTTGGTTATATAGAAAATGTGAGTTATCTGGTCACTGTGCTTGGTTTTGCCTCTGCCGGTATCGCAATCGCGATGAAGGATTGGTTTATGAGCTTGATGGGGTGGTTCGTCATCATGATCGGGGGAGCCGTGCACGTAGGAGACAGAGTCAAATTGATCCGAAATGGTGTCGAGTTTGTCGGAGATATAGTCGATATCTCCCCATTGCGTATCACAATGCACGAAGATGTCACGCTCACTACCTATATGGTCAACAAAAGGGCAGGAAGGATGATCTTTATCCCCAACAACTACATCTTTACCGAAATGATCGCCAACTATACTCATGATGGACTAAAAACAGTCTGGGACGGTATAGACTTTACGGTAACATTTGACTCAAATATCCATAAAACTGTTTCGATCGCCAAAGAGATAAGCAAGAAATACTCCAAAGGATATGCTGATATTACACGCAAACAGCTCAATAGACTAAGAAATCAATACAGTATCCGCAATACAGGTGTCGATCCTAGAATTTTCACATTTATTGAGCCGTACGGTATGAAGATCAGTGTTTGGTATCTTACCAACTCTTATGCGACTATGGCGCTTAGAAGTTCTATCTCTATAGAAATTATCGAACGTATTCAAGCCGAGAGCGATATCTCTCTCGCCTTCCCAACCCAATCCGTCTATCTGGACAAGGGTGTCCCAAAGCCGCCTTTTGTGCCCATGCAAAGCTCAGACGAAGAAACTGACAAGGTCTATCTGGCATGAAAAAAGTCTTTTTCAAAACATTTGGCTGCCGTACCAATCAATTTGATACGCAAGTTATGATCTCAAAACTTAATGATTTTAGACTCTGCCGGGACGAAAACGAGAGCGATATCATCGTCATCAACTCATGCACAGTGACCAACGGAGCCGACTCCTCTGTACGCAACTATATCAGCAGTGTCAGGCGCAATCATCCGCATGCCAAAGTGGTACTTGCGGGATGCGGTGCCTATGCCAAGGGAGAATCACTTTTTGAGGAGAACAAAATCTTCGGCGTGATGGGGCATTCAGAAAAAGAGAAGGTTAACGATCTGCTCAAGCTTACAGACAGGTTTTATCAGATAGGCGACCTCAATCACATAGATTCTACGATCGTAGAAGAGTTTGTCGGCAAGAGCAGAGCCTTTATAAAAATCCAAGAGGGGTGTGACTTTCGCTGTTCGTATTGCATCATCCCTTATGTCAGAGGAGATGCCAGAAGCCACAGTGAAGAGATCGTCTTGGCACAGATACAAAAGCTTGCCCAAAACGGCTTTGGAGAGTTTATACTTACCGGTACCAATGTCGGAAGCTATGGAAAAGATCAAGGAAGTTCGATCGCCAAACTGCTCAAAAGGATCAGTCTCATCCGCGGTGTGCGCAGGGTGCGTATCGGCAGTCTTGAGCCGATACAGATCGATGATGAGTTCAAAGAGCTGCTGGACGAACCGTGGATGGCAAAGCATCTGCATATCGCTTTGCAGCATACTGATGACAATATGCTGACATTGATGAACAGGCGGAACCGTTTTATAACTGATCTTAAGCTATTTGAAGAGATAGCATCCCGAGGATATGCTTTGGGGACTGATTTTATCGTTGCGCACCCGGGAGAGACATGTGAGATTTGGAAGGAGGCTATAAGCAGAGTCAGGTCACTTCCGCTGACGCATATCCATGCGTTTACCTATTCACAAAGAGACGGTACTCCCTCGGCACAAATGTATCCTTCAATCAGGGGTGATGTAGCCAAAGCCCGTCATCAAGAGCTTACCGGTATCATCAGGGAAAAAAACCTCATATTTAGGCGTAAACATACAGATCGTCTTGAGGTGCTTTTGGAAGGTGGCAAAGATGGGATATATCATGGATTTGATCAATATTTCAATAAAATATTCGTCACATCAACAGAAGATTTAAGCGGCAACTGGATTGTTGCTGATCAAGTGAAGGCAGGAGATGAAGACAATCGCATTGGGTTATAACGAAAAAAAGCTCCGGATCATTATCATATTGGCATCAATACTTCTTAGCTTGCTGGCTTTTGTATTTTTGCGCGATACTGCCAAAACCGTAACGGTATCTGAAGCAAGCAAACTCTACTCGCAAAATCGCATCACCAAGATCGTGTTGGATGAAGAATATCTAAGGTTGCAAACAGCTGATGGCAACTTTAAGATCTATAAAGGCGCTATCAATACGAAACCGCTTTTTGAAAAATATCCTGTAGAGGTCGTGGCAGAGAAAAGTTATCTCAAGGATTTTCTTCTTTTTCTAGCTATCATTGGGATTTTTGCGATTTTATTCAGGATGATCAAATATGGCAGCGGTCAACAGATAGAGCAACTCCACAGAGAGATCGATCGCGCCGAAGAGATGACAAAACCGGAAGAGGTGAGGGCGATACGATCTACGGTGAAGTTTTCTGATGTGGCTGGTATCGCTGATGTCAAAGAGGAGCTTGAAGAGATCATTGACTTTCTCAAAGAGCCTCAAAAATACATAGATCGCGATATTAGACTCCCAAAAGGTGTTCTACTGGTCGGACCTCCGGGGGTAGGCAAGACATTCATCTCCAAAGCTGTCGCGGGCGAAGCAAATGTACCTTTTTTTTATCAAAGCGGCGCCTCTTTCGTGTATATCTATGTAGGTATGGGAGCCAAGCGCGTGAGTGAACTTTTTCAAAAAGCCAAACAGATGGCTCCTAGTATTATTTTTATTGATGAGATCGACGCAGTGGGCAAAAGCAGGGGCGGATTGCGCAATGACGAGAGAGAAGCCACGCTTAACCAGCTTCTTACTGAAATGGACGGCTTCGAGGAGAGTTCCGGGGTCATCGTCATCGGTGCTACCAATAAAGTGGATGTTCTTGACGAGGCTCTTTTGCGGGCCGGACGCTTTGACAGGCGTATACACATATCACTGCCTGATATACATGAGAGGATCAAAACTTTAGAGCTCTATCTTGCCAAAAAACCACACAATCTCATACTTGAAGATGTAGCCAGAATGACGGTGGGCTTCAATAGTGCTGCACTATCGACACTCACCAACGAAGCCGCCATTCATGCCATGAAGGCGCAAAGAGCAGTTTTGGAACTCAAAGATTTTGAAGCCGTCAGAGAAAAAGTTCTTATGGGCAAACAGCGTCTCCTAAGCTTTACCGAAGAAGAACGACAGATTCAGTCAGTATATCAAGGCGCCAAGGCTCTCGTCGCCACTTGGCTCGATGTCGAGTTTGAAAAGGTCGGTCTAGTCACTGCCAGGCTCTTAGATGATGAGCGTGAGATCGTCTCCAGAAGCCAGATACTCAACCGGATCAAAGTTTATCTTGCAGGAAGTGTCGCTACGCAAAGAGCATACGGCGAGAAATTTACAAATGCCGGTGCAGATATCACCAAGGCAAAAAGTTTGGCACGACAACTTATGCATGAATATGCCATGGGCGATCACTTCGTCGTACACGGTACCGAAGAGGAGGAGATACTTCAAAGCGCAAAAGAGGAGGTTGACAGCCTTCTTGAAAAACTTCACGATCTACACATCAAAATATCTGCTTATCTTCTCGATGAAGAGAACATCACTATAGAGCAGGCGAGAATGATCATTCGTGAACTATTTTAACGGATTTGCTCTAAAAGGTGAAGAACTCCTCTTTGACGACTACTTAGGCAATAGTGATTTTACGGTTGGCGGCTTTAGCTTTGGGGCGCAAAAAGCCTTTGAATTTTCCTGTCATACCGATCGTCGTGTAGAGAGACTCATATTGCTTTCTCCCGCTTTTTTTCAAAATATGCCTAAAAGTTTTGTGCGTACACAGTTACGCTATTTTAGCGGTGACAAAGAGGGATATATAGAGCGTTTTTTGTCAAATGCCACGTATCCCAGTAGTCTGGATTTGCATCCTTTTTGTGCCAAATATACACATGAGGAGCTTGACGCTCTTTTGACTTATAGATGGGATCACAATAAAATTTTAGAACTGCTTGATAGAGGAACAAAGATAGAGGTTTATCTTGGCGGCAAGGACAAGATCATCCAAAGCCAGGAGGCGTTTGACTTTTTTTCTGCCTTGACCACAACCTTTCTAATCAAGAAAGCCGGTCATATTTTGCGTAGTTGAGCTTAGGGTTATATGTGGGATCAAAAATGCCATTGCAAATATATAGTATTGTAATTGCTCCCGCCCTTGATGCGCCCAAACAGAGATGACTCTTCAAAAACAGAGGAACGGTGCTGGATTGCCGTACCGATCCATAGACTATCAAGAGTTTCATCGAAAGCACCTAGATTTAGATCGGCACTGGCATCGAGATAGAGCATAGTTTTGCTATTATAATATCCTTTTTGTTCCATCTCGACTGCTTCAATATATGTGGGTCTGCTGACATACGAAAACCCTTCAGCCAAGCCAAGCCTCAAGTCAACTTTGGGTATCGGGAGAGTATAGTAGCACTTGAAGGCGAGATCCGCCTCTTGTAAACTCTCCTGAACATGAGAATGGTGATGAAATACCAATCCGGGAGTAAGATAGACCTCGATAGGTTGATTGAAGAGTGTTTT
The DNA here is from genome assembly GCA_020721085.1 of Sulfurovum sp. Lineage (GTDB taxonomy): Bacteria > Campylobacterota > Campylobacteria > Campylobacterales > Sulfurovaceae > SZUA-451. Next base: position 5,702 of record DYNJ01000035.1, on the reverse strand, counting down.
TGAAACCGGATGACCGTAGAAAATAGAGGTCAATTGATTGTTATGCACATCAGTGACTGTATCTCCAGCCAAGACCTCTCCGATATTTGATGGCGTCGCCCATCCGTGCGCCAATCTCAGATAAGGCTTCATCTCATCTACATCAAAAAACGGTCTGTTTTTGCTATTGAGTATCCCGATACCGGCAGTTACATTGTACGCATAGTCTTCATCGGTAACGGCCGATTTTTGGACATTTGCTCCCAATATAGTCGCCTTAGCGCCTGCTAAAAAATAGAGATTTGAGTATATGTGGTATTTGAGATCTATGCCAACGCTCAGATCAGCATCCGCTTTGATAGTCTCACGATCCAGTCCGTAGTATTGGGTATTAAACTGCTCATCCTTGAGCCTTGCCGTGATGCTGGGTTCCAGAAAGAGATCATTATATGCAAGGTTAGACGAGTAGGTAAGATTGAGGTGGCTGTTGTGATCGTTATTTTCCATGATCTCGATATCAAAATATTGGTTTTTTTGTATAAAATAACGCCCCCTCAAACCATAATCGATCGTATCGCCTTGAACTCTGTTTTGATATACTTCCGGGATATCTAGAAATCGCACTCTGCTAAGTGCAGAAAAATGCAAATTATCAATATCATACAGTTTGATTCCGTAAGTCAATCCGTGTAGATATATGTGCTCATTTTCATAAAAGAGCAGCGGCACGAAGTTGCTGACATCTTCATCCTCTACTGCCTCATCTGCGTATGGGATTGATGCGACTCTGCCGACAGCGCCCGCGCCCCACGCTTGGTCACTATACTCATCTGCGCCCATCAATACGAGCATGCTGGCGCCCAACAATATAAAAAATCTCATCAATATCCTTGAGAGTATTATTATAAATTTTTTCGCCATTTTAACATAACCATCTTCATCTTTCGCCAAAGTGGTTACATTTGAGTTATTTTTTTTTGTTATACTATCGGTGCAAAAAAAGAAAAAGGAATACAATGGACTTAAGCAAAAAATTGGCTGCCGAGCTTATCGGTACCTTCTGGCTAGTATTGGGAGGTTGCGGATCGGCTGTGCTTGCCGCCGGTTTTCCGGAACTTGGTATTGGATTTGCAGGTGTTTCTCTCGCATTTGGATTGACAGTTTTGACGATGGCTTTTGCAATCGGACCGATCTCTGGATGCCACCTCAATCCGGCAGTCTCAGTGGGACTTTGGAGCGCAGGCAGATTTGAGACAAAAGAACTTTTGCCATACATTATAGCTCAAGTTATCGGCGGGATATTGGGAGCCGTTGTCTTATACCTTATCGCAAGCGGCAAAGCCGGATTTGAGGCTGGAGGCTTTGCATCAAACGGTTACGGTGAAAGATCCCCGAGTGGTTACGGTATCGGTGCTGCTTTGATCACTGAGATCGTGATGACATTTATGTTTGTGGTCATCATACTCGGCTCGACTGCCAAAAATGCAAGCAATGCATTTGCGCCGATAGCTATCGGTCTTGGATTGACACTTATCCATTTGGTGAGCATCCCTGTCACCAACACTTCAGTCAATCCTGCTAGAAGTACTGCGGTAGCGTTTTTCGCTGATGCCGGCGCTTTGCCGCAGCTTTGGCTTTTTTGGGTCGCGCCTATCGCAGGTGCTTTGATAGCCGGAGCACTCTGGAAGTGGTTCGCAAGCGGAAAGGAGGCTTGATCGCCTCACCCAAACTCTCTTACTGTTTTTCACTTTCTATACAAAATTAATTCTTTTGAATATCAATAATAACTTTACTTTTCTCATTGCCTGTCTCATCTATTATCCTGGTGATATTTATATCCGGACTAATTGCTTTGGCAGCATTGTATTCTATGGCTGATGTGTTGGCATCCTTGCCTGCGCTGGATCTATTTTCTTCTTTTGCTTTTGCCTCTACCTCTATAAGAGCTTTTTCATCATCCCGCTCTTTACAGTATGCTCTAAATTCTTTGATATTGCTCAGATGTTCTTTGTTGGCAGCATTGTATTCTATGGCTGATGTGTTGGCATCCTTGCCTGCGCTGGATCTATTTTCTTCTTTTGCTTTTGCCTCTACCTCTATAAGAGCTTTTTCATCATCCCGCTCTTTACAGTATGCTCTAAATTCTTTGATATTGCTCAGATGTTCTTTGTAGGTTGCCGTGAAGTCATGCTTTCCTTGTTTGTTTAACATAAAATAGAGATGATCGCTCTTGTCAGGTTCGACTGCCGCTTGAAGCGCCTCTATCGTAAAGGTCGATAGCGGCTCCGGAGGCAAACCTTTGCGCTTATAGGTATTGTATAGGCTTTTATCGCTGCGGATGCGTTCCGGAGTTACCACGACATGAGAAAACTTTCCATAATTGAGCGAGCCGTCAAGCTGAAGTCTGATCCCCTTTTTGAGGCGGTTATGTATCACTGCAGATATTTTGGGCATCTCTTGGGGGTGGTTGCTCTCCTTTTGGATCAAAGATGCTATGATCAATGAGTTGTGCAGCTTTGTACGGCTGTAATTGGCGCCAAAATGTTCTTTTGCGAAGAGATCGATCTTGTCATAAGAAAGGTCTATTAGATAGCGTATCAGTGTCTGTTCGTCCACACCACGCGCTACATCATATCTGCCTGCAAGCATCTCTCCCTCTTTGAAATGTGCACACTCATTATAATATTTACTCAACTCCTCTTTGTTTACAAGCATATCATTGGCAAGGTGTGTCAGCGTCTCATCCGCCGTATCTCCGGCGAAAAGTACGACCTCTATCGTCTCGGCTCTCATACGGTGTAGATTTTTGAAGAAGAAAAACCGCCCTGTGGTTCTCTCATCGATCTTATACCACCCCTTTGATGGTGTATTGACAAACCTCATCACAAAATGATCTATTTTGCCGATCTCGTATCCGCCTTTTTGTAGGCTCTCTATCGTGCTCTCCAACGTAGAGGAGGGGATGTACAATACTGCGTTTCCGCGCTCGAGTCTAGTCTCATTGTAGAGTACAAAAATTATTGCTGCGAACAGCGCCACGCCCCCTAAAATAGCAAAAAGAGGGTAAAGCTTCGAGTTGAATAGATGCATATCGTCCCTTTTTGTTTAGTTGCGGAAATCATATAAACAAAGTGATTGTAGCAAGATTTGTCAGCAACGGCAAAAAATATGGCAAAAAGTCACATTTTGACCACAAAGTGCTTCTTCCTGTTATTTCCTCAAGTAAGTTAGTGAATCGCTAAAGTTAATAGTATAATATTTAATGATAGTTTACTATAATTATAATCTATTGATTTAAGCCATTATTTCAAAAGAGATTGTACAATATTTCAAGGACAGTATTCAAATTCTATAAAGATGGAAAAAATTTAAGGGAGGTATAAAAATGAAAAAGATAGTATGGATAATGGGTATTTTGGTCATCTCGCTTATAGCCAAAGAGGCGCCTGCAAGCAAGCCAAATAATACTCAAAGTGTCAAAGCAGGCGAAATCACAACCAAGGATCTCCACAAACTGATCTCAGATGATGTAGAAGAGTTTTATATTCTTGACATCAGGGAGCCTGACCAGATACATCATGGAGAGATTTTCCATCTCAATCTTGTATCAATCACGAGAGGGTATTTGGAGTTTAAAATCGAAAAAGCAATACCTGACAAAAAAGCACATATTATTGTATATTGCTGTTCAGGGCAGAGAGGCGCATTGGCTACCAAAACGCTTCAAGATATGGGTTATGCCAATGTGCACAACCTCAAGGGCGGTATGCGGCAATGGGTAGATGACGGCTATCCTCTAGATACAGTCTTTGGCGAAATGATCGTCAAATAGTCTTAATTTAAACATACAATTATACATCTTGTATTAGGATTTTATGATCATGGTTTTGACTGGATGCCCCATAATATATTGTATGCAATATGACAGCAATGCTTCACAAAATAGGTTATCATGAGTACGATAATCCTTGCTACTCTCAACGCGCGTTATGCCCACAGTTCACTGGGATTGCGCTATCTTTACGCCAATCTCCATGAACTTCAAAAAGATGCTATTATTGTAGAATTTACGATCAATGAACAGATCCAGTCTATCGCCGAAGATATTTTGAAGCATGACCCGAACATTGTGGGGATAGGTGTTTATATCTGGAATGCTTCTGAAGTTGCGCAGCTAATTGAGGTTATCAAAAAAGTAGCGCCTAAAACAACTATTATCCTCGGAGGTCCGGAAGCCGGACATACTCCGCACCGTGTTGATTTCGGTCGTGCAGATTATATCATTGGAGGCGAAGGCGAAGTAGAATTTTATCGGTTGTGCAAAGAGATTTTGTCTTATGCAGATCCAAACAAAGGCGGCAATCAATCCGTCCAGCATTTCATTCATACATCCATGACAGATCTTAATGCCATCAATATGCCTTACAGAGCATATAATGATGAAGATATTGCTCATCGCACCATTTATGTTGAAGCATCGCGGGGATGTCCGTTTGAGTGTGAATTTTGTCTCTCTTCGATGGACAAAAAAGTACGCAATTTTCCTCTTGATGGGCTTCTTGAAGAGTTAGAAATATTGTGGCAGCGGGGAGCAAGGAGTTTTAAGTTTATTGATCGTACCTTCAATCTCAATATGACTTTTGCCAACAGAATTTTGGATTTTTTCCTATCAAAAGAGCCACCATATTTTGCCCATTTTGAAGTTGTACCAGATCATTTTCCAGAGGCGCTGAAGTCAAAAATTGCGCTTTTTCCTCCAGGGTCAATACAATTGGAAATAGGAATCCAAACCTTGGATCCGGTGATCGCAAACAGGATCAATCGTCCTTTGAAAATCGATAAAATCTATGACAATATCAGATTTTTAGAAAATGAAACCAAAGCGCATATGCATCTTGATCTTATTGTAGGACTTCCGGGAGAAAGCCTGGATGGATTTAGAAGGAATCTTGACAAACTTGTTTCGCTTTCGTCCTGTGAGATACAAATAGGAATTTTGAAAAAACTCTCCGGCACCACACTTTCACGCCATGACATGGAATACGCAATGATTTACTCAGATATGCCTCCTTACGATATTTTACAAAACAACCTGCTGACTTTTGCCCAGATCCAAAAAATGAAACGATTTGCGCGATTTTGGGATATCTTTTACAATAGTGGAAATTTTGTACATACGGTTCGCTTGTTATGGTTTTATGATGTGAAAGGAGGTTTTATCACAGTCAGTACAGATCAACAAAAAAATGAAATACCCTCAGTATTTGAAAATTTCTTTAGATTTAGCGAATGGATTTATACTCAAATACACTCAACATGGAAAATATCACTTGAGCGGCAGATTATGCTGCTTCATGATTATCTTACTCAAAATATTGCTCATGAGATTGTCGAAGAGGCTCTTCGGAAAGATTTGCAAAAAAGACCTGAAAAATCAATACCGTTTTTCATCAGGCAGTCATTTCTAAAGGGCAATAAATCAGATGGAAGCACTATTACACCAAAGCGACAATCCAAGAGAGTTTAGTATAGGATCATACCTTTTGCACAGCTGTGTATGTCAATCCCTCCAAGAAAAATGACCAACAACGACATTAGCATGCCCTTAGAAATCAAAGTCTAACATGGATGTAAAATCCAACAAAGAGAGAAAAAGGATTTACCAAGAACCACCGCCACCACCACCGCCGCCGCCACCGGAAACTCCTCCACCTCCAGAGAAA
>DYNJ01000141.1 GCA_020721085.1 Sulfurovum sp. | reverse complement strand
TCTTTGCCTACAAAGTGGATAATTACTATTCGCCTCAAAACGACAGAGGTATTGCTTTTGATGATCCTGCTATCGGTATCGACTGGCAAATAGACAAAAACCTGCTCAACCTCTCCGAAAAAGACAAGAGGCAGCCTTTACTGGCAGATGCCGACCTGTTTACCTATGGAGAAAATCTTTATGTCTAATATACTGGTAACCGGTTCGGAAGGACAGCTGGGGAGCGAACTTCGCTATCTTGCCCAGAATCAGCCCGTAGATGCAAATCATATAATTTTCTTTTATATAGATAGATCTTCACTTGATCTGACAGATCATACAGCAGTTGAAGCATTTATAGTTGCAAATTCTATCAATACCATCATCAATTGCGCCGCCTATACAGCTGTTGACAAGGCTGAAACGGATGTGCAAAACGCGGATGCAGTCAATCATCTTGCTGTTAAAAATTTAGCGCTGATAGCCAAAGAGGGATCGATACGACTCATACACATCTCCACAGACTATATCTTTGACGGCACAAATCACAAACCATACACCGAAGATGATGCCAGCAATCCTCAAAGTATCTATGGCAAAACCAAACTAGATGGAGAGGATGCGATCCGAAAGATCAATCCCAAGGGTGCTGTCATCATTCGCACCTCTTGGGTCTATAGCGGTTTTGGCAATAACTTTGTCAAAACTATGCTGCGCCTTGGATCGGAGCGCGAACAACTCTCTATTATTTATGATCAAGTCGGCACACCGACCTATGCGAGAGATTTGGCACAAATGATCCTTTTGATCATTGAAGAGCCATGCAAAAGCGACAGCGTTGCGCTCTATCACTACAGCAATGAGGGAGTCTGCAGCTGGTATGATTTTGCAAAAGCAATTTTTGAGCTCACGGATATAAAATGTTCAGTTAAGCCAATCCGGACAGAGGAGTATCCGACTCCTGCCAAGCGTCCAAATTATAGCCTCCTTGATAAATCAAAAATCAAAAATGAGTATCAAATCTCTATACCCTACTGGCGAGATTCACTCAAAGAGTGCCTTCAAATATTGGCAAATAATAAAGCGGGTACAATAGACTAATGGAACAAGAAACTGCTATCCATATCAAAAACCTAACAAAAATTTATCCCCT
>DYNJ01000034.1 GCA_020721085.1 Sulfurovum sp. | reverse complement strand
CTTCGATAATATCATAGATATCATCCGATGTGATACGCCCTACCAGCTTTCCCTGTCCGTCAACGATAGGCAAAACCACAAGGTTAAAGTCCTCGAAGAGCTTTACGATCATGCCGACAGGATCGCTTGCCTTTGCTGTCTGGATCAATTTGTGCGTTTTGTCGAAATAATCCCCAAACGACTTAGAAAAATCATAGGTAATGATATCTTCAAGCCGTATTGTTCCTATCAAGATATCAAACTTATCAACTATAAAGACCTGATGGATATTGTCAAGTCCTTCATCTTCTTTGAGGCGTTTCAAACGATTGACGGCATCCGCGATCTTTTCATCCATGCCTGCCGAAAAAAGCTCTGTCTGCATCAATGCGCCGGCTTCATTGTCCTCATAGTTTTTGAGTCTTTCGATATCTTCAACATAATCTTCGTCGAGACTGGAGAGGACTTGCCGCTCTTTCTCTTCATCGATGTTTCCGATATCCTGCATTAGGTCCGTAGCATCGTCCGAGTCTAGCTCATCTACAATATCGACCAGCTTGTCAACCGACAGTTCACTGAGAGATTCCCCTTTGATCTTCTCCGGAAGTTCGAGCAATACCTCTCCAAGATACTCTTCAGGAATGGCATGGGCATACTCTAAATAAGACTCTAATCCCTCTTTGTTGTACACCTCTTTGAGAATTTTGGCAAGTTCGCTTGCATGGTATTCGTCAAATCCCTCCGGATTTTGGATCAAATCATCGATCAGTGATTTTGACTCTTCTAAGTGTATTTTTTCTTGTGACATGCCCCTATCCTTTATCGGTATCTGCGTATTGTTCTTTTTGATCCGACCAGACAAAATTATCTTTGATCTCGCTCCAATCGCATGATGGCGACGGATTGTTCAAGATTTTGAGTATTTTGGCTTTATTTTCCTTAATTTTTGCAAGTTCAGCCTCTTGTTTTTTGGTAAAATAGGTTGTGATGGGGGCTGTTTTGAGTGTGTCGGCTGCTTTTTGTCCGAGAAGTTTCATCGGATCGATTGCCTGACCGTTTTTGTAGAGTCCAAAATGCAGATGCGAGCCCGTACTGCGTCCGGTATTGCCGACATGTCCTATCATTTGACCTTTCATGACTGTATCTCCGTCTTGGACTCGAATGGTGCTTAGATGGGCATACAAAGAGGTGTAGTTTTGGCGATGTCGGATCTTGATGACCTTGCCATATCCTCCCATCCACCCCGCAAATACCACTTTGCCCGGAGCCGCAGCAAGCAACGGCGTACCTTTGCGTGCACCGAAATCTACTCCAAAATGCGGTCTATAGCGTCGCAAGATAGGATGCCAACGGCTATAACTGAACTTTGATGTGATCCTGACATGTCTTATGGGCATTATAAACTGTTCCGGCGATTCTTTTTTTTGCGCTTTCTCTTCTTTGTCCTCATCATCTTTGAGTTCATCTTGGTCGAAGAAAAATTTTTGCTCATCTGCTCTTTGGATCACCGCAATGATCACTTGTGGAATATCGATGACTCTGCCCAATCGCTCTTTTTGGCTATAAAGCACAGCGATCTTATCGCCCTTTTGGAGCACTTTTAACTGTGTGTCACCCCCGAAGATCAATCCAAGCCTATATGCCAATTGCGCATTGTGCGTAGCCTTGAGAACTGCCTCTTGAAGCGTAGTTTCGATAGTAAATACTGCTTCACATTCATGGATTTGATAGAGGATCGGGATGATATCAAAGCTGTATATGCCACTTGTGTTGTTTCTCAATAGCTGGATCTGCATCTCTTTGCCGATCGGAATCAGCGCCTGGAGAAGTTCTCCTTTTTCGGAATAGAGCTCAAAAAATCTCTCACCGACTTGTATCTCGGACAAAAACTGTCTGTCTTCTTCGGAGATAGCCTGGATCAATTCCGTCGAGATATTGGACTCTTCAAGATATTGGGAAAAGACCAGATCTTCACGCCAAATACTCTCTACTGTTTTGGCGCCGAACAGCGAGGAGACCAACAGCAAAAAGATCACTACAACTCTGCTCATTATGCTCCTCACGCTATGGTGTTGACAAGTTTTACCCCTTGCACACATATACTCTTGATGTATTATTATAGCCAAATACCTGCATTGCAAACCACTTTTAATCTCTTAATAAGTATAATCATCAAATTACACACAAACGAAAAGGATCAATATGCGCAAATTTATTTCAGCTTTTATGCTATTTTTGCCTTTGGCAATGCAGGCTGATTTTTTCCCGGAGACAACAGAGAGTTCTGTTGGCGCTGTCAGCCAAAATAAGATCACATTGACAAAATCTCTGAGCGCAAAAGGGATGAGCGGCATCATAGTTCACAATTACGGCAGTGATCTCAAGGCGATCACAAGCTATTTCGTGTATGACGGAGGCGGAGGTGGAACATTGATCGCATATGAGCCTATCATGCACGAATCGCTCCCTGCGATCAAATCAAAAGTCAGTCCGCATGACAAAGTTATCGGTGGTTATCTCTATCGCAATGTGCTTCTTTTGGCTCCCGATGCCCAGACCTATACGAAGATTACATCAGCAAGCGCCAAAAACTGGATCCACCCTGATCTTTATGCGATGTTTCTCTCCAAAGAGAAAGAGCAGTATCCCACCAAAGACAATCTCGCCAAATTTGCCAGTGAGTACCAAGTAGGGCTTATATATATCGTCAAAAGAGGCAAAGCGGAGCTTTATGATCCCGTCAGCAAACGCACCATTTCACAAATGCCTATGGGTGCTCTGCCGGCAAAGGGACAATTTCCGTTTTATATGCGCCTCGACAAGATAGAAGGCGGATGGTTCTCCAAAGATACAAAAGGCGAATATTACCAATCAATAGGCGCCATACAGTGATAGATCCGAAACACATCGAGGCTTTTGCGCAGATTGTCGGCAAAGAGAATGTCTATAGCGATAAGGCACACCTCATCGCATACAGCTATGATGCGACGCGCACACGCTATGAGCCTGATGCGGTACTCTTCCCCAGAAACGAGGATGATGTGAGCCGTATCTTGCGCTATTGCGATACCAATCATATCATCATCACACCCAGAGGCGCGGGGTCTGGTTTTACCGGCGGTGCACTTCCTGCCAACGGCGGTATCATACTGGGCATGGAAAAGCATATGAACCAAATCCTGGAGATCGACTTGCAAAATATGGTCGCGGTCGTCCAGCCCGGCGTGATCAATATGGATCTTCAAAAAGCGGTTGAAGCGGTAGGGCTATTTTATCCGCCGGATCCTGCAAGTCAAGAGTACTCCAGCCTCGGCGGCAATGTCAGCGAAAATGCCGGCGGGATGCGCGCAGCCAAATACGGGATCACCAAGGACTATGTGATGGCATTGCGTGCCGTCCGCCCCAACGGCGAGATCATCCGCGCCGGCAAGCGGACGATCAAAGATGTAGCAGGATACAATACCGCAGGGATACTGATCGCAAGCGAGGGAACGCTGGCAGTGATCACCGAGATCACGCTCAAGCTCCTGCCGAAGCCTAAGTTCACCAAAGCCTATATGGGGATTTTTCCTTCCGTAGAACATGCGATGAATGCTGTTTTCAAATCACTTGCAGCCGGAGCCAATCCTGTGGCTATGGAATTTTTGGATAGTCTTGTAGTACATGCCCTCAAAGTCAAACTCGGCGTTGACCTGCCCGAAGATGCCGGCGCGCTGCTTATCGGCGATGTGGACGGCAATGTCACCGAAGAGGTAGCATTTCAGCTGGAGATATTGGAGAGAGCATTCAAAGCCAACGGCGCAACCGATTTTCATATAGCACACGACAGTGACGAAAGAAATAAGTTATGGTTTGCCAGACGCAACGCCTCGCCTTCGATCACGATCTATGGCTCAAAAAAGCTCAACGAAGATATTTCGGTACCCAGAAGCAAACTTCCCGAAGCACTGAACCGTATCTATGCCATCGGGGCAAAGTATGGTTTCAAGGTGCCATGTTTCGGGCATGCGGGAGATGGCAATATCCATGTCAATGTGATGGTGGACGGGAGCAATCCCAAAGAGCTCGAAGATGGACACAAGGCGATCGAAGAGATCTTCAGGCTGGTCGTCGAGATGGGCGGTACACTGAGCGGAGAGCACGGTATCGGCACCAGCAAAGCGCCTTTTATGCATATAGCCTTTACTGAAGCAGAGATCGGACTTTTTAGAGACATCAAACGGGCTTTTGACCCCAACAATATCCTCAACCCGGGGAAGATGGGGCTTCCAGCTTGATACCGTGACAAAGAGGCCATCATGAAACTATCTGACTCTTCCAAAACAATCCTGAAGCAATACTACTTTTTTATACGGGATTTTTTCAAAGAGCTTCTTGATGACCGTTTAGAGTTTTACTCCTCAAGTCTGAGCTGGAATACGCTCTTTTCGATCATCCCTATGATGGCTATTTTGCTTGCTATCTTTACCTATATGCCTCTGTTTCAATCAGTCTATGACAAGATCGAAGCATTGATCATCGCCAATCTGATGCCCACCGACTCCAAGGTGATCATGGAGTACTTCAATACCTTTATCAGCAATTCCGGCAAATTGGGGCTGATAGGTTTTGTTTATATCATCGTAGCCGCGATCTTGTTTTTCAAAAACTATGACTACATCGTCAATGATATTTTTGAGACTCCCAAACGCAATCTTTGGCAAGCCGTCAAAACTTATCTGGGTATGCTCATCGTCATTCCTATGATGCTGGGAGGCTCTTTTTATCTCTCGTCGATTTTTCAAAGCCCCCGCTCTTTGCAGGTGGTAGCAGATACCATTCACCTCTATTATTTCGTGCCTTATCTGATCAGCTGGGCGATGTTTTATCTGACCTACCAAGTCTCTGCCAACAAAAAGATATCTCCAAAAGCCGCTCTGATCAGCAGCTTTATCGCTTCGCTTGTCTGGCATATTACAAGAAGCGGATTTGTCTTGTATGTCTTGCACAACAGTACTTATGCCTCTATTTACGGCGGGATTAGTATCTTGCTTTTTTTCTTTTTATGGATATATCTTTCATGGGCGATTTTTTTGCATGGGCTGCGATTTTGCTATCTACTGGACAAAGGCATACAGATAGAGCGCATATAGTGCCGCTATACCCAATGTAAGCCCAAAAATTGCTTTGTGATACATCCCGCCAAGCGAAATGATAATGTAGCCTGCCACTGCCCAAACAGGCAGAAGCTTTACTTGGCTTCGCTCCGGCAAAGCAAAAAGCCACTCCAGCCCGCCGTCAAACACTCCGCCATATCCGATGAAATGCAGACCGATCGTCAAGGGATAAAATACTGTAAACACCAAAGAGAGCAGCGGTGAGATGAGCTGCCAAGATGATGTCACCCCAAAAATACCGTGGATCACCGGCTGAAACAGTAAAAATACACCGACAGGTATCGAGAAAAACGCGATCACCCATTTGTTGCTACCTTTACTCCAATACAAAATCAGAAAAATATAAAATACACCAGTGATAGAGAGCCAAAACCCAAGCGAAGCCATCAGGTGCGGGAAAAGCGCGAGAAGCAGCATCGCCACGCTGCCCAAAAACCGGAAGCTCACCAGCTCTATACCGAGCAACAGCATCATCCATCCTATCACCAGCATGGCATACGAGCGCAGCAGCGACGGAGGGAAATCAACAAACCAGACAAAAAGCCCGATCGCGACCAATGTCACCCAGCCAAGATCCAACATCATGAAACGATATGGGAACCATCGTCTTTGCAGAGGTTTATAAAACACACTTCCAATCCCATAAAAAACACCCCATAAGATCGCCAGGTGAAAACCGCTTAACGAAACGATATCATTGCCTCCCAGCCTGGATACCTGCTCCCGAAGTGATTTACTAAGCGGAGCTGCCAGAAAAATCGCCTGATAAAATGATGCGATCTGCTCACTTTGGTGCTGCCCGGCGATCGCATCCAAGGCTCTTTGCTTACCTGATTTGGCATCCGGATAGACTTCATTGATTTTTGTCTTCACAAAAAAACTGCCCAGATAGCCCATGAAGGTGATCTTCTGATCCGGTATCAGCTTGATACGCACTGTTTTGCCTGCCAGCTGCTGCGCGGTGTAAGCTGTAGTATAAAACTGCAATCCGTCTTTGCTTTGGAGCTTCAAAACTTCATAGCTTCTGCCGTTTTTTTGCTTGGTCGTCTGCGTCTCCACCACCGCATCGGTATAATAAAAGGGCTTGGAGACAAATTCGCTGTATGTGCCGTAGATCAAGTAGGTATGAATGAGCATGACCAACAGCAACACAAGCATGGCACCCGAAAATTCTCTAAAGTCCTGAAAAAGTTTCGGCTTTTCAAGCGTCATCAAACCCCTTTGGCAGACCAAAACGAGAGAGGATCAGTTCATGAAATCTCTATCTTGCCTTGGCTCATATCGATATTTCCCTCCTCATAGATGACCTCAAACGCCCCTGCAGGCGAAGCATCGATAAAACGGGTGTAGTTTTTCTGGAAGAGCAGATCGACAGTGCCGGTGGGACCGTTTCTTTGTTTGCCGATAATGATCTCCGCCTCCTCTTCCAGGCGTTTTTTAAATTCGCTTTTGTACTCTTTGCCCTCTGTTTTTGCCTTCATCTCTTTCTCTTTCTCTTTGGCTTCACGGTACACATCGTCGCGGTAAACAAAAAGGATGATATCGGCATCCTGCTCGATAGCGCCCGATTCCCTGAGGTCGCTGAGCATCGGGCGTTTGTTCTCCCTGGACTCCAAAGAGCGGTTGAGCTGCGAGAGTGCAATGATCGGCATCTCAAGCTCTCGGGCCAGCTGTTTGAGCCCTCTGGAGATATCGGATATCTCTTGCTGACGACCCTCTTTGCCGCCTTCGCCGCTCATCAACTGCAAGTAGTCGATGATCGCGACTGAAATTTCCGGATGACGGGATTTGAGTTTGCGCAGCTTAGAGCGCACATGATGGATAGTCGCATATCCACTGTCATCGACGAAAAGCTTTTTTTTAGAGATATCATCAGTCGCGGCAGAGAGCAGGCTCCACTGATCATCTTTGAGATCGCCGACTCTCAAGGATTGCAAAGGGATGGAGGTCTTCGCCGAAAGCATCCGCAGCATCAGCTGTTCTGCCGGCATCTCCAGCGAGAAAAATGCCACCCCCTCGTTGCGTTCGATCGCTTTAAGCGCCATATTGAGCACCAGAGCCGTTTTGCCCATACTTGGCCTCGCCGCTATGATGACGAGGTCGCCTTTGCCAAATCCGCTGGTCTTTTCATTGAGATTGCGAAATCCGGTATCGGTGCCGATAAGTTTGGAGTTGCCCAAAGCCTTGAGCCGTTCGATCTCATCCATCATCGACAAGGCGATCTCTCTGGATTCCCGAAAATCCTCATCGGTACTGTTTTGTGTGATCTCATAGAGTTTTTTCTCGACCAGATTCATGATCTCGATGGCAGGCAGATCGTCTTCGATCGTCACCTTTTTGATCTCTGTAGCCAGTGCGGCAAGCGCGCGTTTGCTTGATTTTGCTTTGATCTCGCCAAGGTAGGCTGCAGTATTGGAGATAGGATTGGCGGAGAGCACATCGAGCATTCCCATCTCATCAAACTTGCCTATTCCTGTCAGCTTGGAACGCAAAAACTGCTCATCGATCGGCTTGTCGTCTTGTGTCAGCTCCTCCATGGCAGAGAAAAGATGCTGATGAAAAGGGAGGTAAAAATCATGCGCTTTGAGCTTGGCTGCGACCTCCTCGAAGATTTTCGGATCGAAAATGATAGCCGAGAGCACCGCTCTTTCGATATTGGGGTTATAAAGATGTTCTTGCATAGTATCCTTTCATAGACAAATCATCCCTGTTCATAGCCCGCCTGAGGATACGAACTTCTCCACCTCTGCCACAAACCGATCGACCAGTTGATTTTCCGGAAGCTTGGCGACGATCTCTCCTTTGACCATCACAAGCCCCGATCCTTTGCCATAAGCGATCGCCACATCGGCATGTTTTGCCTCTCCGATGGCATTGACCACGCACCCCATCACCGAGACATCCATGGAGGCAGTGATGTGTGCCGTGCGTTTTTCGACTTCGGCTACCGCGCTGACCAGATCGGCTTCGATCCGGCCGCAGGTGGGGCATGAGATGATATTGAGCCCGCCCTTGGCTCTGCCGCTGTCTTTGAGGATCGCTTTGCCTACTTTGATCTCCTCTTCGAGCTCACCTGTGATCGACACCCTCATTGTGTCCCCGATCCCGTCGAGCAGCAGCGCCCCCAGCCCGATCGAGGATTTGACCGTCGCGTGAAACAGCGTCCCTGCCTCTGTAACTCCCAGATGAAACGGATAGCTGTTTTTAGGGCGCAGCATTCGATACGCATCAACGGTTCGCCCCACATCGCTGGCTTTGAGAGATACTTTGATATCAGTGAAGTCCAGATCTTCCAAAAATTTGATGTTATATTCTGCACTTGCCACCATCCCCTCCGCCGTAGCGCCGTATCTCCGATCAAATTCATGCTCCAGAGAGCCTGCATTGACCCCGACTCTCACGGGGAGATTTCTCTCTTTGCACGCCTTGACGATCTCTTTGATACGGCTTTTTTCGCCGATATTGCCCGGATTGAAACGGATGCAATCGACCCATTTCGCCGCTTCGAGCGCCAAGCGATAGTTGAAGTGGATATCTGCAACGAGCGGAATGGCGATCTGCTCTTTGATCGATTTGAGCGCCAAAGCAGCTTCCATATCCGGCACTGCTACACGGACGATATCGCACCCTGCGAAATGAAGCCTGTTGATCTGCTCCACAGTTGCCTCCACATCGCGCGTATCGGAAAATGTCATCGACTGCACAGAGATCGGCGCATCACCGCCGATAGCAACATTGCCGACGAAGATCTTTTTGGTTGGGTAGCGTTCTTTCATGCTTTTTCTCCCTGAGGAAAGTATGTATCATTGTTATTCTCTTTTGCTGTTTTTATACTTGAAACTAACATTTTTATAAGATCTTCAATATCATGTAAAATATTGTCTGCAATTTTAGCATCTAAATAACTACAATCTTTTAAAAGTCGTAACCAATATTTTGTCTCATTTGCTTCTTTTAAGGAGACAGAGAGTTTATTGATAAAATCTGCCCTTGATTGTGCATAATTGGTAACTTTTACTGGCTAATATACTCATAAAACATTCTACCAAAAAAATACACCAATAACATTAACCATTCACTCTCTTCACTCTTCACTCTTCACTCTTCACTTTGAATTTTCTAAGAAAATTCAACCGGGTCCATATCGATCTCGATCCCTCTTTGATCAACACTATGAAGCGCGGTCAAGAGCGGGGTGCGCTTTTGGGAGCGCAGCAGGATATGGTAGCGGTATTTTCCGGCGATACGCTCTATAGGGGCTTTCCCCTGCCCTACGATCTCGATCTTGGGGAAACGAGAAAGTTTTCCCGCGATCTGCGTTGTCAATGCCTCCGCCTTGGCTTGCTCTTTATGCGCTATCAGGATGCGCGCCAAGGATACAAAAGGCGGGTATAACCCTCTTGCAAACTCCAGCTCGTCTTTTAAAAACTTCTCATAATCCTCCAAGTACGGGGTAAACATCTCTTGGTTGTTGGTCTGCACTGTCACTCGCGCCTCTTTGGCTCTGCCCGACCTGCCGGCGACCTGCACGAGCAGACTCATCGCCCGCTCTTTGGCACGCCAATCCGCCAACCCCAAGATATAGTCCAGCCCCAATATGACACTCAAAGTGATATTCGGATAGTCATGCCCTTTGCTGAGCATCTGCGTACCGAGCAGCAGCCGGCTCTCCCCGCTCTCAAAGCGGTCAAGCGCAGTTTTGAGTTTTTTGGGTGTGGTGATTGCATCTTTGTCGAACTGTTCGATGACGATATCGGGGATCTCTTCTTGGATCTTTTCGATTGCTTCAGCCGTACCCATCCGTTCGCTTTTGAGGGGGTGGTGTCCGCAATAGGCGCAAGACTCCCGTATCGCCTCCGTATATCCGCAGTAGTGGCATCGCAGGTGGCGTTTGGCACGGTGCAGCGCCATGCCGACAGAACAAAAAGGGCATAGATGCGTCTTGCCGCACGCCTCGCAGTAGAGGTATTTGAAGTTGCCCCGTGTCGGCAAAAAGAGCAGCCCCTGTCCGCCTTTTTGGTGATTGCCCCTGATATCGGCAATGATCTCGCTTGTGATGGTATCGCCCTGTACGAACTTATAGATTTTGGCGCTCGGGATGAAGGCTTGATCCAGCTTGACCACGGCATATCGGTAGTAACTGCCGATACTCGGCGTTGCACTGGCAAGCACTACTTTGGCGCCGATCTTGGATCCCATATAGACCGCTATGTCTCTGGCGTGGTACCGGGGCCTTGTCATCGCCTTGTAGCTGTCATCGTGCTCTTCGTCCACGATGATAAGCCCCACATCCGCCAGCGGCACAAACAGAGCCGACCTTGCGCCTGCTACGATCCGCACCCTGCCCTCATATATCCCCTCCAGGATGCTCTGCTTTTTTTTCTTGGCCAGTCCGGAATGCCACATCGCCACACTCTCGCCGAAATAGCCTTTGAGCCGTTTCTCCATCTGCGGCGTGAGCGAGATCTCCGGCATCAGGAAGATCGCTGTTTTGCCCTTGTGCAGCATCTCGGCTATCAGCGAGATGAAAATCTCCGTTTTGCCGGAACCCGTCACCCCAAAGAGCAGCGCCTTGTCTTTTTGAAGCAACGCATCATAGGCTTGTTTCTGAACGAGACTTAATAATGGCAAATTGTCACTATTGACTATTCGTTTTTCACTATTCACTTCTCTCTTTTCATAAGGCATGAAAAGAGAGAGGGCTTCCCCCAAAGAAGAAAAATAATAAGCCGAGATAAACTTTGCAGTCTCAATCTGCTCTTTACTATAAAAATTATCAGTAACTTCTAAAATATCAAAAGTATCAAAATCGGGCTTTTGCGTTTCCTCAAGAACTACGGCATTTTTAACGGTACTTTTTACAGGAACTTGTACCACAGAGCCTATCTCAAGTTTTTTTTCACTTGCATAAGTTAGCAGCGGAGCCGATGATTTTGATAGCGCTATTTGAAAATAGTATATAGAGTGTCCTAAAATATGATATTACAAAATAATGTTTTTAATTTATCCATAAATTCATCATTAACGGAGGCTAATTTTTTATCTATGATACTTGAATCCAATGTAAAACACTTATCATATTTTACAAATGATACAAGTTTCAATGCTCCGCTTGCTATTTCATTTTTATTTATTGGTATCAAATTATCTTGAGCTAGTTTGGATGTAATCTGAAAGCACACTATATCATTCAAGCTGCTTTCATCGGATATGATCAAAACAGGTCTTTTTTTAGAATTTGCAAGATCAGTAAAAGGAAAATTGATAAGAACAATATCTCCTTTTTTATAACTCATCCCAAGCCTTATCTGCATCATTATCCCATGTTTTTTCCATAGAAATATTTTGAGATTTTACGATATCGTTTTTGCTGCCATTTTGGATATTTTTATCATATTTATCAGGAGAACTTTTTTTTGATTCTAGTATCTTGATATTGCTTCCATATCTATTTAAAAACAGTATAAAATCATTCACAAAAGAATCTTGTACTTGTATTGTAAATCTTTGCATGCCCAAACTCCTTTACGATTTAATAAATTATTATATCACAAAATCGAATTGCGGGGTACTGACTCCGTCATCCTCGGGCTTGACCATACTTCGTCGTCTTCGGGCTTGACCCGGAGACCCATCAAAAAGACAAAGAGCTAGATTCCGCATCAAGTGCCCAATGACGATTTGTTGTCGTTGCGAGCGAAGCGCGGCGATCTTTTATTGAGTCAACTCTTTACAGTCGGCGGCACTGTTTGTCGATTTACATTCAAATCTATTATTTGTAATATTGAAGTCCACATTATTGCTATTGTGTGGCATACGAAATCTATATTCATTGGTGCCAGATCCTATCCAGCATCCCCTTGCTGTGCCTGTTGCGCAAGTACGCAAGGGATATTCCAAGACCTTATTGGTGGTATCAACATTATCAAAGAAGTCAAAAATGGCTACATCGTTCCCTGTTGCATTGACTGCTCCATCTACTGCTGTGATCGCGGTAAAATCACCTCGCAGTATCCTTTTTTGCCGCTCTGTCGCCATCGAACTTCTCACAGACGCCACCTCACTCCTCGCCTTCGTGATCACCGCATCATCCCGTGTCGCCGCGAGTTTGGGGATAGCGATAGCCGAAAGTATCCCTATCACCACTATGACGAAAACCAATTCCAACATCGTAAATGCTTTACGATTTTTATAATACATTGTCAATCCTTTTCTTCAATTTGCAATCATCTCAATAAATTATAGCAGAAATCATCAAAATATCACACTCAATGGCTTACAAAAATACCGACAATTTATCACAAGATATTAACCGCTCAAACTCTTTTTTTGGCATCTCACTGCGCTTTGATGCAGGATGCCTCCCCTGTCACCCTCGCATCGTCTTTGCTTGAAGTTTTTTATGGTAGGATTTTCCAAACAAGCCGATATACTCAAACAAAATACAAAACAAGAAAACATCTCGAACAGACTATCCGAAGCGTCATTGACCAAAACTATGACAATGCAGAGTACGACATCATCGAGGACGACAAACGAGGAGGGGAAGCTATTTGGCAAGTGAACCAATGAAAGATTTAATTACATCACAAGATCACAGTGCGTTTTTAGCAGATATAAAAAATCAAATCAAACTCTCTCAGCAAAAGGCTTTTAATGCTGTAGATCAAGAGATGATTTTGCTTTATTTTACTATCGGGGCGATGACAAACAGCAAACAGATAAAGCTTGGCCGGGGTGCAAAAGTTATTGATACTTTAAGCGCTGATATTTTGCAAGAGTTTCCAGCCATGAGTGGATCCTCGACTAGAAATTTAAAAAGAATGGTGAGGTTTTACAAAGAGTACCAAGATGAGCTTGAAAAAGTGCCGCTGGCGGTGGCACAAATGGAAAACTTAAAAGTGCAACCGACAGTTGCAGAATATTCACTGAGAAATATGTCTCAACCCATAGGGATCTCCGAGTATCAACTCACGGAAGTTTTACCAAAAGAGTTTGAGTCAAGCTTGCCGACTATTGAGATGATTGAAAATGAATTAAAAAAGAGTTTGGAAGAGTAAAAATGACTAATACAATATGTTTAGATGAAAAATATAGTACGACACGACTCGCAATACAAGAATATCCTTCCATAAAAATTGGTAAAATTACAAAAATAATTTAAATAGGGGTCAGATGAGCAACGAAGCAGATTATCAATTCACCATAGAAGCCAACAAAACAGAGCGTCACTACTGGATGGATTTATGGCGCTATCGTGAGCTCTTTTATATCTTAGCGTGGAGAGACATCGCTGTACGCTATAAGCAGACGATCATCGGTGTATTATGGGCTGTTTTGCGACCTCTGCTCACTATGATTATCTTTGTAGTTGTCTTTGGGAAAATCGCCAAACTTCCCAGTGAAGGAATTCCCTATCCGATCTTCGTCTTTGCGGCTATGTTGCCCTGGACATTTTTCGCTACGGCATTTTCGGATGCCAGCAATAGTCTCATCGGGAATGCCAATCTCATCTCAAAAGTCTATTTCCCCAGGCTCATCATCCCCACCGCTTCAGTAGTCGTAGCAGGGGTCGATTTTTTGATCTCTTTTCTGATTTTGATTTGTTTAATGGTCTGGTATCAGTATGTTCCTGATTGGCATATTCTAACTCTGCCTTTCTTTTTGACACTCGCATTTTTTGCGGCACTAGGCTCGGGTCTTTATATTGCAGCCCTCAATGTTAAGTATAGAGATTTTCGTTTTGTCATTCCTTTCGTTGTTCAGTTGGGTCTCTATCTCTCTCCGGTTGGCTTTAGTACGACGATTGTCCCTGAAAAATATCAGCTGCTTTATTATCTCAACCCAATGGTCGGCATCATTGACGGCTTTCGTTGGGCGATCAGCGGCGGCAAAACCGCATTTACTTTGACAGCATTGAGTGTTTCGATGGTGATGGTTATATTTCTGTGTGCCGTCGGTATTTACCATTTTCGAAAAACTGAAAAAACATTTGCGGATGTGATCTGATGAAAGAACTTTTAGAGCAGATCAAAAATAGAGAGAGTCAGACCGTAGAGTTTAAAGGCTCTTTTCAAAAAGAGATCATAGAGACCATTGTAGCTTTTGCCAATGCCAAAGGCGGCAAGGTATTTGTAGGTGTGAATGATGCAGGTGAAATTGCCGGTGTTGAGCTCAACAAAGAGACTCTCCAAGGCTGGATCAACCAAGTCAAACAAAATACTTCACCCTCTGTCATTCCTGATATGGAGGTAGCAGAGATAGAGGGTAAGCAAGTAGTGGTTATAGATGTAAAAGAGTACCCCATAAAACCAGTGAGCTACAAAAATAGATACTTATTAAGAAGACAAAACTCTAACCATGTTATGAGTATGGAAGAGATAGCCAACGAGTATTTGAAAACAAAAAATAGTTCTTGGGACTATTATGTTGATGATAGACAAAGCTTTAATGATATAAGTCTTGATAAAGTAGAACAGTTTATTAAAAAAATAGAGTTGCATTTTGGTAAAAAGTTTTATGACACATCTATGCAGACTTTACAAAGGTATGGTCTTATAGTAGATGACAAAATCACTTTTGGCGCTTATTTGCTTTTTTCAAAAGACTTTAATATCATCTCCGGTGTTCAGGCAGGACGATTTAAGACTCCAACTGATATTATAGACAGCATCTCTCTAAATGCTGATCTTTTTACAGAGATAGATGAGCTGATGATCTTTCTTAGAAAACATTTTATGGTCGAGTATATCATTACAGGCAATCCACAACGAGAAGAGCGGTATGATTATCCGCTAGATGCTATTCGTGAGATTGTTCTCAATATGATCGTTCATAGAGATTATAGAGATAGCAGCGATAGTATTATTAAAATTTTTGATGACAGGATAGAATTTTTTAACCCGGGGGATCTTTATGATGATCTGACCATAGAAGAGC